>CAWKEZ010000066.1:0-35482 GCA_963848545.1 uncultured Thermoleophilia bacterium
GCCGACGTATTGCTATCACGATGGGCGCCTTGACCTCGCCGCGGCGCACCAGCTCGTTGAAGCGCACGCCGGCCGTGGCGCGCTCGCCGTACTCCAGCCAGCAGATGCGGCTGGGCAGGCCCTGGAAGTGCACCCTGTCGGCGGCCATGCTGATCCAGCGGGTGACCGATCTCGTTGTCGGGGAACAGCTCCAACATGGCGGCGTCGGTGCGCGCGATATCGGCGGGCTCGCCCGAGAGCGCCGCCCAGCGGAAGGGTCCGCTGCCGCGGCAGAAGAGCGGGCGCAAGTAGAGCGGCACGAAGCCCTCGAAGGCGAAGGCGTCGGCGTAGCCGGCCTCGGCGGCCACGCCGCGGATGTTATTGCCGTAGTCGAAGACGTGGGAGCCGGCGCGCTGCAGCGCGACCATGGCCTCCACGTGCACCACGATGCTGGCCACGGCACGACGCACGTACTCCGCGGGGTCGGCGGAGCGCAGGCGCAGTGCCTCGTCCAGCGTGAGACCGGCCGGCACGTAGCCGTTCAGCGTGTCGTGTGCCGAGGTCTGGTCGGTGACCAGATCGGGCACCAGGCCGCGGCGGGCGATCTCGGGCAACACGTCGGCAGCGTTGCCGAGCAGCGCGATGGAGAGCGGCCGCTTGGCCTTCATGGCCTCGTCGGCCAGCGCCAGGGCCTCGTCCAGGGAGTTCGCCGAGACGTCGACGTAAGCCATCTCCAGGCGCCGCGCGATGCGTGCCGGGTCGACCTCCACACAGAGCGCCACGCCGCCCGCCATGCTCACGGCGAGCGGCTGGGCGCCGCCCATGCCGCCCAGGCCGGCGGTGAGGATCAGGCGGCCGGCCAGATCGGCGCCGTAGTGCTTCTGGCCGGCGGCCGCGAAGGTCTGGTAGGTACCCTGCAGGATGCCCTGCGTGCCGATGTAGATCCACGATCCGGCGGTCATCTGCCCGTACATGGTGAGCCCCAGGGCGTCCAGGCGGCGGAACTCGTCCCAGGTGGCCCAGTCGGGCACCAGGTTGGCGTTGGCGATGAGCACGCGGGGAGCCATGTCGTGCGTCGCGAAGACGCCGACAGGCTTGCCGCTGGCCACCAGCAACGTCTCGTCGTCTTTCAGACGCCGCAAGGTGGCGCAGATCGCCTCGAAGCTCGCCCAGTCACGCGCCGCCTTGCCGGCGCCGCCGTACACCACGAGGTCGTCGGGGCGCTCGGCTACCTCGGGGTCGAGATTGTTCATGAGCATGCGCAGGGCGGCCTCCTGCTGCCAGCCCCTGCAGCTCAGCTCCGTGCCGCGTGGCGCGCGCACAGGGCGCGGTCCGACGGCCGTGGTGGTCTCTGCTGTCTCCACTTGCCCCTCGCTTCCGACGTGCATCTCTGTAGGCGACGCACGCATAGCATGACGCCGCCCTTAAACCCTGATCTTCGCCACGGGCCGCTTCAAGGGCGCTGCGACAGTGTCCAGCGTGCTGAACTTGTTTTCGCGTGCAGCCGTAGCTTTGCCCGCTATGCTGGATTGCCGGCGAGCCGTCGGGGCCGGCATGGGCGTCTCTCGTGAAGCGCCGATGACTCAGGGCTCGCCGGGCGTGACCTCGTCTACTGGTACCTGATGCGCGGGTTGAGCACCGCGTAGATGAGATCGGCGACGAGGTTGGCGATCACGTAGATGATCACGATCAGCAAGGCGGTGGCCTGGACGAGCTTCAGGTCGCGCTCGGTGATGGCGAACAGCAGGAGCCGCCCCAGCCCGGGGTACGAGTACACCGACTCCGTGACGATGAGACCGCCGATCAGCCAGCCGATGCCGATCGCCACCACGGTGACGGTGGGCAGCAGCGAGTTGCGCAGCACGTGCGTGAACAGCACCCGGCGGGGCGGCAGGCCCTTGAGGTTGGCGGTGCGCACGTAGTCCATCTGCAGCACGTCCACGGTGCTGGAGCGCGTCATGCGGATGACGTAGGCGAGACTGGTGAGCGCCACCGTGACGGCCGGCAGGATCAGGTAGGGAAAGGCATCCACGAAGCTCGAGCGGGGATCGATGGAGGAGCTCGCCGGCAGCCAGTGGAGCTGCACGGCGAAGATCGAGATGAGGATCACGCCGGAGACGAATTCGGGCAGGCCGATGAAGGCCAGCGAGCCGACCGAGATCGTCTGATCGAGCCAGCTGTTTCTGCGCAGGGCGGCGATGAGGCCGAGGAGGATGCCCAAGGGCACGTACAGCGCGAAGGCCACGAGGGCGAGCATGGCGGAGTTGCGCAGGCGCTCGAAGACCACCTGGCGCACCGGCTCGCCCATGCTCACCGAGGTGCCCCAGTTGCCCGTCACGTAGCTCGACACCCAGCGCTCGTACTGCACGGGGATGGGCTTGTCCAAGCCGAGCTGATGGCGCAGCGCGGTCTTCTCCTGCTGGCTCGCGAAACGGCCGAGCACCTGGCTCGCGACGTCGCCGGGCAGGACCTCCGTGGCCCAGAAGATGATGACCGAGGCCAAAAAGACGGTGAGCACCATGAAGCCCAGGCGCCTGAGCATGAAGCGTGCCATCACTCGCCCCCGCGTTATCCGACAGTACCAGGGTGGTCTCCTGCAGGCGCAGGAGGTCGGCGAGGGCGATGTGGCAGTAGATGCGGTGATCGTCCTGCCCCGCGCGCCAGGGCGGCTCCTGCTCACGGCAGAGCTCGCCCAGGAAGCGTGGGCAGCGCGGGTGAAAGCGGCAGCCGGAGGGCACGTTCATGGCGCTGGGCACCGAGCCGCTCAGGCGGATGGGCGTCTGCTTTACGTCGGGGTCGGCCAGGGGCACGGCCGAGAGCAGCGCCTCGGTGTAGGGGTGGAAGGGCGGCGTCAGCACGCGGGTGGCATCGCCGATCTCCATGACGTGGCCCAGGTAGACCACGGCGATGGCGTCGGAGAGGTGCTGCACGGCCGAGAGGTCGTGGCTGATGAAGACGTAGGAGGTCTGCTTCTCGACCTGGAGCTTCATCAGCAGGTTCATGAGCGAGCCCTGCACCGAGACGTCGAGCGAGGAGATGGGCTCGTCGCAGAGGATCAGCTCGGGGTCGGCGGCGAAGGCGCGGGCGATGGCGACGCGCTGCTTCTCACCGCCGGAGAGCTCGTGCGGCAGGCGGTCGAAGTAGCTCGTCGGGAGACTGACCGCCTGCAAGAGCTCCAGGGCACGCGCCTTCGCTCGGGGGCCGCTGAGGCCGCCGAGCAAGCTGAGCGGCCGCATGATTGCCGCGCCCACCGTGCGCGTGGGGTTCAAGGACGCGTCGGGGTTCTGGAACACCATCTGGATCTCTTTGAGGGTGGCCCGCGGTCGCGACCTGGTGGAGCGCGGCAGGGACTTGCCGTGCAGCGTGATTGAGCCCCCGGTGGCGGGCGTGAGACCGATGATGGCGCGCGCCACCGTGGTCTTACCGCTGCCGCTCTCGCCGACGACGCCCAGGGTTTGGCCCACGCAGACCTCGAGATCCATGCCGTCGACGGCGCGGATGAGACGGGCGTGGCGGCCCCGGATGAGCCCCCGCGCCGCCTTGAAGTGGACCTCCACGGCGTGGGCTCCCACCAGGGCCTCGGTGCGCCCGCACTGGGCGTCCGCGAGGCGCACCGCCTCGGTGGCGGCGCGCAGGTACTCCGCCGGGGCCGGCACGCTCTGCCAGCGGCGACAGGCGGAGAGGTGGGCGGCGGCGACCTCGGCGAGCGGCGGGCGGCGGGTGGTGCAGGCGTCTTCCACGAAGGTGCAGCGCGGCGCGAAGATGCAGCCGCTGGGCAGCTCGTCGACGCGGGGGATGGCGCCGGGGATGGTGACCAGGGAGCGCTTCTGCGGTGTGGGGTCGAAGCGCGGCACGCAGCCCAGGAGGTCGAGCGTGTAGGGATGCAAGGGGCTCTTGAAGAGCTCGCGCAACTGCGCCTGCTCCATGAACTCGCCGGCGTACATGACGCCCACGCGGTCGCAGATCTTGGTGATCACGCCGAGGTCGTGGGTGATGTAGAGGATCGCCGAGTCGAACTCGCGCTTGAGCTCGGCGACGAGGTCGAGCACGATCGCCTGGGTGGTCACGTCGAGGGCCGTGGTGGGCTCGTCCATGATCAGCAGAGAGGGGTTCGTCATGAGGGCCATGGCGATCACGCAGCGCTGCAGCATGCCGCCCGAGAGCTGGTGGGGATAGCGCCGCATCACCGCTTCGGGATCGGGCATGGCGACCTTGGTGAGCATCTCGGCGACCCGCGTGGAGGCCGCGGCGCGGTCCATGCCCAGGTGCTGGCGGGCCACCTCGGCGAGCTGCTTGCCGATCACGATGGAGGGGTTCAGGGCACTCAGCGGACTCTGGTAGACCACCCCGATGCGCGAGCCCCAGAGGGCGCGCAGCTCTTTGGCGGGCAGGCCCAGCAGGTCGACGCCGCTGAGGCGCACGCTGCCCGCGGTGACGCGCCCGTTGGCGGCCAGGTAGCGGATGGCGCCCATGGCCAAGGTGGACTTGCCCGAGCCGGACTCGCCGACCAGTCCGAAGCTCTCGTGCTCGCGCACGCTGAGCGAGACGTCGCGCACGGCGTGCAGCACGCCCAGCTCGGTCTGGTAGTCGATGGCGAGGCCCTCGATCTCGAACATCGCGGCCATCGTTAGCTCCTCCCCCCGCCGACCAGCATGACCTGGCGCAGACCGTCGCTCATGAGGTTGGTCGAGACCACCAGCAAGGCGATCGTGCAGGCCGGGAAGATGAGCGCCCAGGGCGCCAGGGAGAAGTAGTTCTGGGCCGCGGCGATCTGCAGCCCCCAGTCTGGCGAGGGCGGCTGCACGCCGAGGCCCAGGAAGCCCAGGGAGGCGACCAGGAAGATCGAGTACGAGAAGCGCATGGAGGCTTCCACGAGCAGCGGCGGCAGAGAGTTCGGCAGGATCTCGCGAAAGAGCACGTAGGAGTTCTTCTCGCCGCGCACGCGGGCGGCCTCCACGAACTCCTTGCTCTTGAGGTCGAGCACCATGCTGCGCACCACGCGGGCCACCATGGGGATGTAGAGGACGGCGACCACGAGCACCAGGTTGACGTTCGAGGGGCCCACGGTGCTCAGCAGAACGAGCGCCAGGAGCAGCGAGGGAAACGAGAGGAGCACATCGAGTAAGCGCATCACCACCTCGTCCACGGTGCCGCCCACATAGCCGGAGCCCAGCCCGATGGCCGTGCCGATGAGCACCGCGATGAGCGTGCCGACACCGCCCAGAACGAAGATGTTGCGCGTGCCGACGATCACGCGGCTGAGGATGTCGCGGCCGAAATCGTCGGTGCCGAAGGGGTGCGCCATGGTCGGCCCATGGAGGCGCAGGGCGGCGCTCTGCGCCGCGTAGTTGTAGGGCGCCACCAGTGGTCCCGCCACGGCCAGGAAGACGAAGAAGCAGAAGATGATGGTGCCCACGAGGGCCGCCGGCCGCCGCTTGAGACGCCGCCAGTAGATGCGCCACTGCCGGGGGCGCTCCGCGGGAGGTTGCGGGGGGAGCCCGTCGAAGGCGGCAGGGGGGCGCGCCTGGAGCACATCCAAGGCTTCCTCTGGCGCGACCCGTATGACGTTCAGTGGCTCGTCCATCTCACCATCCGCTCGTTCCGGCCTGACGCGCGGACACATCCCCGGGGCTCGCCGACGAGTGTCGCGCTGCGGGACTGCTGTTGGGGTCGAGGCAGTGGGGGCCGCGCGGACCCCCACCGCCTCGACGGCGCCGCCGGCTCTGGGCCGCAGCGGCGAACGTGATTAGCTTGTCACTGCGTGAAGTGTGCGGTCCTCAGCAAGGTCTGCGACCAGTCGGGCGCCAGCGCGATGCCGTCAAGGTTCTTAGACTCGCCGGCCACCGCCTCTTGCTCGAGGAAGTTGATCATGGGGACCTGCTGCTGCAGGATCTGCTGCGCCTTCTGATACAGGGCGGCGCGCTTGATGGGATCGAGCGTCGCGACGATCTGGTTGACGACGGCGTCGAACGCGGGATCCTTCCAGCGCGAGTAGTTCCAGGGAGCCGTGCTGGTCAGGGCGAGCTGGAAGTACGTGATGGGCGCGGCTCGCGTACCCCAGTCCACCACCCCGAACGGAGCCTGGTACCAGGTGTCGGTGCCCTTGTCGGCGTAGTACACGCTGGACGGCACCTGCTGGATGCTGACGGTGACCCCGATCGCCTTCATCTGCGCCTGCCAGGCAGTCACAATGTCGGGGATTGGCGCGATCGTCTGCGTGACAACCTTGATGGAGAAGCCGTTGGGATACCCCGCCTTGGCCAGGAGTGCCTTGGCGGCCGCGGCGTCGAACTTGGGCGTGACGTTCAGGTAGTCGCTCTTGTACGCCGGACCAACGAGCGTGCCGTTGCCGGGCGTGGCGCCGCCGGGCGCCACGAGAGCGACGATGCCGGGAAGGTTGGTGCCCTCGAGGAGGGCCTGGCGCACCATCAGGCTGCTGCCGGGCTTCTGGTCGCAGCGGATCTGAAGCTCGAAGCAGTAGTTGGTCGACGTGGAGATCGTCTTCAGCGAGGCGCTGCCGTTGACCTCCTGCGCCTGCTCGGTGTCGAGGTTGGGGACGAAGTCGAGCGCGCCGCCCTGGAGGCTTGCCACCTGCCCGGCGATATCGGGCGAGTAGATGTAGTCGATCTCGTCGAGATACGGGAGCTGGTTGCCCTGCGCGTCCTTGCCCCAGTAATGGGGGTTCTTCACGAGCACGGCACGGTCTTCGGCCGAGATCGACTTGAGCATGAACGGCCCCGTGCCGACCGGGGTCGTCGCCGGATCCTTGACCGACTTGCAGAGCATCAGGTCGCGGTAGTCCGTAAGGGACGCCGGGAACTCGGAGTCGACTCTCTTCAGCGTGAACACCACGGTGGTGGGGTCGGGCGCTGTCACGCTCTTCACGTTGGCGTAGATGCTCGCCATGGGCGAGGTCTTGGCGCGCAGCCGGTTCATGGTGAACACGACGTCTGCCGACGTGAACGGCTGACCGTTGCTGAACAAGACGTTCGGCTGCAAGGTGAAGGTCCACACCTTGCCGTCGGGAGAGCTCCACTTGGTGGCGAGACAGGGCTGAACGCTGTAGTCCTGACCCAGCGTCACAAGCTTCTCGTAGATCTGCGACTGAAGCTCAATGTCGCCGACCGCACCCGCGAAGAGCACGGGGTCGAAGTTGCCGTTGCCGGCTTGGGCGCCGATCTTGAGCACGCCGCCCATCTTGATCGCGCCGCTCGTGGGGCTGGCGCTGGCTGAAGTCCCAGCCGAGCTTCCGCATCCGCCCACGACTAGAACCAGCGCCAGTGCGATCAGCGAGGCCACCAAAGCGAGGGTGATCTTGGCACGCCAATCGGCGGCGATGCTCGCCTTGTATGGTCTTGACGACTTCATGAGCACGGAATCCCCCTTGTCAGACGACTGAACGAGTGGCCAACAACTGCTACCGGGTGATCATCGGAGTCGCCAGCCACCCGATCACAGACCGATGCTCCAAGCAACACCTCCCGAGACGACGACCCGATATCGACAGACACAGTTGTCTGAGCATATGGCACCGTTGGCTGATCATGCGCGACCCGCCTAGATCAGCCCGTTGACAAGCTTGACGGCGCCGCCGGCGTCGGGCGCATACCCGGCAGCCCCGATCTCGTCCGCGTAGGCCTGCGTGAGCGGTGCCCCGCCGACGATGGGCCGCGACGGAAGGTGGGCCTCGTGCAGAGCCTCGATAATAACCTTCATCTTCGGCATAGTCGTCACCATGAGCGATGACATGGCGACCACGTCGGCCTGGTGCTTGCGAGCGGCGGCCACGAAGGTCGCGGCGCTCACATCGACGCCGAGATCGACGACCGTGTAGCCCGCGCCGTCGAGCATGAGCCCGACCAGGCTCTTGCCGATGTCGTGAACGTCACCTTCGACGGCGCCGAGCACGACCGTCCCACGGGCCGCGGCCGCGTCGCCGACGAGGAGTGGCGAAACCACGGCCATGGCCTCCTTCATGGCGGCGGCGGCGACGAGCACCTCGGGGATGAACAACTCGCCGCTGGCCATCTTGGCGCCGGCTTCGTCCATCGCGCCGATGAGCGCGAGATTCATGATCTCTGCGGCAGGTGTGCCGGCCTCGAGCTCCGCGCGCACGAGGCCGGCGACGCCGGTCTCGTCGCCGCCAAGTACAGCCTGCTTGATGTCATTGAGCGACATGGTTCCTCCTAGCGTGCGAAGACGCGGAAATACTCCTGGTGACGAAAGGCGTGACGGCGCACGCCGGATGGTTGCCGGCGCGGCTCACGGGCAGAGGGCCTTGTCGGCCCGCGCGACGACCGCGTCCATGGCGCGCCGCACGTCGTCCGGAAGGTCGACAGGCTTGACGGTGGACCGCAGCCGTCGGTACTCATCGACGGCGCGCGCATAGAGGTCTTTCTCGCCTTCGGCCTCCCACGTCTGCTGCAACTGGAAGCGGAAGAGGCTGGGCTCCACGTAGTCTCGACAGTGGCGCAGTGTGTGTTTCTTCGTGACGAAGGAGCCGCCGATGCCCGCCGCGACGATCTCATCGACGGCGAGATACTCGTCGTCGACATGCACGCCGCCGACGTACTCCTTGAGCAGGCCGATGAGCTGGTTGTCGATCACCAGCTGAATTGGGCTCGCCAGGCTTGCGCCACCGAGCCGGCCCAGCCCGTAGACGATATCCATGCCGGCCATGATGCTCATCAGCCCGCCGAGGGCTTTCTCGGCCACGGCCCTGCCGTCGGAGGCATAAGTGTCGGTCATGATGGGGCACCCCGAGACGGGGATCCCGAACCCTTCCTTGCAGAGCTGCACGCCGGCGGACCGCTGCACGTTGGCGGCCGGGGTCGCCAGGGTGGAGAAACCGGTCGACATGTCGCCGGGGACATTGAACTGGGTCATCATGATGGGGTGGCCGGGCTTGATCACCTGGCAGACCACCACATGCGCCAAGACCTCGGCGCAGTTCTGCACCACGCTGCCGGCGACCGTCATGGGGCTCGTGAAGCCGGCCATGGCGTGACCGTCGGCCGAGATCGGCACGCCGTGGTGACAGGCCTGCAGGATCTCCTCCGCGTCCATGGTCTTCATGATGAACGGCGAGACCGTCCCGGGGTTGATGATCACCAGGCTGCGCTCGCGCAGGGCCTCGATGCTGCCGACCCTGGCGACCATCAGCTCGAACATGAAGGGCACCGCAGCGAGGCTGAAGGCGTGCATCCACAGCGGCTTCGTGGTGTTCTGCATCTGGATGTTCAGGGCGTGCACTTCGGCGCTCTCCGCCGGCACATCCATGGGCGTCTGGATGGCGCAGATGTTGGCGTGCTCCATGACTTCGATGAGCTGGCACCACTCAGCGAAGCGCGCCGCGGTATTGTCTACGAACCGTCCGGAATCGGGGTCGTGGTGCAGCATGCTCTGGATGTTGGTGCACGCGTAGAACAGCCCGTCGGGATGAGGGATGGGGCAGTCGTGGCGTTCTTCGGCGCCCTTCACGGTCAGCTCACTGGGCACGGTATTGAGTGCCGCCTCGATGAGATCGATCGGAAAGCGCACGACGTTGGTCTCGGTGTCGACCGGGGCGCCGGCGGCGGCGAGCATGGCCAGAACGCCCTCGTGGTCGATCTTCATACCCATCTCAGACAGCAGGTAGAAGCATTTGTCACGCATAGTACTTACCTGGTCGGAAGAAAGCATTCTCAGCTTCAGTGTGTCTCCCATGTCATGTCTCCTTGGGATAAATCGCGGGTAGCGCGCCGCCAGGCGTACTCCGGCGATTGAAAGGGGTGACAATGACGCGACCGAAGAGCAGGCGCGCCCGGCCTGCGGCTTACGGTCCCTGAGAGTCGAAAGCGGTGCTGTTGGGCATCAGAACGCAGAGCTGATCGCTTGACTCAAGCGTCAGCCAGTTGATCCGTGCACCGCGCAGGCACCGTCGGTCAGTCATCTCGGCTGTCCCCCATGGTCGCCAACCCGGCGACCGCGTCCACATCACAAATGATGACTCGGCAAGCTCCCAGACCGTACTGCGACTGGCCTGGCGGCTCAAGTGTCCCTCGGACGATTCCAACATTATGGACACTTGCGGTGCAGCGAGCGCGTTCCCTGCCAGGCCGGGGGCGTGTGCCGGCGGCCTGAAGGCGATCGTCGATCAGGTCCCGTGACGAAGCCGCAGCCCCTCGGCCTGTCCAGAAACCGAGAACGTCCGGCGAACCGGACAACAGGCCCGCCCGGGGCCGGGCACGACGTGCCCGCGAGTCCCTCTATGCCGCTACGGCGCCTGCGGCGCTTACGGGCATTAGTCTAGGCAGTAGTCTTCGAGCTGCCGCCGCGTCACCGCGTCGAGTTCGTCCGGCGGCTGGTAGCGCTCCAGGAGCTGCTTCACGCGGCGCCCCGCGGCGGCCCGCAGATCGTAGTCGTCCCGGGTGCGCCATCTCTCGTAGGTCTCTCGCACCAGGAAGGTGACCCTGTCCAGATCGCGCGCATGACGCCTGGTGTGCACCGCGGCGAGGTAGTTGCCGCCGGGACCGACCGCGTCGATCACGTCTTCCGCGAGATCGTCGGCGGCCAGAGCGAGCGGATCCTGAAGTGCTCGCAAGGCGCCGATCATCTCGTCGTCCATCACCCATTTCGTGAAGGATAGGACGTTGAACGAGCTCAGGATGCCGGTGGCCTGAAAGAGGAAGTCCGCGCCGGCGCGTACCGCCGTGCCCAGCCCGAGAGCCGACTCCAGGGCGGCTTGCGCGTCCGGCTCGTGCGCGTCGGTGAGCGCCCCGCCGGCTCTCACCGGAAGCGCGCAGAAGCCCGCCAGCTCCACGGTCGCCTCGGCCAGCCTGGCGAACTCCGCGGTGCCGAACTGCGCCGCGCCGGTGCGCAGCGACGCCATGCCTGAGACGCCCCCGTAGATGAACGGGCAGCCTTCGCGCGCGGACTGCGCCAGCACGAGCGCGGCCAGCACCTCGGCATGCTGCAAGACGAGCACGCCGGCGGGGGTGGCCGGGCCGGTGGTGCCGCCCATGACGCACGCCGTCACACACATGGGCTGGCCGAGCCGGGCCCAGCGCAGCAGCATGCGCGCGTTCTCCCCCGAAAGCTGCAGGGGGGAGCTGGTGTTGAGGACGATGAGAGCCCGCGGCCGCCGCTGCCAGTCGGCGCCGAAGAGGATCTCATTGACGCGCATGGCTACGTCGATGTCGGGATCTTCGGACGCCACCCACTCGCGGGCCTTGTCGCTCAGCGTCACGCCGGCGTAGGCGCCGCGCCGGGTGCGCGCCTCCTCGGGCAGGTCGAGCAGCTCTATGGAGTCGCTGATGAACTCGAGGTTGGGTGAGGCATGACCCAGCATGACCGCGGTCCGCAGGTCGGCGAGGGCGCCTGGGCGCACGCGGTCGTTCTCGAGGATGTAGGCGCAGCCCGAGCCGGAGCCGTACACCTGATGGCCGTCGCCGATGCGCAGGTCGAGCGCCGGCGTGCGGCCGGCCAGCGTGAACGCCGGCGGTGCGCTGGCCAGCGCCGCCTCTACGACGCCGTCATCGAAGTAGACGCGGCGGCCGTCGCTGCGCGCGCCGCGAGAGCGCAGCAGCACGACGGCCTCGTCGTCCATGACCGTCATGCCGGTACGCGCCAGCACGCGCAGCGCCGCCTCGTGAACAGGCGCGATGCCGGCGTAGCCGGGACACGGCGCGCCGCCGGGCATGACCTCGGCGCCCGCCATCGCCTTACGCCCCGGGCGTGAAGCCCGCGACGAGCGCGTCGATCTGCGCGGCCAGGGCGTCGGCCAGGGGCTGCGGACGGTGGGTCTCGAGCAGCTTGAGGGCCTTGCGGCGGGCCTTCTCGCGCAGGTCGAGGGCACCGTCTTCCTGCCAGCGCATGTGGCCCAGGCGGTTGATGATGGTGGGCCGCCACTGCGCGCTACGCACGTGCTTGGCGGTGTGCTTGGTGGTGAGGAAGTCGCCGCCGGGGCCCACCTGGCGGATGGTGTCGAGGGCCAGCGTCTCCGGTGTGACCTCGACGCCCCGGAAGATGCGGCGGTTGAGCGAGAGGTACTCGTCGACGATGACGATGAGCTCGAGGGCGGCCGTCAGGCCGAAGTCGAGGTAGCCGGCGTCGTGATTGAGGTTCGAGCCGGCGGCGAGGCTGAGCAGCGTGAGCTCGGCCGCTTCCAGGCCCGCCTGGGCGTCGACCACCTGCGCGTCCGAGGTGCCGCCGTAGCCCCAGTTGGGCAGGTTGAGCCAGCGCGCCATCTCGACGGCGCAGACATACGTCATCAGGTATTCCGGCGCGTTGTAGGCCGACTGCATGGTGCCCATGTCGAGCACCGCCGGGCCGATGCCGAAGAGGAACGGCGCGCCCGGCCGCCGCAGCTGGTGGATGACGAGGCCGAAGAGCGACTCGGCCGTGCCCTGGGCGGTGTGCCCGGCGACCGTGATGGGCGCCGTGCCCCCGGCCAGCGGGGACGGCGAGTAGATCGCCGGGATGCCCTTGTCGGCACAGAACAGCAGCTTGGCCACGCTGTCGACGGGGTGGCGCAGCGGGCTCACGGGCTCCACATACAGGGTGAAGTACGGCTTGGCGCGCAGCTCCTCGGCGCCGCCGCGCAGGGCGCAGGCGATCTGCCACATCACGGCGAGGTCGCCGGCGTGCTCGCTCACTACAACCAGGGGTTTGACGGTGTTGAGGACCATCGCCCGGAAACTCTCGAGGAGAGCACGGTGCGGGTCGACCTCGTGCGGGTGCGCGTAGGCCATCACGAAGTCGATGTTGGGCAGGGCGTCGCAGAGACGGGCAGCGGAGGCGCCGTCGGCCAGCCTTGTCGGGCGGTGCTCGCCGGTCTCCAGGTCGTAGACGCTGGTGACCGCCGAGCCGTTGCCGAAGTAGCTGTTGTAGCCGCCCAGCTCCATGGCCGGCCGGCCCTCGCGGTCGTAGACCGCGATCACGGCCGGGGCCGTGGCGCGCGCCTGCTCAACGAGCTCGCGGGGGATACGCACCAGATCGGGCTCGTCTACCGGGCAGCCGGCGGCCCGCAGCAGCTCGAGGGCCGCGGGATGATGCACGCGCATGCCCACACTGCCGATGATCTCCAGGGCAGCCTCGTAGATGGCCTGCTTGTCGTCTTCGCTCAGGTAGGTCAGGTGGCCTGCGCGAGGCCGCGCCAGCGTGCGATGGTCCGGCACCGTGGAGCTCCTTTCGCCGAGCGTTGGACGCCTACGCCCCGGGCGTGAAGCCCGCGACGAGCGCGTCGATCTGCGCGGCCAGGGCGTCGGCCAGGGGCTGCGGACGGTGGGTCTCGAGCAGCTTGAGGGCCTTGCGGCGGGCCTTCTCGCGCAGGTCGAGGGCACCGTCTTCCTGCCAGCGCATGTGGCCCAGGCGGTTGATGATGGTGGGCCGCCACTGCGCGCTACGCACGTGCTTGGCGGTGTGCTTGGTGGTGAGGAAGTCGCCGCCGGGGCCCACCTGGCGGATGGTGTCGAGGGCCAGCGTCTCCGGTGTGACCTCGACGCCCCGGAAGATGCGGCGGTTGAGCGAGAGGTACTCGTCGACGATGACGATGAGCTCGAGCGACGCAGTGAGGCCGAAGTCGAGGTACCCCACATCATGGTTGAGATTGGATCCGGCGGCCATGCACAAGAAGGCGAGCTCGGCGATCTCGAGGCCCGCCTGGGCGTCGACCACCTGCGCGTCCGAGGTGCCGCCGTAGCCCCAGTTGGGCAGGTTGAGCCAGCGCGCCATCTCGATCTGGCAGAGGAAGGTCATGAGGTACTCAGGCGCGTTGTACGACGACTGCGAGGTAGACATGTCGAGCACCGCCGGGCCGATGCCGAACAGGAACGGCGCGCCCGGCCGCCGCAGCTGGTGGATGACGAGGCCGAAGAGCGACTCGGCCGTGCCCTGGGCGGTGTGCCCGGCGACCGTGATGGGCGCCGTGCCCCCGGCCAGCGGCGCCGGCGAGTAGATCGCCGGGATGCCCTTGTCGGCACAGAACAGCAGCTTGGCCATGCTCTCTACGGCATGCTCCAGCGGGCTCACCGGTTCGAGGTACATCGTGAAGTACGGCTTGGCGCGCAGCTCCTCGGCGCCGCCGCGCAGGGCGCAGGCGATCTGCCACATCACGGCGAGGTCGCCGGCGTGCTCCGAGGTCATCACCATGGGCTTGGTGGTGTTCTTGGTCATGGCGCGGAAGCTCTCGAGATAGGAGCGGTGCGGCTCGATGTCGTTGGGGTGGGCGCACGACATGACGAAGTCGATGTTGGGCAGGGCGTCGCAGAGATGCGCGGCGCGCGAGATGTCGGCAAGGGCGCTCGGGCGGTGCTCGCCGGTCTCCAGGTCGTACGTGCTCATGAGGTCTGAGCCGGTGCCGAAGTAGCTGTTGTAGCCGCCCAGCTCCATGGCCGGCCGGCCCTCGCGGTCGTAGACCGCGATCACGGCCGGGGCCGTGGCGCGCGCCTGCTCAACGAGCTCGCGGGGGATACGCACCAGATCGGGCTCGTCTACCGGGCAGCCGGCGGCCCGCAGCAGCTCGAGGGCCGCGGGATGATGCACGCGCATGCCCACACTGCCGATGATCTCCAGGGCAGCCTCGTAGATGGCCTGCTTGTCGTCTTCGCTCAGGTAGGTCAGGTGGCCTGCGCGAGGCCGCACGTCGGAGTCAGAGGCTGGCACCGTAGGTCCTCCAGGTAAGGCATTGGCGAGAATACAGGCACAACCCTGACGCCCGGTCCCGCCCACATCAAGAGCGCTTTACCCGCTGTCCGGGGAGCTGAACTCGTTTTCGTTGCGATGCGTTGGCTCGGCCGCTATGCTGGATTGCGCGAAAGGGGGACGAGGCGACGCTCCAGAACCCGCAGTCGGAGGCAGAAGGCACCACCTGGGGTGCCGCCAGGGTGCTCGATGTGCTCGAGTTCCTCGGGCGCCGCACCAGCCCAGCCCCCGCCAGCATCATCGCCACGTCGTGCCACATTCCCCGGTCTAGCACCTATGGGTTGCTCAACCTGCTCAAATCGCGGCGTTTCGTTGCCTACCGCCCCAACGAACGGGCTTGGTCGCTGGGCAGCGCCGCCTTCGAGCTTAGCGCGGAAGCGCCGCTCTTCGCCCACGGGCTGGCCGTGCTCAGGGCATTCGCCACGGCGTCGCGCGGCCTCACACTGCAGCAGATCGCCAGCGGCGCCGGCATGTCGCGCGCGGCCGTGCAACGCATCCTGCCGTATCTGGTGGAGAGCGACCTCCTCCACACCGACCCAGACGGCACCTATTCGCTCGGGCTCGAGCTGGTGAGCCTGGCCTCCAGGGTCGGCTGGGTCGACCAGCTGCGGGTAGCCGCCCACGGCCATCTGGTGCGCCTCAGAGACGCAACGCGGGAGACCGCCAATCTCATCGTTCTCGACGGCGACCACGCCATCTACGTAGACCAGGTGGAGAGTCAGTACGCCCTGCGGCACAGCGGCTGGGTGGGGCGGCGGGTGCCCCTTGCCGATACGGCCACCGGCGCCGCCTTCGAGGACCGCACCAGGTCGTTCGCCGTGGCCGATGCCGTCGAGCTCGGAGTCACGGCCGTCGCCTGCGCCATCGATCTGCCGTCCAACGACGCGGCGGTGAGCATCACCGCGCCCAGCTGGCGCATCGAGGAGTTCGGCATGGCGAGGGCACAAGGCATCGTCGAGGCCGTAGCTCGCGAGATCGCCAAGCACCTGCGCGGGTAGCGCCCTTTCAGCCAACGGCTCCGACCGCCGCCACCCGCGCGCCACGGCCCGCCGCCGGAGGCGCGTCTTTTCTCGTCCGTCATGCCGGACAAAAGGTGCAGCCCCTTGCGTCACGCCGGATCGTGCCCAACAGTCCGGTGTGCGGGGCGCCGTAGGGCACGCCGCACCCACTATTGAAGCACTTCTGCACTTCGGCGGTCGGCGCCTCCGTCGGCGAAAGGAGCCATAGTGACCATCATTTTGGACGGCAGTTCGCTGACGGTCGAACGACTCGTGCGCATCGCCCGCGAGGGCGAGGCGGTGGAACTTGATCCGGCGGCGGCGGCGCGCATCAACGCCTGCCGGGCCATGCTTGAGGAGAAGATCAAGGCGCGCGAGATCATGTACGGCACCAATACCGGCATCGGCGAGTTCAGCGAGATCGTGCTGGACGACGAACAGGTCACCAGCTTCCAGCGCTACCTCGTCTACAACCACTCCGCCGGCGTCGGCGCGCCGGCGCCCGCCGAGACGGTGCGCGCCGCCATGGCGGCGCGTGTCAACGTGCACGCTCACGGCAACTCTGGCAACCGCCTGCAGATCACAGAGACACTGGTGGAGATGCTCAACCGCGGGGTCACACCAGTGATGTGCCAGAAGGGCTCGGTAGGCGCCTCCGGCGACCTCGCTCCCATGGCCCAGATGGCGCTGCTCATGATGGGCGAAGGCGAGGCCACCTACCAGGGCGAGCGCCTGCCCGGGCGCGAGGCGCTGCAGCGCGCCGGCATCCCGGTGCCGGGGCTGGAGGCGCGCGACGGCCTTGCCACCATCAACGGCGCCAACGTGCTCACCGCGATGAGCGCCCTGCTGTGCCACGACGTCGACCGCTGGCTGCGCCAGGCCGAGATCGCCTGCGCGCTGTCGCTCGAGGCACTGCTCGCTAACCTCAAGCCCTACAATGCCAAGCTGCACGAGTTGCGCGGCTTCGCCGGTGCCATGCGCAGCGCTGCCGCCATCAAGCGCTGCATCGACGGCAGCGACCTGGCCACGGGGAAGATCAAGACCAAGGTGCAAGACGCCTACTCCATGCGCTCCACGCCACAGGTGATCGGCGCTGCCCACGACGCCCTGGCGTTCGCGAGGTCGCAGGTGGAGATCGAGCTCAACGGCGTCGGCGACAACCCCATCTTCGTGCCTGAGGACAAGCTCACGCTCACCGGCGCCAACTTCCAGGGCACCCCCGTGAGCCTGCCGATGGAGCTCGTCGGGCAGGCCGTGACCATGGTGAGCGTGCTTAGCGAGCGACGCCTCAATCGGCTCGAGAACCCTGCCCTCAGCCAGGGCCTGCCGGACTTCCTCACACCCGAGCCCGGCTTCTACAGCGGGCTCATGCTCAGTCAGTACGCCGCCGACACGCTCATCGTGGAGCAACGTATACTGGCCGCGCCGGCCTCGACCATGAGCATCCCGGCCGCCGCCGACCAGGAAGACTTCGTCTCGATGGGCATGAACACGGCCCTCAAGAACCGCCAGATCCTCGACAACGCCGAGGCTGTGCTGGGCATCGAGTTCATGGCCGCCGCGCAGGCCCTCGACTTCCGCGAGTTCACCCCCGGCAAGGGCGTGCAGGCGGCCCACGAGGTGATCCGCCGCCACGTGGCGCACCTCGATCAGGATCGCCCGCTCTACCCGGACCACAATGCCATGGCCGCCGTGGTGCGTTCCGGCGAGATCCTCGAGGCGGTTGAGGCGGCCGTCGGGCCGCTGGGCTGACGCCGGCGCCTTTTGCCGCGCCACTCGCCGTGTGCTAGACTGCCGTTTCGCTGCACCGCGGCCGGTCGCATCTCGGGCCGGCCGTCAGCGTCCTTTCGCGGGGGCGTAGCTCAGTTGGTTTAGAGCGCCGGCCTGTCACGCCGGAGGTCGCGGGTTCGAGCCCGTCGCTCCCGCCACGATCCACGGGTAGCCGCCCACCAGCGGTCCCGGCGGCGTGTTCGCGACGGCTTCGGCGCCCCCGCTACGCGGGGCCGCGCCCCTCGCCAGAGTCCGCCCGCAGCGCCGGGTCAGTCATGTACTCCAGAAGGGCCGCGCCGAACCACGGCCGGCCGGCGCGGCCATGGACGCCTGGTCGAAACGGCATCGCCAAGGCCTCCTCGTAGGCTTCGAGCACGCTGTCGGTGACGCGCTCCCAGGAGAGCCTGGCGGCCACCTCCAAGCCGCGGGCGGCAAGGCGGCGACGCTCTTCATCGTTGCGCAGCAGCTCGTACAGCGCGCCGGCGAGCAAGCCAGGCTCGCCGGGAGGCACCAGCCGGCCGGCCTCGCCGCCGCCCAGCACCGAGCGGTAGCCGGGGAGATCTGAGGCCACCACCGGCACGCCGGCGGCCATGCCCTCGGCCAGCACAATGCCGAAGCTCTCGGCGGCCAGCGAAGGCGCGCACAGCACCTCGGCCTCGCCGAGCTGCGCCACCTTCTCATCGTCGTCCACCCAGCCCAGCGCCTCCACGCCAGTCAAGTCGATGGACACCCCCGCCGCCGTGCGCGCTACGTCGGCCACCTGGCGTCGCGAGGCGCCGGCGATCGCCAGCGTCGCGTACGGCAGGCGCTCGCGCAGCAGCGCGAAGGCGGGTAGCAGCACGCTGAGACCCTTGCGACGCTCGGCACGTCCGATGAACAGCACCCGGCCTTTCACCTTGGCGGAGCCCATCGCCGGGGCGTACTTCTCCACCGCGACACCGTCGGGGACAATGCGAAACGCGCCCGGGTAGCGGCTGGCGGGAAACTCGCGTGCCGCCTGCGACACGGCGATGCGCACGTCGAGCCGCCTGTTCAGGATGCGCAACAGCCACGCCATGCCGTCGTAGGCCGCTGACTTCGCGAGCGCCGCGTGGAACGTGCCCACCACCGGCGAGGCCGCCATGAGTACCGCCGTCATGGCCACCGAGGGCGTGAAGGGCTCGTGCACGTGCAGGAGATCGAAACGTCGCGAGCGCACCGCCCGGTCCATGCGCATCACCACGCGCGGGGACGTGTTGAGGTAGGCGCGCGAGCCGTTGCTCGGTATGGGGATCGAGGTACCCATGGGAATGAACCGCTCGGCGTTCGGGTGCCGGCGGCTATCTACCGCGCGGCGCCCCGGCGAGAGTGCCCCCACCGGAGCGATGATCCAGGCCTCGTGACCGCGCGCCTCCAGCTCGGCCGCCAGGTGCTCGACGTGATGGTTCACGCCCCCCGGCACCGTCCATGAGTACGGCGTCACCAACCCGACGCGCATGGCCTCCTCGCCTTCAGTGGTCGCCGCCCGACGAGTCTTTCTCCTTATCATCCCTGTCCAGCCAGAAGCGATACCACCACACGGCCGGCTCCGACGGCCAGCCAGCGCCCGGCGAGCCACGCAGGCGGGTGGCCATCAAGATGGAGATCATCACTAGGGGCCCGGCCGCCTTGGCCGCGCGGCGACGCAGCGCCAGGCTGACCAGTGGCAACGAGAGAGCCGTGACGGTGACCGCTTCTGCGTGCCGGCGCAGCAGGCTGCCGCCCACCAGTGGCACGCAGGCGACGGCCATCATCGCGGGATCCATGGCGAAGGCGGCGCCCAGCGCGCAGGCCGCGCCGCGCCCTTTGACCGCAGCGATGTGACCCACCATGGCCGTGATGCCGAGCGCGGCCACGGTGCCGTCGCCGGCCCCGGCGAGCCGCCCCGCGGCGGCCGGTACGTAGGCCTTGCCGGCGTCCATGGCGAGCACCATGGCACCCGGCTTCCAGCCCACGTGGCGCGCCACGTTGGACGAGCCGGGCTTGCCGTCGCCCACGTCGGCGAGCGACTCGCCCGTGAGGGCGCGGGTAACGAGCCGGCCGCTGGGCAGGCAGCCGGCGGCGAACGCCGCGCCCATCCAGAGGCACGTGCGGCGCACACCCCAGCGGCGGCGCTCACGAGCCACGAGGTACCTCGGCGGCGCCCGTGGTACCTCCGCCGTGGCGCGCCGCGGGCGTGCCTCGGATGGGGCATGGTGCGCGCTCCGCAGGCCGACGGACACGGCGCCCGCCGCCACCGGGATCACCCAGGTGAAGAAGCGCCATAGCACCAGGCTCGACACATGGATGCTCTCCGGCGTGGACGGCCCGATCGAGCGCCAGGAAGCTGAGCTCGGCCACGCCAGCCCCTCCGGGCAGCGGCGAGAGCGGCATGAGCACCTGCATCACGGCCTGGCCGGTGATGATGGGCGCGATCGCGCCACGCCAGCCCAGCGCGTGCAACACGCAGATGAGGATCGAGAACATGGCCACCCAGTACACGAGCTGCAGGGCGACGAGATCGACGAAGATTCTGCGCGGCGCGCCGCCGAAGGCGCGCGCCGCGGCGATGAGCTCGTCGAGCTTGCCCTGCAGCCGCTGGGCACCAGGGCGCGGCCCAAGGGCCGCCGTAGCCATAGCCAAACCACGAGCCACGCCCCCAGCAGCATCCCCGTGGCGCCCAGTAACAGCCAGCGCTGCAAGGAGGTGATGGGCGAGCCGACCCAGGGCAATAGCGAGATCAGGGCCACCACCGCCAACAGCAGGGTGTGCACCAGCCCTTTCAAGAGGACGACCGAGGCCGACTGTGAGCCTGTGAGGCCGCCGCGGCGCAGCATGAAGATCTGATACGGAATCTCGAACCCGCCGAACGAGGTGGCGCCGCCGATGAGATGCGACTCGAGCGCCGTGGCGATCACCGCGCGCCTGCTGATGCCGGACACGAAGACGCGCGCCAGCACGAGGAGCGACCATGCGTCGGCGACGATCAGGACGGCGACGCAGAGCAGCGCCAGCAGCAGGTAGACGGGTTGCACCGAAGCGCGCTGAGCGGCATGCAGCCGAGTCGCAACGTGCGGGTTCACGAGAAGGATGACCACCACGCCCACGCCGAGCCCACCGAGCATGCCGGCGAGCAGGCGCCAGAAGCTCGGCACCAGGAGCCGCGCCGCAGTGCCCCCTGCCGAAACACCGGGGATGGGCGGTGCGCCGTCGAGCGGAGCCGTCTCGGCCACCTCGAGAGCGCCGCCGACGGCTTCGGCGGCCTTCTGCGTGCCCTCGCTCATCTGACCGGTGCCCTCGCTCATCTCGCTGACGCCCGCCGGAGTAGCTCGTGGTAGCGCTCTCCCACCACCGCCGGCGTGTGCCGCGCGAGCGCCAGCTCGCGACCCTTGGCGCCCCATCTCGCGGCGGCGCTCGGGGCTCAGACGCAGCATGCGCGCCAGCGCGGCCGCCACCTGCTGCGCCGAACGGCCGTCTACCACCACGCCCGTGTCGCCCTCATGCACCGACTCGGGGGCGCCGCCCGAGCGACCGGCGATGACGGGCAAGCCGCAGAGAGCGGCCTCGGCGAACACGAGGCCGAAGCCCTCCACCTCGAAACCACCCCATCGCGAGCGGCAGGGCGAGGCGAAGATATCCGCCGCTCGCAGCCAGTCCCTCACGGTCGTGTCGGCGAGCGCCCCAGTGAGATGCACGCGCTCACCCACGCCGCGCTTCTGGGCGCGATCGTAGAGGCTGGTGGTCAGGCGACCTTCGCCGATGAGAGCCAGATGCAGGTCGGGGAACTCCGGCGCGAGGACGGCCAGGGCATCGATCAGCTTGTCCTGCCCCTTGCGAGGCACCAGCCGCCCCACACACACCACGAGCTCGCCGCCGATGCCGAGCTTCTGGCGCAGGAGCTGCGCCTCGGCCGCGGCGGCCGGCACGAACTCATCAACGGCGATCGGCGGCCGCAATACCTCGGCCGGGACGCACCCATGCACCTGCTGCGCGGCCGCCCGGGCCGTGTATTCGCTTACCGTGAGGAGCATCGCGGCGTTGCCGAGCACGTGACGCAGGAGGTTGTTCACGCCGGGCACGGCACCCGGCACCGTGACCTCGGCGCCACCGAGGAACACTACGTAGGGCAGCCCGCAGCGTTTCTTGAGCTGCGGGCCCAGAAGACCCGCCGGTAGCGGGTGGCCGAGCTGGATCAGCCCGGCCCTTTCGCGGCGGGCCAGGTCTTCCACCTGGCGCAGCTGCGCCGCCGTGGGCCACAGCACCGACGTAGACGCCCGCACCACGGTGTACGGGTGAGTGGCGTCGAACGCCGCCGCGTCGATGTGTTTGGGGGCGAGCACCGTGACCTCGGCAGGATCGAGCGTGCGAATGGCACCCCAGTAGTAAGACTGGGCTCCGCCGATGCGCGGCGGAAAGTCGTTGGTGACGAACAGCGTGCGTAGCGCTCGCTGGGCTGAAGCGCTGCCTGCCAGGTCTGCCTCCCGCGGTCGTCGGCACATGCCCCCGCCCCAGGGGGAATCGGTTCACTCTACCACGAGCACATGGGGGTCAGAGCGCGCCGCGAGGCCGTGGCAAGGGGCGCGGCTACGCGCCTGGGGGGGCGACGCGGATGGGGGCGCGGCTATGCGCCCCCCAAAGCCGCCCTGAGAGCGTCGAGCAGCGTCTGCGCGTCAACCGGCTTGCTGAGGTAGGCGGCCGCGCCGTCGGCGAGTGCAGCGGCGCTGTACTTCTGCGGATCGCGGCCGCTCACGATCACCACGGGAACACCCGCCAGCTGCGGCATCGCATGCAGGCGCCGCATGACGAGCGTTCCTTCTCCGCCGGGCAGCCCTATGTCGAGCACAACCACATCGGGCCTCTCCCTGACCGCCGTGGACGTAGCGGTGATCGCGTCGCCGGCGACGATCACCTGCATGCCCTGGGGCCGCAGCAGCGCCGCCGTGGCGATCAGGAAGTCGTCGTCGTCGTCCACCAGCAGGATGCGCTTGCCGGTGAGGTTCACGGGCCCGGTAGCGGCATCTAGCGCCACGTCGAGGTCGGGCAGCGCTGCCTTGAGGGCCGTGAGAAGCTCGCCTTCGTCGATGGGCTTGGTGAGATAAGCGACCGCCCCGGCCGCCAGCGCCGCGTTACGGTACTGCTTCGGGTCCATGCCGCTCAGCATGATCACCGGCACCGTGGCGAACTGCGGCAGCCCGTGCAGCCGCTCCATGACGGCTGTGCCGTCACCGCCCGGCAGGGCGATGTCGAGCACCACCGCGTCCGGTCGCGCGTTGATGGCTGCACGGATCGCCGCCGCGGCGTCGCTGGCCACCACCACCTCGATGCCGCGCCGGCGCAGCACGGCCGCCAAGGCCAGTACCAGGTCCTGGTCGTCGTCTACAAGCAGGATGGTCGTGGATGGGATGATGACCTCCTCGGCAAGTCCTACGGCAAGCCTGTTCGCGTACTGGTTCGCCGCAAATCTATGGTTCCCTCATCGCCGGCAGCACCACTGTAGCGGTAGTGCCCTCACCGGCGGTGCTCTGCAGGTCGACACTGCCGCCCAGGCCCACCGCCAGCGCGCGGCACACCCAGAGTCCCAGCCCCATGCCCGGCACGCCTAGCTCCTTGGCCGCCGCCCCGCGAAAGCCGAACTCGAAGGCTCGCTGCAGCTCATCCGGCGGCATGCCGCGGCCGTCGTCGCTGATCTGGATGGTGACACGGCCGGCGGCTCCGGCCAGCACCACGCGCACAGTGCCGGCCGGCGGCGTGAAATGCACAGCGTTGTTCGAGCAGATCGGCCACGATCTGGCGCACCCAGTCGCGATCGGCCCAGAGCTGCCAGTCGTCTGCGCGCCGGGCTCCAGACGCAGCTCGATGCGCGGGTCTGACGGCGGGCCCATGCGGCGCACAGCGGAACCAGTCTTCGACCACCTCGGCGAGCGGCACCGCCGTGAGCCCGGGCGGGGCCACGGCGCAATCCAGCCAACCGCTGTCCAGCGCGCTGGCGATCATGCCCTCGAGCCGCGTGACGTTTCGCGCCAGGATCTCCAGGTACTCCCGTTGCTGCGCGCTGAGCTCTCCCGCGCGGCCGTCGAGCAGCACAGAGACCAGCGGGGTAGATCACCGCGAGCGGGGCGCGCATCTCGTGCCGCACGAGTGACTGCCGCTCGTAGGCGGCCGCCCGTGAGGCGGAGGCCAGGCGATCGTCCAGGTCGACTTCGTCCACGTCGGTACCTTTCCGCGGCGGCGAGAGGTCTGGTGTCTGGTGGGCGATGCTGGATTTGAACCAGCGACTCCCTGCTTGTAAGGCAGGTGCTCTACCCCTGAGCTAATCGCCCGTGGAAGGGTAGTATACGACGCCCTCGGCGCGGCGCCCTCCCGGTCGCCCACGGTGCCTTCCACGTCGGGGCGGCAAGGGCGGCGCTCTCGCGCATCCTTTGCTCACCGCGACGCGATACGCTTGCCCATGGCCGAGACGAGCAGCCCGGGTGAGCCCAGTTCACCGACGACCCGCAAGGCCCGCGGGTATACCTGTCCGACGTTCACGTCCGGTTGGTCGGCAGCTGCTCCCACGTGCCCGGGACGGGGTTGACGGACGTGGTCGTGGTGGTGACCGTGCCGCACACGGTGTCGATCACGTCCTGATCGTAGGCCACTTGGGCATTGGCGCCGATGGTCATGCCGCCGTCACCCCCGATGGTCATGACCGAACCGAGCACGGTCGGCGTCGTCGAGGCCGATGCGGGCGCCAGGTTCACGCCCGCCTCCATGAAGACATCATGCCGGTAAACTCCCCGACCGACTGCCAGCTGCAGGTCTGCGTCCAGAGGTTGTCGTTGTCGCACACCATGTACAGCACCATCGGCTGCGCCAAGCTGCCGAAGGTGATTTGTCCGCTGGTCGTGATCATCTCCGTGGTGGCCAGCAGCGGGCATGGCTTCAGGCTGGACGTGCCACTCGTGGGCGTGAAGTTTACGGCGAACACGCAGAACATGTCACCGTACACGTCGTTGAAGGCGCCGCCGTTGCGCGTGAACACTCCGCCTATCCAGATGGGGGCGGGCGCCACGGCGGAGCTCGTGTAGTTGGTGGTCTTCGCCGGTGGTGCCCCCCCAGCTTGTATCGCTCACCGCGTAGATGGGCCCGAACTGATCGGTAAGGCCGGCGGTGGTGGCGCCGGTGATGGTGAAGGTGCCGCCCACGTGCAGCGCCGTCGTGTTGACGACGATGTTGCCGGTGAGCGTTACGTTGCCGGTCACATAGAGCGACTTGAAGTTGAAGGTGGTCGTCTTGTTCTTGACGTAGCTGAGCGAGAGGTTGCCGTTGATGACTTCGTCGGTGGCGGCGGTGTACGTCGCCGCGGAGGTCTGCAGCGTGCTCGCGTTCACCACCGTGCCGGCGGCGTCGAACTGTGCCTGCACGGTCGGCGTGAGACGGCCTTGGCCGAGGTCGCCAGCTTGGCCTGGTCGGTGGCGTCGAAGTATGAGCTTGAGGGTGCCCACCCCGCCGTACGTGGGGTTGCCATTGTGCGCGACGCCGGGCAGCGAGACCGTGCCGTCGGCCTGTACACCCAGCGACTGAACGCTGCTCGGTGGGCGCCGCCAGGTTGGTGGCCGAGGTGGCGCTGATGTTGCCCTCCGCCATGATGGTCGACGGGGTAGGGAGAACCGCTCGTGTAAGGAGTCAGGTCGGGGTTCACCGCGTAGACGTCGCCGCCGCTTATCGTGATGTTGCCCTTTGACGAGCCGGCGTCTCCGCCGTCGTACAGCGCTGCCTTGGGGAACTTCGAGACCAACGACTGGTTGGTCAACGCCACCAACTCACGGACATGCGCGGAGCCTACCTTGGCGTCGTCCACGTACACCTTGCCGTCCGGGTCGTTGGCGTAGGTAGGACCACCCTGGTCATAAGTGATCGCCGGATTGATGGTGGCGAGATTGTCAGTAGACCGAGATGGTCGGCGCCGGCGCCGACGACCCCAGGGCGGTGTAGTAGTTGCTCGTCAATTGGCTCGCTGTAACGAATCCCGACGTCGCGAAGCTGGTGCAAGCCCTACGGCGTCGACGCCGCTGTTCAGGGCGGCTTCGGCGTAGTACATCGAGTTCTTGGTGCTCGTGTCGTGGGCCGTGCTCACCTGCTGGTTGCCGAGAACCATGACCATGGCGGCGGCCAGGATCACCAGTACCATGGTGATGCACAGGAGCATGACCAAGCCGAATCCTTCCTCTTGTCCGTGCCTCTTCATGTCGGCTGCTCCTCTCACGTGCCCCAGTTGCGCGGCCGCACGGTGGTATCGACCTCGACGTATTTCGGCGAACTCTTGCTCATATCGTACTGGACAGCAAGTCGCACCACCACCATGGCCACCTTGGTCGGGTCGGTAAGGCTCGTCAGGGTGGTGAGAGTCTTGTCGTAGTAGGTGAAGAGGTTGAACGGGGCCAGGGTGGTGCCGTTCACCACGTAGCTCGCCAGGCACACCTTCCGGTCGGCAGACGTGAACGTGCCCGAGTTGTCTGTGTCACGCTGCCACCACACGTCCAGCTGCGTGGCATCGTGGGCATCGGCGGCGATGTAGATGCGCGTCAGGCGTAACGCCGCAGTGGGCGCGAAGGAGCTGCCGCTGGTGGTGACGCCGGGCTGGTTGTACGCCGAGTAGAAGTCACACTCATTGTTGGCGATGGAGACGAAGGGGCAGCCGCCGGTTGGAGACTGACAGTCGCGCAGCTCGTTTGAGATTCGTGCGAGCGCGTCCCGCGCCGACGCCTGGGCCGTCGTGACATCCACCGCGAGGGCGTCGGAGTGTTGCAGCGAGATCCATCCCGTCACCATCATGGTGGTGAGGAGCGTCATGATGACCATGGCCACGATGAGCTCGACCAAGGTAATGCCGGCCTGCCGGCCGGGCTTTCGACGAAGCGTAGTCTGCCTGGTCGTGAGCCTCATCGAGCCATGCTAGTGGAGGGTGTCGAAGAAGATCGGGGTGTCACCGGTAAGGGTGACGTAGGTGTCGTGCGTCGTGGCCTTGCCGCTCAGCGTAAAGTGCACCACCACGTGGTAGATGATGTTGGGGCCGCCGGCCAGCCCGGTCCACGCCACCTGAAGGCCGTTGGCGGCGGTAGGGATCTGCAGGTTCGGCACCTGGAGAACGTTGGGCGTGCAGTCTGTGCGCGTCACGGTGACGCCGGCCGACGTGCAGTCGGCGGCCGTGACGGTGACCGTGAGTGTGTAGTCGCCGGTCGTGGACGACGGACTGGGCGTAGGGGTCGGCGAGCCCGAGCCCGACGAGTAGGTGAGCACGGTGGGGTCTGTGACGATGGTGCTCGCCGTCACGGGTACGTGGCCGCCAGGCCAGGTCACGGTCACGACGACGTCTTTGTAGTTAGGCGCTGTGGTGGTGTAGGGGGTAACGAGATACGAGACCTGGAACGCCTCGCCCTTCACCGTGGCGGAGGTGCCGAACTGACCGTTGGCGAAGGTCGCCGACGAAAGCTTGCTCGCGTCGCTGCTGCTGATATCGCCGTACTGCCCGTTGGCGGCAAGCAGACGAATCTTCTCGATGCGGTCCTGAGCGATGTTGGTGGCGGTGATGCGATCCCTGTCGCCAGACGACGTCTTCAGCGCGTTGACGAATAGGGGCACCATGGCCGCGAAGATGATGCCGGCCAAGACGATGGTGACGAGCAACTCGACCATGCTGAAACCGCGCGCTCTGCCGCGCGCGGGCATCCGAAGTAGTCCTGCCAGGCCGCTCACGCGCGCCTCCTCCTACCCAAGTCGGAGAAGCTTGCTGCACGGGCTGCCAGACCCGCGCCTGCCCCACATGAGACCTATCGGTAGCCAGGCGCGACGGCATGAGCCCCGCGACGCATACTGTGTAGTCTTGCCAGGCGTCACCAGAGCCCCCGATCCGCCAGCCGGTTGGTGCGCCGGAGCCTTGTTCCTGCGGCCAGCCGTCACAGCGCCGGCGAGCCTGCCGGGCGCCAGATGGCGTCGTCTGCGCAGACGACGCCGTGACCGTGACACTACTTGAGTGCCTGCAGGCTGGAGAGTGTCTTCTGCAGAGCGCGTATCTGGCGGCCGTACTCGGCGAAGTCGCCGGCTTTGAGGGCACTCTGCGCGGCATTGAACTCGGTGCCGGCGCGGGCGATGAGGGCGCGAGCCTGGGCGCTGAGCACGCCTGCCGTGCCCGTGGCACCGCTGCCGCCGCCGGCGCCTGTGGTGCCACCGGTGGTGCCACCGGCGGCCTGACCGGTGCTCACGCTCTGGCCGAAGGCCGAGGCGAGGGCCCCGGTCAGCGTGGGCTCCATGGCCACGTACTGACTGGCGTTGTTGCCGTTGGCGGCAGAGGCCGGCGCGCGGTAGAACACGATCACGCGCTGGAGCTGCGGCAGCTGGGTCTGCGTAGACTCCAGGTAGAGCGGCTGCACGTACAGGAGCGAATCTTCGATGGGCACCACCAGCAGGTTGCCCATGATCACACGCGAGCCCTGCTGGCCCCACAGCGTGCGCTGAGCGCTGATGTCGGGGTTCTGGTTGATGGCCGCCTCGACCTGGCTGGGACCGTACACTAGCGAGCTCTTGGAGAAGAGGTAGTTGAGCGACGTGCCGTACTCCGGCTCGTCGGAGCGCCGCCCAGCCAGCTGATCATGTTCTGCCGCGTGTTGGGCACGAACGGCAGCATGAGCACGAACTCCTCCTTGGGAGACCCCGGCAGCTTCATGACCACGTAGTACGGCGACATCTGCCCTGCGCCGGAGGGGTCGGTGGGGATCGACCACTGGTCGCCCTTGTTGTAGAGCACGCCGGCGTTGTTTACGTGGTAGGTGGAGTACACCTCGGCCTGTGTGGTGAACAGGTCTTCCGGGTAGCGCACGTGCTGCAGCAGCACTTGAGGCATCTGGCTCGCCGGCGTGAACAATGACGGGTAGGCCGCCTCGTAGGTCCTGATCAACGGGTCCTTGGGGTCGAAGACATAGAACTTCATGGTGCCGTTGTAGGCGTCTACCACGATCTTCACCGAGTTGCGGATGTAGTTGATGCCGTTCTGCGGCGTGGAGTACGGATAGCGGCTGGTGGTGGTGTAGGCGTCCTGAATCCAGAACAGGCGGCCGTTGGCGATGACCATGTACGGGTCGTGGTCGAGGGTGAGGAAGGGGGCCACGTCGCTGATGCGCGTGCGAATGTCGTTGCGGATGATGATGCGGCTCTGACTCTCGATGGCCGACGTGAAGAAGAACTTGATGGTGCCGAACTCGGCGGAGAAAGCGAGGCGGTTGAGGAACGGTGAGATGGGGATGCCGCCGCTGCCCGAGTATGTGGTGTAGACGTTCGTGTTATTGGGGCCCGGATAGTCGAACTCCGGGTCCCTGGTCTTTACGAGGCTATAGCCCGTGCCGCGCTCGCCGTAGTAGATGCGCGGCTGCGTGATCTGCAGCCCCGGAGCGCTCACCGGCGGGATGTCCTGCACGAGAAAGTCTGGGGAGCCGTCGTTGGTGACCTGGTTCACGGCCGACATGGCCACACCGTAGCCATGGGTGTAGGTGATGTGCTGGTTGACCCAGGTCTGCGAGGTGGCCGGCAGGCCGGCGATGTTGAGCTCGCGCGGCGAGAGCATCGTCTCGGTGTACACGCCGTTCACCGTGTAACGGTCGACGTCGGCGTCGAGGAACGAGTAGTACGGCTGCAGCTCCTGCTGCTGGCGATAGTTCGCCACCAGCGTGTCGGGGTCCCAGTAGGCGGATGTTGTTGAGCGTCGCCTGGTTGGCGGTCAGCTTCTGCGGCGTCAGGGGCGTCTTGGGGTTGAGCGATTGCTCGGTGATCTCACTGAGGTTGTAAGCCGTGCGCGTGGCCGCCAGGTTGTAGCCGATGTACTGCTGCTCCTTGGTGAGCTGATTGGGGTTCACGATGAGCGACTGATACACCGAGGGCACCAGGGCGCGCAGCACGATGACAGCGAGGATCCAGATGGCGATGGTGGCCGGCCACCACTGGCTGCGGCGGCGGATGTTGTAGACGAGCACGGCGGCGAGGATGAGGGCAATGGCCAGCGTCACGTAGGTAAGCGGCAGGCGGATGTGCACATCGGTGTAGCCCGCTCCGAAGACCGTTCCGGCCGTGGAGTAGAGCAGGTTCCAGCCGCGGAACAGCTGGCCGGCGGCGGTAACCACAAAGATGACGGCGAGAATGCCCGAGAGATGGGCCACGGCGCGGCCGCTGAGCTTGAGATCGATGCGCGGAACCTGCGCGGAGCTGGGTCGCGGCCTCCGCCGGGCTCTCCGCCGGCGCCCGGCCCGGCGGGCATGGTGGCACTGTACTCGATGCCGCCCATGATGAAATGCACGACGGCGGCGAACACAAGACTTGTGACGAGCGCGCCGAACACGAAGGTCTGCACGGTCTGCCACATTGGCACCGAGAACACGTAGAAGCTGATGTCGTGGCCGAAGATGGCGTCTTTCTGGCCGAACGGCACTTGCTTGAAGAACAGCAGAAAGGTCTGCCACTGCGATGACGCCGAGAGCCCGGCGAGCACGGCGGCCAGGAGGCTCACGGCGAGGCCGCCGTAGGCGACGAGGCGCCTCACCCTAGCGCTGCGCGGCTCGAGCAGATCGCCCGTCTCGCTGACCCTGAAGCTCGGCCCCAGACGCCGCCCCAGCTCGACATTGAAAGCGACGATCACGAAGAAGACGGCGGCCGCGACAAGGCCGACCAGCACGTGCCACCAGATACGCGTCCAGAAGACCCCGCGAAAGCCGACCTCGCCGAACCACAGCCAGTCGACGTACAGACCCAGCAGACGACTGGAAAGGGCCAAGAGAACGACGATCGCCGCGACGATCACGCCGATCACGATGCGTCGCCGGCGCACATGTGGCGTGGATGGGCGCTTGGCGGGCCGCGGACGGATAGGGCGCACGTTATCCATGGCGCCTAGTATGCCAGAGTTCGGGCACCGGCACAGCCGCGGCGTCGGGCGAGGGTCCCTAGTTGTGCTCGGCCTTGTCGGCGCGCAGCATGGCCGCGAAACGCTGCACCATCTTGGGATCCAGCTCCTTGGCCGCGACGTCGCGCAAGTCGTCTAGCGAGGAGCCGTTGTGGGTTGCTACGTCGTAGCGGCGGCACACGGCGAAGGCGCGCGCCACGCGAGGGATGGCGCCTGCCGCGCCGACCTTCGGGATACCCCGTGCCGTCCCAGCGCTCGTTGCCGTAGATGAGCGCGTCCACCGCCCGGCAGCGCGCCTCGCGGCGCTTGGCGTCGCCGTTGTGACCGCTGCCCAGGATGGTCTGCACCTCGTCTTGCACGGCGCCGCCGGTCTGGTGCACGGCGAGAGCGGCGAGCAGCCCGGCGGTTTCGGCCTCGTCGAGGGCGATGAACGCGGCGAACGGGCGGCCCAGGGCAACCAGGTCGCCCTCCAACTCGGCGATGAGGATGCCGGGCTCCTCGCTGGCCAGGCACACCCTGTTGCGGCCGTGCGCCTTGGCATGCAGGAGCGCCGCGTCGGCGGCGCCCAGCACACCGTCGCTGTCTGGCGCAGACTCCGGAAACGAGGCTACCCCGATGGACATGGTCACCTTGAGATCGGCGTGATCGATCATGAGGTCGGCGACGGCTGCGCGGATGCGCTCTGCCAGCGTTTTGGCCTCGCCCAGCGCGGTGTTGGGAAGGATCATCACGAACTCCTCACCGCCGTAGCGCGCCAGATAGTCTGACTCGCGCGAGCAGCTGCGCAACACGCTGCTCACGGCGCGCAGCACATCGTCGCCTTTCTGGTGACCGATGGTGTCATTGACCGCTTTGAAGTGATCGAGGTCCATCATCAGCAGGCAGAACGTCTCGCCGTAGCGGCCGGCGCGGCTCACCTCGGCGGTCAGCGTCTCTTGGAAGTGCCGATAGTTGTAAATGCCGGTAAGGCCGTCGCTGACGGCCTGGTGCTCCATGCGCTCGTACGTGCGCGCGTTCTGGATGGCGATAGCGGCGAGGTTGCCGAACAGCTTGGCCGGCTCGAGCTCGTGCTCTTCGAACTTGCGGCCGTTCATGCGATCGAGGCACAGCACCCCGGTGACCACACCGCGCACGGTGAGCGGCACGATGATCGAGGCCTGCTCCTCGTCGGGCTGGGTTCCCGGCACGCGCACCACACGCGGGTCGCGAACCATGTCGTTTACGAGCTGTGCCTCGTTGTGCCGCGCCACCCAGCCGCTCACGCCCACGTCCATGGGGATGCGGAAGGCCTGCATCTGCTCGGCGTTGTCGTCACGCGAGTAGATGCACACCAGCTCGCCCCGGGTCTCATCCACCAGCCTGATGTCCATGGCATCGTAGTCGACCATCTCTTTGAGCATGCCCGTGATCTCGCTGGAGACCGTGGGCGCTCGAGCGTGCCCAGCAACGTGGCGCTCAGATCCAGAAGCTGGTGGCGCAGGGCCAGCTGGCTCTCGAGCGCCGCCGAAGTGCGCTCCAAGCTGCTCGTACTGGCGCGCATTCTGAATGGCGATGGCCGCCAGGTTCGCGAACAAGATAGCCGGCTCGAGCTCCTGACCATGAGTTTCGCCGAGATCGAGAAGATCATCGCCGATTTCGGCCGCCGCGCCCGCGAGGGCAAGCTCAAGCTGGAGGAACTGACCGGCGGCACGCTTCAGCATCACCAACGGCGGCGTCTACGGCAGCCTGATGTCCACGCCGATCCTGAACCCGCCGCAATCCGGCATCCTCGGCATGCACAAGATCCAGGAGCGGCCGGTGGCGATCGGCGGCAAGGTCGAGATCCGGCCGATGATGTATCTCGCCCTCTCCTACGACCACCGCATCGTCGACGGCCGGGAGGCGGTGTCGTTCCTGGTGCGGGTGAAGGAAGCCATCGAGGATCCGCGCCGCCTGCTGCTGGAGCTGTAACGCCATGGCCGAAGCCTTCGACGTCATCGTCATCGGCGCCGGCCCCGGCGGCTATGTCTGCGCCATCCGCGCCGCCCAGCTCGGCCTGAAGGTCGCCTGCGTCGAGAAGCGCGCCACGCTCGGCGGCACCTGCCTCAACGTCGGCTGCATCCCGTCGCAAGGCGCTGCTGCATTCGTCGCGAGAACTTCGACGAGGCCGACGCACGCCTGGCCGCGCACGGCATCGTCGTCGGACGGCGTGAAGCTCGACCTCGCGCGCATGCAGGCGCGCAAGGCCGAGGTGGTGACCGCCAACGTCAAGGGCGTCGAGTTCCTGTTCAAGAAGAACAAGGTCACCTGGCTGAAGGGCACCGGCCGCATCGTCGCGCCCGGCCGCGTCGATGTGGACGGCACCGAGTACGCGGCGAAGCACATCGTCATCGCCACCGGCAGCGAGAGCATGCCGCTCGCCGGCGTGGAGGTGGACGAGAAGCGCATCGTCACCTCCACCGGCGCGCTGGAATTCGACAAGGTGCCCGGCCACCTGGTGGTGATCGGCGGCGGCGTATATCGGGCTGGAACTCGGCAGCGTCTGGCGCCGGCTCGGCGCCGAGGTGACGGTGGTCGAGTTCCTCGACCGCATCGTCCCGACAAGGACGGCGAGGTCGCCAAGCAGTTCCAGCGCATCCTGGCCCGGCAGGGCATGAAATTCCGGCTGTGCAGCAAGGTCACCGGCGCGCGTGACGGGCGACGCCGGCGTCACCCTGACCGTGGAGCCGGCCAAGGGCGGCGCGGCGGAGGAGATCAAGGCCGACGTGGTGCTGCTGTCGATCGGCCGGCGCCCCTACACCGCAGGGCCTGGGCCTGGAGCGAGGTCGGCGTCGCGACTCGACGAGCGCGGCCGGGTGAAGACCGACGCGCATTTCGCCACCAACGTGCCCGGCATCTACGCCATCGGCGACGTGATCGCCGGCGCCGATGCTGGCGCACAAGGCCGAGGACGAGGGCGTCGCGCTGGCCGAGGATCCTGGCCGGCCAGGCCGGGCACGTCAACTACGACGCCATCCCGGGCGTGGTCTACACCTGGCCCGAGGTGGCCGCCGTCGGCCGCACCGAGGAGGAGCTCAAGGCCGCAGGCATCGCCTACAAACGTCGGCAAGTTCCCGTTCACCGCCAACGGCCGCGCCCGCGCCATGGGCGAGCACCGACGGCTTCGTCAAGATCCTCGCCGACAAGGCGACCGACCGCATCCTCGGCGCGCACATCATCGGCCCCGACGCCGGCACGCTGATCGCCGAGCTGGTCGCTGGCCATGGAGTTCGGCGCCTCGGCCGAGGACGTGGCGCGCACCTGCCACGCGCATCCCACGCTGAACGAGGCGGTCAAGGAAGCGGCGCTGGCCGTCGACGGCCGGGCGCTGCACATCTGACGCGATGCCGTCCGCTCGCCCTGACCATGGGCGATCCCGCCGGCATCGGCGGCGAGCTTTCGCTGCGCGCCTGGCTCGCGCGCGCCGCGACGGCCTGCCGTTCGTCGCGCTCGACGATCCCGACCGGCCTGCGCCGGCATCGCCCGCGCGCTCGGCCTCGACGTGCCGATCCGCGTGGTCGAACGCCGATCGACGCCGCGCGCGCGGTGTTCCGCGAGGCGCTGCCGGTGCTGCCGGTCCCGCTCGCCGCCCCGCCGCGCCCGGGCGATGCCGATCCCGGCCAACGCCGCCGCCGGTGATCGCCTCGATCGAGCGCGCGACGCGGCTGACGCTGGCCGGCGACGGCGGCCGGCGTGGTGACCAACCCGATCCACAAAGCCACGCTCTACGGCGTCGGGCTTTCCGTATCCCGGCCACACCGAGTTCCTCGCCGCGCTCACCGGGCGCGCGCTGCCGGTGATGATGCTGGCCAGCCCGATGCTGCGCGTGGTGCCGGTCACCGTGCACGCCTCGCTGCGCCGCATGCTCGACATGATCACCATCGCGCGCATCGTCGCGGTCTGCCACGTCACCGCGGCGGCGCTGCGCGCGCGACTGGGGCATCGCGACGCCGCGGCTGGCGATCGCCGGGCTCAACCCGCACGCCGGCGAGGACGGCACGCTGGGCGAGGAGGAAGACGACCATCATCGCCCCGGCGATCGCGCAGCTGCGCGCCGAGGGGCTCGACGTGGTCCGGCCCGCTCGCCGCCGACAGCATGTTCACCCCGACGGCGCGCAGCGCGCTACGATGTCGCCATGGGCATGTACCACGACCAGGCGCTGATCCCGCTGAAGACGCTGGACATGCAGCCACGGCGTGAACGTGACGCTCGGCCTGCCGATCGTGCGCACCTCGCCCGACCACGGCACCGCGTTCGCCATCGCCGGCCAGGGCCGCGCCGATCCCGACCAGCCTGATCGCCGCCATCGACCTGGCGGCCGAACTCGCCGCCCGCAAGGAGGCAGCTGCCATGAAACCGCAACGCCTGGGCGTGAACATCGATCACGTCGCCACCGTCCGCAACGCCCGCGGCGGCGACCATCCCGACCCGCTGCGCGCCGCGCAGACGGCGATCGCGGCCGGCGCCGACGGCATCACCATTCATCTGCGCGAGGACCGCCGCCACATCCGCGACGCCGACGTGCGCGCGCGTCCGCGCGGCATCGCGGCGCCGCTCAACCTGGAAATGGCGGCGACCGAGGAGATGCGTGCGCATCGCCCTTGAGCTCGCCCGCACGCCTGCTGCCTGGTGCCGGAGAAGCGCACCGAGGTGACCACCGAAGGCGGGCTCGACGTGCGCCGGCCAGCACAACACGCTGCGCCCGGTGGTGGCGGCGCTCGTCGCAGGCCGGCATTCGGGTTTCGCTTGTTCATCGATCCCGATCCGACGCAACTCGAGGCCAGCGCCTCGATCGGCGCCGCCGGTGGTGGAGCTGCACACCGGCGCCTATGCCCACGGCGCCGCGGGCGAACTGGAGCGGCTGCGCGCAGGCGGCGCGCGCTGACCACGCTCGCTCGGGCTGGAATGCCACGCCGGCCACGGGCTGACCTACGACAATGTTCCGCCGATCGCCGCGATGCGGAAGTGGTGGAGCTGAACATCGGCCACTTCATCATCGGCCAGGCGGTGTTCGACGGGCTGCCCGCGGTGATGCGGCGGATGAAGGAACTGATGCAGGCGGCGCGGGCGCGTTAGGCGCGGCTGCCGGCTCAAACGGGAGGAGGTCACCGT
>CAWKEZ010000067.1:0-8101 GCA_963848545.1 uncultured Thermoleophilia bacterium
TTGAGCTACGGCAGAATCTTCCAGACGGTCTCCGAGATGTATGCCGAGGGCACCGAAGTCGACTCGGTCACCGTGGCCACTGCCCTACAGCACGCGGGCATCCTCGAGAAAGTCGGTGGCCGCGAACTGCTGGCCGTCTTGGTTGACGCTGTGCCGTCCGTCACGGCCGTGCGCGAGTACGCCGAAGCGGTAAAGGATGCGAGCCTGCGGCGCGGCTTGGTGAAGGTCGGCAGGGCCGTCGCGGAACTCGGTTACGTGGGCGCCGAAAAGGCTGAGCGTCTAGTCGACATGGCTGAGCAGCAGGTTCTCGCGTTGGCGGAGGGCGGCCGCCAGGACGGGGCAGTCGACGCCGTCGACGCGCTGCGAGCCCTCAAGGAGTCGCTGCCCGAGCGCCGGGCCGGCAAGCGCGTGCGGCGCGTCAGGTGCGGCTTCGAGACCATCGACAACTTCACTGGCGGCTTGGGCCGCGGCGAACTCTGCCTGCTGGGCGCGCGCCCGTCCATCGGCAAGACGAGCCTCGCAACCTGCATCGCCCGCAACGTCGCCTTCACCGAGGGCCCCGTACTGTTCTTCACCGCCGAGATGAGCTGCGACGCCTTGGGGGAGCGCCTCGCCCAGGCCCACTGTGCCATCGGCGGCGAGCACCTGCGCAGCGGCGAGCTCAGCGATGCGCAGGAGCGCGCCATGGATGATCTCATGGCGCGGCTCGCTGGTGGCCTCCTGCGCTTCAAGGACGCCTCTGCTGCCGACTCGCTGCGCCTGCGCCACGTGGCGCGCATGCAGCAGGCCAGGAGCCCGCTGGCGCTCGTCATCGTCGACTACCTGCAACTCTTGCGGGCATCAGGCCGCGCCGAGAACCGGCAGAACGAGGTCGCCGAGATCTCGCGTTCACTGAAGGCCCTCGCCGTTGAACTCGACTGTCCCGTCCTGGCCCTCTCGCAACTCAACCGCCAGGTGGAAGGCGCCGACCGCCGCCCGCGGCTCTCCGATCTGCGCGACTCGGGCGCGCTCGAGCAAGATGCCGACATCGTGGTCTTCTTGCATATGACCGACGACCAGTTCCGGGTCGCGCGCAACGGGTCGACGAAGGTCGACGTCGAGATTGAGATCGCCAAGAACAGAAACGGCAGAGTCGGCGCCGGCGTGCTTGTGTTCGACCGAGTCTGCACCCGCTTTCGTGACAAGTCGCTCTGACCATCGGCAATCCGCCACAACCCACCACCTAAGGAGCAAGGCCATGCCGCTTTATAGCGAATTCAAGAGGACGAACAAGGCCCGCGACGACGAAGCGAAGCATTCGAAAATGCTCGCAGAACTCTACCACGCGCAGGGTGCCGAGCTACTTGACGCGACGAAGCGCGGCAAGTCGCGCCCGCGCATCGATCCGAATGCCGCAGCGCGCGGCGAAGCGCTGGTGCTCCTCGATGCCGGCTGCGTGGCCGTCTTGCAGGCGTTCGGCGGCGACGATGGCGAGGCCGCGGAGGCGGCGGCAGGCCTTGACCAGTTGCTCGTCGGCGACTTGCAGGGCCTCTCATGGCGCGCACGCCTTGAGCACTTGCGCCGCGGCCTGCACGATGCCCTTGATCGTGTTCCTCATACAGATGCGGTGCTACCACTCGGCGAAACGGAACACTCGCAGGGGCTGAGGATGGCCCACGGAGTGGAGCGCGCGGCCGGCGATCGGGTACCGGCCGCGCGCGCCGCAAGGCAGCGTCCAAGCAACTCATGGGGCATATGGACGGGGCAAATCGTCGCCCTTGGACAACCGGAGAGATACGTCTTCTGCGCGCCAACGCACGCCACGGCGCCGCCTTCGTCGCCGACCTACTCGGTCGCTCTGTGCGCTCGGTACGCCGCCAGGCGGCCCGTCAGCGCCTCAGTCTGCGGCCACGCGGCTGTAAGCGCGGCATCGTGTTAGGGCAGCCACGTGGCGCCTCGTGGACACGCGATGAGCGCCTGCGGAAGATGCGCGAGCATGTGCTCTCGGGGGAGTTCAACACTGCCGAGGCAGAGCGCGAGATCGGCGACGAGGTCGCTGGTCGCGCCATGCTCTGCCCGCGCTGCGCCGCGCGCCAGGTAGCGCACCGCCGCACGGGCCTCTGCCGTGTCTGCAATGCTAAGGCGCTCGCCGAGCACCACCGCGAGGCGATCGCCCTGATCGAGGCGCGGCGCGAATGTACGGCATTGAGGCAGGAGAAACACCGCATTCGAGGGAAGGCCGGCCGCCAGAACGGCCGTTCAGAATAGCCACGAACCGGGCGCGGATGGGCGTGTGGGAAGGCGAGTCGGGAAGGGCGAGTCGGGAAGGGCGAGATGTCCGCTGCCAAAGCTGGGGAAGGCAGGACACACGCGGGTACCGCCGGCCGAGTGCGGCCCATCCTCGCCTGCGACCGGATAGGGGGTCGCCTTGCGGCGAAAGTTTGCCAGACCTCGCGTGCCCGGCTCCCGCGAAAAATCCTATCACCACGAATTCGCATTTTGGCGCCCGGGGTAGTTCTGAGCCTGCGCGCGATGGTCGCCGTTGGCCGTCTATTCGACTCTGTGCGTCCGGTATTTGTGACAGGCACGCCATCGTAGAGGCCATGAAGGGCAGAACTGATCCCGCAGCCCACCGCCGCGGCACCGCCGGGTATCGCAAGCCGACCGAAATCGTGCCGGCCGAGTGGAGCGGCGCCATGACGCCGACCGAGGCGCTCGCCGTGCCCGTGCCGCGCGCCCTGCCGAAGACCAAGGCCGTCAAGCAGCTCTGGCACGTCCTGCTCCAGGAGGCCGCCTATGCCGGTGGCCTGCGCCAGGGCGACCTGCCATCGCTGGAGGCGCTCTGCGCGGCGGTGGTGCGGCACCGCGAGGCCGGCATGATGATCAAGAAGTACGGCATGATGATCGGCCGACCGGCGGTCTACGACGGGGCCGGCAACAAGATCAAGGGCGAGATGCGCCCAACGGTGAACCCCTTCTTGCGGCAAGAGCGCGACGCTGCGATCTTGATCGACCGCCTGGCGCAACGCTTCGGCCTCTCGGCCGAGAGCCGCATTCGCCTCGACCTGCAGAAGATCGTGGGCATGCGCGGCGTGGACGACTTCTTGAACCGTGAGCTTGCACGTGTCGTCGACGAGGCGGTGAGTGTTGTCGAGTTCGACGCCGACGGCATGGTCGAGATCGAAGATGACGATGACGGGTCTGCTCGGTAGGTGCCACGAGTGCGACTGCCCGCTGCCGCCGCCGCGAAACGGGCGGGGGCGCCCTCAACTCTGGTGCTCCGACGCCTGCCGCAAGCGAGCCTCTCGCCGGCGCCAGCACGCCGAGATCGCGGAGGCCATGACGGCGATACCGCGCTCCGCGCCCGAAGTGGACTTCGGCAACCTCGTGCCGGGGTTCCTCGAGCTGCCCGCAGACCCGGATGAGGCCGTTCTGCAGACGCTGATCGAGGCGAAGCGTGCGGCTGGACGCCTCAAGCGTTGCGCCGAGCGTGCCCGAGCAAGCCTTCAGTGGCGCTGCAGCGCAGCGGCCGAAGAGATTCAGGCGACGCTTGCGCGCTACTTCCCGGCCCGAACGGAGGACCATGACTAAGCCCGTCCACGCGCCCGACCACTGCGAATGCTGCGCAGCGCCGATTGAGCAGCCACCGGGCAGCGGCCGTCGGCGCCAGTTCTGTTCGGCAGCCTGCCGCCAGCGGGCGGTGCGCGCCGCCCAGGCCGCGTGCGTGCGGTCGTCGCCAGCGTGGTGGGTGGCCCGGGTCTTGCGGAGGCTATGCGCGCCGCACTCGCGAAGCTACCCGATGAGGCTTTCGAGCTGCCCGACGAACCCGACGAGGCAGCAGTGCGCGCACTCGCGGAGGCATGGGTTCTGGCCGACAAGCTCTGCCGCGTTGCCTCTGCGGCTCGGCCCGAGCTAGCCACCCGCTGCAGCGGCGCGGCCACCGCCCTAACTGCCGCCCTTACCTGATCGCGCGCGGCCGTTTTCGAACATGCGGTGGTTCGCTCGCCCGCCTTCTCAGGCTGCCCGAAAAGCATTGTGTGACGCGCGCTGTAGCCTCGCAGTGGTGGTCACAACGAGGCGAAACGAGGAACGATGAACCCGACCGCGGACCCAGTACGGGTCGCACTCGACAACCTGCGAAGAGGCGACAAGGAGCTGAGTGAGGTTCAACGGCGCGAGAATCTGACCGGGCAAGCACTGCGGCGTCGCGCCGAGCGCGAGGGCGACATCTCAGTGGATGACCCCGGGTGGCGGGCCGCCCTCAACGCTTATCAGCTCTCGCGGCACGTCGCGCGGGAGCAGCAGGAGCGCGAGGAGGCGGTCCGCATGTCCTTGCTCTCAGCCGCCAGGCCGTCAGGCCGCGCCAGCTGGCGCCCAACGAACTTCATGGCCGAGTTCGAGGCATGGAAGGACAGGAACGCCGGCGACGCCTGGATCCATAGCGGCCACCCCGCTCCCGATATCGGACCCTTCTGTCTGATGAACCCCGCCGAGATCCGGGCCGCCCTACTCAGCACTTCAGGATACCCTGAGCCGACTTGGCGCCAGCCCGGCTTTGAGCCCTACCCAGGGCCCCAGCTCGGCCTCGTCGAGTCCATCGCGTGGCAGCCTACGGACTTCGAGGATCCGCAATTCATGCTCGAGGCCAGCATGACGAACTCGGCGGCCGAGACCGCGGAGGGCAGCGCCGCGCCGGAGGCAGCCGAGCTGTTCATGCCCCAGACCACCTACTGCCAGCGGCTGCCCATCACGTTGCCCGCCAGCCGGCAAGTGCTGGACGACTCACCCGTGCTCGAAGACCTGCTCACGGGCCGCCTGCTGTACATGATCAAAGTGCGCTTGCAGGGCCAGGTCGTGGCCGGCAATGGCTCGCCGGGCGCGCCCAGCGGCGGCCTGTGCGGCATCATCAACACACCCAACGTGCTGAGTGTCACCAAGGTGACGAGCGGCAGCCCGCTGCAGCCGCAGGTTGACTCCATCGCCGCGGCGATCGCCGCGATCCGGACCGCAACGCAGTCATGGTACGAACCCACCGACTTCGTCATCAACCCGGCGGACGCCGAGGAACTGTCCCAGGCCAAAGACGCCGACGGCAGGTACATCTTCCCGCCAGGCGAGCCACTTACGCCCTTCGGCCTGCGCACGACGATCACGAGCTCAGCGAGCGTTGGCGCGCCACTGGTCGGCTGTGTCGCCGCCCTGCAGGGCTACATTCGCGGCGACGTCCTGGCCGACCTGAGCGACAGCCACAGCGACTTCTTCGTGCGGCACCTGATCATGCTGCGCGCCGAAGGGCGCTTCGGCTTCGCCGTGCGGCAGCCAGCCGCGTGGAGCTGCATAGAGAATTTCGATGCGTAGAAGACTGCGCGGGCGCCCGTTGCCGACTAGGCGCTCACGTAGTGCGGCGCACCTTCCTTCATCGGGTGTGTCGCTCGCCGGGCTGCGGGAACATCATCGCGCGATGGCAACCGGCGGCAAGGCGGGAGGGCCCCCTCCTCTCCGGGGCCCTCGCGCCGCCTTGTCTCTGAAGTTCGTCGTCGGCGCGCCTAGATCAACTCGTCGCCCGCCCGTGCATTCCGCGGCGGCTACTTCACCCTAAACGTCAGCCACTTCGTCGCGGCGGCTGCGTTCGTGCCCGTCCTGGCGATCGTGGCCCTGATGCGGTAGCTGCCCTTCTTGGCGGGCTTGTAGGTCCCGCTGTAGCTGCAACTCGCGTTCATCGCTCGCGCCATGCTTTTGACACTGAACCATTTGCCGCCTTGCTTGAGTTGCACAATGAGCGTGACCTTGCAGCCAGCGAGACTGCCAGGCGTCACGACGCCCTTTGCCGTCACGGTCTTGCCAAGTCTGATGACGCCGCTCTTGAGGCCGCTCAGCTTTAGCGTGACCTTGGGCGTGAACACGACGGTGAAGCTCGCTGCGCTGGTGGCCGTGCCGCCGAGGGTGGTGATGGTGATCGGACCGCTTGCGGCGCCGGCCGGCACAGTGGCTGTGATCTTCGTGTCGCTGTTCACGGTGAAGGGCGCCGCGACGCCGTTGAAGCTGACCTTACTGGCGCCACTGAAGCCGGTGCCGCTCAGGGTCACGCTGCTGCCCACCACACCTGAGGCGGGCGTGAAGCTGGTCAGGGTGGGCGGCGTGACCATGGCAAGGATCACACCGGTGCCGGCGCCGTCGCCCACCGCCCAGGCGTGAGTCGAGCCGACACAGGTGACGCCGGTGAGCTGGCCGGCTGTGCCCGAGTTCTGCGCCGTCCAGGTGGCGCCGCCGTCGGTGGTCGTAAGAATGACGCCGCCGGTCTGGCCCAAGCCCACCGCCCAGGCGTCAGTCGCATCGGCACAGGTGATGGAGTTGAGCAGGTCAGCGATCGTGTCGGCGCCCGCGCTCTGCACGTTCCAAGTGTCGCCGCCGTCCGTGGTGGCCAGGATGGTGTTCCAGTCGCCGTCATCACATACCGCCCAGGCGTGAGTCGCATCGGCACAAGTGACGCTGTAGCCGGTGAAGTTGGAGAGGGCGCCGGGCGCCGTCGTACTTTGCGGGCTCCAGGTGGCGCCGCCGTCGGTGGTGGTGAGGATGAGGCCGGTCGGTCCCGAGCCCACCGCCCAGCCGTCACTGGCGTTGGCGAAAGCGACAGCGGTGAGGTAATCAGTCGCGTCCGCGTACTGCGGGCTCCAGGTGGTGCCGCCGTCGGTGGTGGCAAGGATTAGGCTGCCAGTGTCGGAGTCGTCGCCCACCGCCCAGCCGTCACTGGCGTTGGCGAAAGCGACAGCGGTGAGGTAATCAGTCGCGTCCGCGTACTGCGGGCTCCAAGTGGCGCCGCCGTCGGTGGTGGCAAGGATGAGGCCGGTGCCGGTGTTGGAGTCATCGCCCACCGCCCAGCCGTCGGTAGCATTCGGAAAAGCGACAGCGGTGAGGTCATCCATCGTGCCCGAGTTCTGCGCGTTCCATGTCGCGCCGCCGTCCGTGGTGGCAAGGATGGTGCCGTCATCGCCTACCGCCCAGCCGTCACTGGTGTTGGCGAAGGCCACGGCGGTGAGGTCGCTGGTGCCAGCGGGTACGCTCTGGGCAACCCAGGTGGCAGTGCCGGTGGCGAAGGCGGCAGCCGGCAGCGCCAGGGCGAGGCCAAGCAGGACGAGCATTAGGGTGAGAAGCTTGCGGATGCGCCGCCGAGTTGGCCAGTCACGACGTGTCGAGCGCTGACGATCAGGCATGGCATCCCCCTCCTGAGAAGTGCTTTCGGCTCCCGACTCCTCGTAGCAGCCGGAGCAGGGCAAGACTACTCCCTTCAGAGTCGTCTGTAGTCGTCGGCGCCAGCCGCGGAGGGTCGCCCGACTGCGGCCCGCGCCCATCACGGTCGGCGACATCGGTCCAGGGGTCAAGCACTGGACCGTGACGGCGAGCGCAGCAGGGAGTGAGGGCCAGTAACGCCGTGCCCGTGGCGCCCTGTTCGCTCGCGGGGTAGTGTCAGGGAGACTCGACGCCACTCGGAGGGGAACGATGAAGCGAGTCATTCTATTCTCGTGGCACTGGTCGTCGCCGCTCTGGCGACGGGAGGGGCACAGAGCGCGGCAGCCGACGTGCCCAGTGTGACGGGCTTCGCGCCTACGTCGGGACCCCCTGACTGGGCAGTCACACTGACCGGCACGGGCTTCACGGGCACGACTGCCGTCACCTTCACTCCCACAGACTCCACCTACTGGCCAGAGGACGCGACGACGTTCACGGTGGCGAACGACACGACCATCGTGGCGACCGTGCCCTTCTTCACCACGCAGCCGCTTACGGTCGCGCTTACGGTGGATACTCTCGACGGCTCTGCAACGAGCGCCAACGACTTCACCGTCGACGGGGAGGTCGGGCTCTCAGAGTACCGGGGCGCGAGCGGCGAGCCGATCACACTGACCGGGTCCGGGTTCACAGGTGCCGCTCAGGTCGTCTTCGGCACGTGGAGTTCGCCGCCCCAGGGAGATGAGCCCTTCTCGCTGGCCAATCCCGTGGGTGCACACTTCCGCGTTCTCGCAGACACGAAGATAGTGGTTACCGTTCCGGCCCTCCGGGCTGGGAGCAGGTATTGGGTAGCGACTGTAAGCCCAGCAGGGGTAAGCGTCAGCGGCCACGCATC
>CAWKEZ010000068.1:0-6157 GCA_963848545.1 uncultured Thermoleophilia bacterium
AGCGTGCCGCGACTGGGCATCGACCAGCGCGTCGAGCTGCGGTTGACGGCGCGCTTTAACGTGGAGAACGCCCTGGCCGCGGCCACCACGTGTCTCGCCCTGGGGTTGCCGCCGGAGGCCGTGAGGCGTGGCCTGGCCGTGACCGAGGGCGTGCCCGGTCGCTTTCAGGCCGTGCGCGCGGGGCAACCGTTCTCGGTGATCGTCGACTACTCTCACACTCCGGATTCACTGGAGAACGCGTTGCGCGCGGCGCGGGCAGTTACGGAGGGCCGCGTGTTCGTGGTCTTCGGCTGCGGCGGCGATCGCGACCGCGGTAAGCGCCCGCTCATGGGCGAGATCGGGGCGCGCCTCGCCGATCACGCCGTAGTGACCTCCGACAACCCGCGCAGCGAGGAACCCCAGGCCATCATCGCCGAGATCGTCGCCGGGGTGCCGGCCGCGCGCGCCGCGGCGGTCGCGGTTGAACCAGATCGGCGTGCCGCCATCCGCATGGCCTTGAGCGAGGCCCAGGCTGGAGACACGGTAGTGATCGCCGGCAAGGGTCACGAGCAGGGCCAGATCGTCGGCGATCGGCGTCTGCCGTTCGACGACCGTCGAGTGGCCGAGGAGCTGCTGGCCGAGCTGCGGGGAGAGAGGTGACGCCGTGATCCCCATGACGCTGAACGATGTTGCCGTGGCCTGCGCTGGCCGCCTCGCAGGCGGCTCGGCGGCGACGGTGGTCAGCGGCGTGAGCACGGACACGCGTACTCTGCGACCCGGCGACCTGTTCGTAGCCCTGCGCGGCGCTGCGCACGACGGCGACGCCTACGCGGCACAGGCCCTCAGGGCCGGCGCCGTGGCCGTCGTGGTGCGCGCCGAGACGGCCGCCGCCCTGCCGGCCACCGCGCCCCACGTGGTCGTCGCCGATGGGCTGCCTGCGCTGCAACGCTTGGCCACGGCGGTGCGTCGCCGCGCCGGCGCCAAGGTGGTGGCCATCACCGGGAGTGCCGGCAAGACCTCCACCAAGGATATCCTGGCCGCTCTGTTGCGGCCCGTGGCATCTACTGTCGCCACCACCGCCAACCTCAACAACGAGATCGGCGTGCCGCTCACGCTGCTCGGTATCGCTCCCGACACTGAGGCGGCGGTGGTGGAGATGGCCATGAGGGGCAGCGGGCAGATCCGCGAGCTGGCGCGCATCGCTCTTCCCGACGTAGGCGTCATCACCAACATCGCCCCAGTACACCTGGAACTGGTGGGCACCATGTACAACGTCGCCGCGGCCAAGGCGGAGCTCATCGACGAGCTGCACGGGGGCGCCGCCGTGGTACCGGCCGAAGAACCGCTGCTCGCTCGTCACGTGGTTCGTCATCGCGGTCGCGTAGTCACATTCGGCACACCGCAGGCCGATGTACACATCGTCGCCGAGGAGCGCCGCGGCGAGAGCACGCATGTGCTGATCGATGCCTTCGGGCATCGCGGTACGCTCGACTTCAATTTCACCGGGGGTCATTACCTGCACGACGCACAGGCTGCCGTTGGGGCATTCATGGAGCTCGGCTACCGTCTGGACGAGGCCCGCGAGGGCGCCGCGCAGGTCGCTTTCAGCGACCTGCGCGGCGCCCTCGCGGCGCTGCCCGGCGGCGGTCTGCTGCTCAACGACGCGTACAACGCCAATCCCGTGGCCATGAAGGCGGCCATCGACCACCTCGTGAGCATCGCCGACGGCCGCCCCATGGTGGCCGTGCTCGGCGACATGTATGAGCTGGGCGCCGGCGCCGACACGTTCCACCGCGCCGTGGGCGAGCACTGCGCCGCGGCCGGCGCGCGCCTGGTGGCGGTGGGCGAGCTGGCCCGCGCCTACCTCACGGGCGGCTCCGGAGAGCGCTGGTTCGCGACCGTGGACGAGTGCGTCGCGGCGCTGCCGGAGGCGGTGCCGCAGGGCAGCGCCGTGCTCGTCAAGGCCTCGCGGGCGCTGCGCCTGGAGCGAGTGGCCGAGGCTCTGGCGGCGAGCGGCTCGGCCGCGTCGGCCGGTCCGCTCTCGGCGAAGGAGGTCGGCGATGCTTAGGGCGATGGCCGCCGGCGTGGTAGCGATGGTGCTCATGCTGGTCATCGGGCCGTGGTTCATCCGCTGGTTGCGCCTCAACGAGTTCGGCCAGAACATCCGCGTTGACGGCCCGGCGGCGCACAAGACCAAGGCGGGCACCCCCACCATGGGCGGCGTCCTCATCTGGTTCGCCGTGCTGGTGCCGTTCATCGTGTTCAGCCGTCTCTCGGTGGCCTCGCTTACCGTCATGATCGCCGCCTACGGCAACGCGCTCATCGGCTTCGTCGACGACTGGACGAAGATCGTGCGCAAACGCTCGCTGGGCCTCTCGGCGCGCTACAAGGTGCTGCTGCAGCTGCTGCTGGCCCTGTTCATCGGCTTCATCGCGTTGCACTTCGTGGGCCTCGATACACGCGTGAGCGTGCCCTTCACGTCGTGGAAGCTCCAGCTCGGCACGCCGGGGTTTTACGCGCTCATCTTCCTCACGCTGGCCGGGTTCTCCAACGCCGTGAACCTGACGGACGGCCTCGACGGCTTGGCGGCGGGAGCTAGCGCCATCGTGCTCGTGGCGCTGGCGGGGATCGCCTTCATCATCGGCCGCAATGCGCACGACCCCGGCATCTCGGACCTCATGGTCGTCTCGGGCTGCATCGGCGGCGCGTGCCTGGGGTTCCTCTGGTACAACACTTTCCCCGCCGACGTGTTCATGGGCTGACACGGGGTCGCTCGGGCTGGGCGGTGCCGTGGCCGGCATGGCGGTGCTCACCCGCACGGAGTTCGTGCTGCTCATCATCGGCGGGTTGTTCGTTATCGAGGCCGCCTCGGTGGTGGCCCAGGTGATCGCTTTCAAGCTGTTCCACCGCCGTGTGCTGCTGATGGCCCCGCTGCACCACCACTTCGAGCTCAAAGCCTGGTCGGAGACCACGATCATCGTGCGCTTCTGGATCATCGCGGCGATCTGCGCCGGCGCCGGATTTGCCGTCTACTACGCGACCTTCTAGGCAGGGAAGGGCAGAGTGGAGCTCGACGACGTTCGCTGCCTGGCGGTGCTGGGTCTGCGTCGCAGTGGCCGGCCGGCGGCGCTGCTCGGCCGCCGCAGGCTACCGGCGGCGCGCATCGTCGCCCTCGACGAAGGCGCCGCGCCGCCCGACGGCACGGCGGACGAGCTGCGCGCGGCCGGCATTGAGGTGCTGACCGGCGTCCGGGCGGTGCTCCCGGCCGGGGTCGACCTGCTCGTGAAGAGCCCGGGCGTGCCCGACGAGAGCCCGGCGGTGCAGGAGGCCGTGCGTCGCGGCGTCCCTCTCTGGAGCGAGGTGGAGTTCGCCAGTCGTTTTCTCACGAACCGCCTGATCGGTATCACTGGTACCAACGGCAAGACCACGACCACGGAGCTCACCGGCGCAATCGTGCGCCACGCCGGCCTGCCGGTGGCGGTGGGAGGCAACGTGGGCTACGCCCTGGCCGGCATGCCCGGCGAGGTGCCACCCGAAGCGCTCATCGTGGCCGAGCTCTCCAGCTTCCAGCTCGAGCACATCGAGCGCTTTCGCGCCCCCGTGGGAGTGCTCCTCAACCTCACTGAGGATCACCTCGACCGGCACGGCAGCCACGGCGGGTACGTGGCCGCCAAGTTACGGCTCTTCGAGAACCAGAGGGCCGACGATCTCGCGCTGCTCAACGCCGACGACGGCGGTACGCTCGAGGAGGAGGCCGCCGGCCACGTGGCCGGCGGCGGGCGGCGGGGCTGGTTCTCCGCCGTGCGCGGGCGCGAGGAAGGCCCGCGGGGCGTGCCGCTGCGGGCGGGCGTGGCGGCCGGCGGACAGCTGTGGCTACGCCTGGGTGAGGAGCGCGTCGGCCTCTGTGCCGCCGGCGAGCTCGCTCTCAAAGGCGAGCACAACCTGCAGAACTCGCTGGCGGCGGCCGCGGCGGCCTGCGCTACAGGCGTGCCTGCCGCCGCGGCCGCCGAGACGCTGCGCAGCTTCGAGGGTGTCGCCCACCGCCTCCAGGTGGCCGGTGTCGTCGCGGGCGTCACGTACGTGAACGACTCCAAGGCCACCAACATCGATGCCACCCTCAAGGCACTCACTGCCTACTCCGGCGCCGTGCAGCTCATCCTGGGCGGCTACGACAAGGGTGCCACCTATGACGCGCTGGCCGAGGCCGTGGAGGGGCTGGTGGAGAGGGTTCTTCTGATCGGCGCCACGGCGCCGCGCCTGGAGGCGGCGTTCGCCGCCCGAGCGGGGGTGCCCGGCGCGCGCCCGACCCCATACGCGCAGTGCGGCGGGCTCGAGAGCGCCGTGCGGCTGGCGGCGCGCGAGACCGCGCCTGGCGGTGTGGTACTGCTCAGCCCCGCCTGCGCGAGCTGGGACCAGTACAGGGACTACGTGGAGCGGGGCGAACACTTCCTCATGCTGGTAGACGAGCTGCGAAGGGCTGGCGCGTCATGACCTCTCGGGGGCGCGGCGTGGGCAAGGTCGAACTCGACCATCAAGAGTGGGTGAACGACGTGCGCGACGGCGCGCGCCGCGCCGAGCGCCGCAAGCAGCAGCGCCGCGGCGGCGAGGCGGCGGCGCCGAGGCAGGAGCGTCGCGGCGGCGAGCGTCGCTCCGCCGGCGCGACCCGCTCCGCGGCCGCACCGGGCGCGGCGAGAAGCCGCGGCCAGGCGCGGGGGCCGGCCCGGCCGGCGCGTCGCGAGACGAGCGCCTCGGCGGCCCCGGGTGTGAGCGAGCGCCGAAGCGTTGTTCTGATCACCTTCCTCCTCATGCTGTATGGCCTCGTGATGGCGTACAGCGCCTCGTCGGCGCAGTCGTACTTCACGTATCACAACACCTTCTACTTCGCGGAGCGGCAGCTCGTCTGGGCGCTCATCGGGGTGGCCGTGATGTGGGTGCTGGCGCGCGTCGACTACGCGTGGTGGCGGCGACTGGCGCTGCCCCTGGCCGGTTTTGCCCTCTTCATGCTTGCCGCCGTGCTGGTGCCCAAAGTAGGTACCAGCATCAACGGCGCCCGACGCTGGATCATGATCGGCGGGCAGGGCCTACAGCCGAGCCAGAGTCGCCAAGCTGGCGGCGGTCATCCTGGTGGCGGCGCTCATCGCCGGGCGGCCCCGTGAGATTGAGTCGCCCAAGGGCTTCCTCGGGCTGGCCGCCATCGGTATCATCCCGGCTGCGGGGCTCGTCATGCTCGAGCCCGACTTGGGCACCACCATCGTGCTGGTGGTGGCGGTGATCGCGGTGCTCGTCGCGGCGGGCACGCCGCTACGGTATCTGTTCGGCCTGTTCGTGGGCGCCGCCGCCTGCGTGCTCGGTCTCATCGTGGTGGAGCCTGATCGCCTCCAGCGTCTCACCACCTTCCTCGACCCCTGGAAGGACCCCCAGGGCAGCGGCTTCCAAAGCGACCCAGTCGCTGATCTCCATCGCCTCGGGGCGTTTCTTCGGCGTGGGGCTCGGCAACTCTGTGCAGAAGTTCGGCTATCTGCCCGCCCAGGGCACCGACATGATCACGGGCATCATCGGCGAGGAGCTAGGTCTCATAGGCCTGCTCGCTCTCCTGGTGCTCTACGGTGCGCTGGCGTCGGCCTGCCTGCGCATCGCCATCAACTGCAAGGAGCTGTTCGGCAAGCTGCTGGCCACCGGCATCACGGCCATCATCATCGGTCAGGCCTGCATCTACATCGGTGCGGCCCTCGGGGTGCTGCCGCTCACCGGCGTGCCGCTGCCGCTCGTCTCCCTCGGGGGCACGAGCGTCGTGGCGGTGCTGGGAGGCCTGGGCATCCTGCTGAACATCTCTACCAATCGAAGGAGCTACATTGTCGCCATTCCGAAGAGAAGAGGCGGCAGCAGAACTCCCCGCAAATCGGCAGGTTCTAGTCGATTCTGAGGGCGCCCCAACCGCGCTTCTGCCAAAAGCCGACAAAAACACGTCAGCCAGCCTTGCCCGCGATCACGCTCTCGAGCACGTCCACGGCCGCCTGCTGTGCCTTCGGCAGACAGTGCGAGTACACGTTGAGCGTCATGCTCGCATCGGCGTGTCCTAGCCGTGCGCTGACGATGTGGACAGGAACGCCACGCGATAGCAGGAGCGTCGCGTGCGTGTGCCGCAGGCCGTGCATCGGGATCGGGCGTCGCCGGCTTC
>CAWKEZ010000069.1:0-21110 GCA_963848545.1 uncultured Thermoleophilia bacterium
GTCAGGGGTTGACGATGGCGGGGAGGCCGCAAGCGGCCAGACCCGCCTTCGTCAAAAACCTGCCGAACAGCGGCCAAGCTTGCCGAGCCGAGCGAACGCAAGTGAGCGCCTTCCCGCGAGGCGCCAGCGCGCTCGCGCGCCGTCTGCGCAGACCGTCAGCCGTCGCCGCCGGTTCCGCGTCTTCCCGCGAAGCGCCAGCGCGCTCGCGTGCCGTCAGCGCAGACCTGCCGAACAGCGGCCACGGATGCCGAAAGAACAGCCAAGGCGCGGCCGCCGGCTGATCTACAGGTCGGCCACGTCGTCGTCTTCGGGAGCGGCGAAGCGAAACCCCACGCCGGGCTCCGTGATGATGTAGCGCGGCCCGCCGAGAGAGGGCTCGATCTTCTTGCGCAGATGGCTCACGTGCACGCGCAGGGTCTGCGCGTCTTCGGCCCACTCCGGCCCCCACACGTGCTCCAGCACCATCTTCTGAGTGACCACCAGATTGGCGTTACGGGCGAGGAAGGCGAGGATGTCGAACTCCGTCGGCGTGAGGCCGATCTCCTCACCTCTCAAGCTGACGCGGCGGCGCGCGATGTCGATCTGCAGCTCGCCGGCGTCTACCACCGGCGGCGGCGAGGTAAGCGCGGCGGCGCGCCGCAGCAGCGCCCGTATGCGAGCGAGCAGCTCGCCGGCGGAGAACGGCTTGGTGAGGTAGTCGTCGGCGCCCTCGTCGAGCGCCTGGATCTTGTCTGCCTCGGCCGAGCGCACCGACAAGATGAGGATCGGCGACGTCATCCACGTGCGCAGCTCGCGACATACCTCGATGCCGCTACGGTCGGGCAGGGCGAGGTCGAGCACCACCAGGTCCGGGGGATCGTCGATCGCCTTCATGAGCGCTTCGTGGGCCGTGGCCGCGAGGTCGAGCGTATAGCCGCGCGTGCTGAGGATAGACCTGAGCGCGCGGCGGATCTGCTCCTCGTCGTCCACCACGAGGATGTGTGTGGGCCGCTCAGGGATGCTCATCTCGCGGTCTCCTCCGCCGACTATGTATGGGTTGCCGTGGGCAGCACGATTACGAATCGGGCGCCGTGGGGCTTTACGTCCTCCACGTGAATGCTACCACCGTGGCTGTGCACGATCTCGCGAGTGATGGCCAGCCCCAACCCCGTGCCCGACGGCACCTTGGTGCCGGTGCCGCGGCCGCGGTAGAACTTCTCGAACACCGCCTCGTGTTCGTCGGGCGCCACCCCCGGCCCTTCATCCTCCACCCAGAAGCGCATGGCGTTGTGCGTCTCGTGCGCCTCCACCCTGACGGCGGCGTCGTTGCCGGCGTACAGAACGGCGTTCTCCAGCAGGTTCTGCACCACGCGGGTCCATTGGGCGAAATCCACATTCACTATCGGCGCCTCGTCGGGTAAGTCGATGCGGATGCGGGTGCGCTCGTGGGCCGGCAGCGCGTCGAGGCCCGCGGCCACGATCTCCGCCAGGTCGTACAGCTCGCGGCGCGGCTCCCAGGCGCGCGCCTCGAGGCGCGAGAGGTCGAGAAGGGCGCCAATGCTGTTGTTCAAGCGCGTTACGTCGCCGACGATAGCGCGCAGCTCGTCGCGCACGCTCGCCTCGTCCCAGGCCAGATCGCTCTCCAGCAAGTTGCTCACCGTGGCGGTGAGGGCCGCGAGCGGCGTCTTGAGCTCGTGCGAGACCGAGGAGAGCAAGCTGGACTTGAGGCGGTCGGCCTCGCGTCCGGCCTCGGCCTGGGTGGCCATAGCCTGCAGACGCTGGCGCTCCAAGAACACGCCGACCAGGTTGGCGAGCGAAGCCGTCAGGCGCGCGTCGGCGGGGGAGTACTGGCGGCCGTCGGCGCGCGTCGCCACGGTCAGCACGCCCGAGGTGCCTGAGGCGCTGCGCAGCGGGAGGTACATGCCGCCAGCCTCGCCGACCGCCTGGAAGGCGGGCGTTTCTCCGGCCCCGCGATGACCGCCAGGTTGGTTGGGCACGCCCAGCGGCTCGTTGTGGGCGAACACCCACTCGGCACCCGGCGCCATGGCGCTGCCAGGCTGGGCGGACGATGAGGCGCTGTAGTTGTGCAGCCCGTCGCTCTCCGCCACGAACAGGTCGGCGGAAGCGGCGCCGAGCAACCCGATGACTTCGGAGAGTATGGCTTTCGCCATCGTCTCGGTGGAGGTCTGCGACACCAGCTCGGCGCTCAGGCGGTTGAGCGCCGCCGTCTCGTGCTCGCGGGCCACGGCGCGCGTCTCCCGCTCGCGCATACGTCCCGCCTGGATGCCGACGATAACGCCCACCACAAGGAAGATGAAGAGTGAGACCCAGTCCTGAGGGTCGCGCACCGTGAACGTATGGTAGGGCGGCAGGAAGAAGAAGTTCCAGGTGAGGAAGGCGAGCACGGCGGCGAGCACCGCCGGTCCTGTGCCGGACGCACTGGCCACGAGCAGGACGATGAGCAGGTAGAAGAGCGCCCATTGATCTTTGGAGAAGTCGGAACGGCCGATCAGAAACAGAGCGGTCGCGGCGGCGATCGCCAGTGTGGCGAGGATGTAGCCGTGCCTTTCCAAGAACTGTGCGGAACGTCTGAGCACGTGGTCACGTGTCCGGTTGTAGTCGATAGCGTCTCGATTCTAGCAGTCTGCGCTGGTGCCGCCCGCTGCCGCTTGCGTCTCCGAGGTCGCGGGGTGACGATAGCGTGGTCTTGATCGGATTCTGTGAGAAGTGGTGGATGATCGCCCTGCGCGGCGTCGTCGCTCTCGCCTTCGGTGTCGCCGTGCTCCTGTGGGCCGGCATCGACGCAACGGTGCTGGCCGCCGTCTTTGCTGTCTTCGCGCTGGCCGATGGGCTGGTGTTGGCCGGCGTCGCCGTGGTGGCTCGCGACGTGCTGGAGCAGTGGTGGCTGGTGCTCGCGGAGGGCATTGTGGGCGCGGGCGTCGGTGTGGTGGCGCTCGCCTGGCCGCAGATCACAGGGCTCGACTTGCTGTGGCTGCTGGCGGCATGGGCTGTGGTCACGGGCTTCTTCGAGATCGAGGCCGGCGTACGCCTGCGCCGTCTGGCCGCCGGCGAGACGTCGTTGCTGCTGGCCGGCGGCTTCTCGCTGCTGGGCGGCATCGCTCTTATCGCTTTTCCCCAGGACGACGCCGTGGAGATCGCCTGGGCGATCGGCTTGTTCGGCGTCCTGTACGCCGCCCTCCTGGTGTTCACCGCCGGGCGCCTGCGCCGGCTGGCGCGCGCGGCGCGCCACGGCGCGGCCCGCTGACCCCCGGCGCGGGGGAGAGGCTCGCGGCGGCGTCAGCCGGTGTGCATGAAGTTGATCACGTCGCCGTCCTGCACCACGTACTCTTTGCCCTCCGTGCGTTGCAGCGCTCTCTCGCGGGCGGCGTGAAACGAGCCCAGGGCAATGAGATCGTCGATGGCGACCACCTGGGCCCGCACGAACCCGTGCTCGATGTCGCTGTGAATGCGGCCCGCCGCTTGCTTGGCCGTCCAGCCACGCGGTAGCTGCCAGGCACGCGATTCGCTGCTGCGGAAATCGCCGGTGAAGAAGGTGATGTAGCCGAGCACGTCGTAGGCGGCGCGCAAGAAGACGTCGAGGGCGCCGGCTTCGCCGGCGCCCAACTCGGCGCGGAACTCCGCCGCCTCGTCGGGTTCCAGGTCGGCCAGCTCGGCCTCGAGGCGCGCGGCCACGGCGACCACTTGGTCGCCCCTGCCGCGCGCCCGGTCGACGAAGTCGGACTGGGCGTTCAGGGCATCGCCGGCCGCCTGGTCGTCGTCGGTGTTGAGCACGAACAGCACCGGGCGGTCGCTCACCAGGGCCAGCTCGCGAAAGAGTGCCGCGTCTTCGGGGGCGCGCGCGACGGCCCGTGGCAGGTGGCCTTGTTCCAGCTCTGCGACGAGCGCCTCGAGCACCGCCAGCTCCCGTTGGGCCGTGCGCTCGCCGCTACGCGCCGCCTTGCGCGCCTTGTCGATGCGGCGCTCCACCAGCTCGAGGTCGCTGAGCACCAGTTCCGTCTCCACGAGGTCAACGTCGGCCCTGGGGTCGATGGCATCGCGCACGTGTGCTACCTCAGGGTTGGCGAAGGTGCGGATCACGTGCGCCACCGCGTCGACGCCGCGGATGTCGGCGAGGAAGCGGTTGCCCAGGCCCTCGCCGCGGCTGGCTCCCTCGGCCAGGCCGGCGATGTCGACTACGTCTATCGTGGCATTGACCTTCTTGGGCGTCTCGAGCACCTCGTGAAGCCGGTCGAGGCGTGGATCGGGAACGGCCACGACGCCCATGTTCGACTCGGCGGAGGTATATGCGTAGGCGGTGGCCGTGGCGTTGGCGTGCGTGAGCGCGTTGAAGAGAGTGGTCTTGCCCACGTTGGGCAAGCCGACGATGCCGAGCTTCACGGGTGCGTCTCCAGTTTGGCGGTGAGCAGGATCTCGAGGAGCAACGACGCGGCGCGGAGCTGACCCCGAACGCGCCCGGGATAGTCCTCCTCTACGTGGGCGGTAACGTCCGTGCGCGCAAACGAGAGGCGCGGCGCCGCCGTCAGCCGGGGCCGACCGGTGCCGTACACGGCGCGCCAATCGAGGGACGTGAGCAAGGCGGTAGGCATTCCGGCGAGGGCGAACGGCAGGTCGTCGCTGGGCGCCCTGACCACACCTTGCGGGACCCCCGCGCCTGCCGGGCTGAGAGCCAACGGTAGGTGCAGGCTCTGCGCGCCGGAGAGGGCATCGCCGCGCAACCATGTGGCTCCTCCCGGCCGGCTGGCGACGGTGAGCCGCGCGCCGCCGGCGACGCCGTCGAGATCGATCATGCCTACGGTGGCGCGGCGCTCCAGAGGGGTCATCGTCTGCACGTAGTAGCGCGACCCGGCGAGGCCGCTCTGGGAGGCGCCGAAGGCCACGAAGACGATGGTGTAGGGCGAGGAGCGCTGCCGCATCCGGGCGGCCATCTCGAGCAGCAGACCGAGGCCCGTGGCGTTGTCGATGTAGCCCTCGCCGAGGCGCGCGGAATCGTAGTGGGCCCCCACGATGAGCTGCCTGTCTGTAGCGCCTTGCTTGACGACGATGATGTTGGCGGAGTGCACTTCACGCGCGCCGGAGCCGGCGATGAACTCCTGGGTGCGCGGGTAGTACCCGTACTGCTGCAGATCGCCGAAGATGAAGGCGCGCGCCCTGATCTCGCCCCAGGAGTTGGCCGGGCGCGGGTGGATGCTCCGCGCGAAGGCCTTGGCGGTGACCCAGGCCACGTCGCCGTTGCGCGTGGACGACACGGAGGCCGACGGCCGGCCGGTCGGCGTGGCGGTGTGCCCGCCCCGCGAGAAGGCGCCGACGGCGGCGAGCCCGATGGCGAGCACCAGCGCCGCCGCCACAACCAGGGCGAGCATGCCTCCGCGTATGCGCAACCCCGACATCTCAGTGAGGTGCGTGCACGAGGAGGACCCAGAGGGAGCCCCAGAGAAGGCCGTACAGCACGCCGCCCAGCACGTCTCCGAGGTAGTGGACGCCGAGGTAGACACGACTGAAGCAGAGCACCACCGCCAGTGTGACGAGGGCCGGCAGCGCGGCCGGGCAGAGCATGCCGACGGTGAAAGCGGCCACCATCGACATGCTGGCGTGCGATGAAGGAAAGGACTTGCTGGACGGGAGGGGAATTTGGCGCGGTTGGCTGGGATCCGCGATAGGCGGCCGCGGCCTGGCGACGAGACGCTTGATCGCGTAGCCGGTGGCCTCCACGGCCGTGACCGGCACGGCCACATACAGCGCCCTGGCCAGTGGCCGCGGTTCGCCGAACAGCCACGGCAGCAGGGCGACGACGTACCAGAGGACCCCATAGTTGGCGGTCAGCGAGAATGCGCCGAGCGGCCACGTGACCCAGCGCGGATGCGGCCAGGCGAGAGCCGCACGGCGCGAGAGCTCGCGGTCGAGGCGTGCGAAACGGCCAGGGACGGGAGGTGGCATGGCGTCTGTGGAGCCGGAAGAGGAGGGCATGAGAATCGCCGTCTAGTATACTATCCGCCTGTCCCCGGCCACCTCTCGCGAGGGAACGCCCCATGCGCACAAGCGTCATTGTGACCGCTCTCGGTGCCGACCGCCACGGCCTCCTCGCCCAGGTTGCAACCACCATCGCCGAGCAGAACGCCAACGTCGACGACGTGAGTCAGACCGTGTCCAACGGCATGTTCACGATGATCATGTTCGTGTCGTTCGGGCAGGGCGAGACGACGATCGCCGATCTCAAAGCGGCCCTCGAGGCCACCGGGGAGCGCGTCGGTCTGCAGATTCACGTGCAGCACGAGAACATCTTCAAGTTCATGCACCGTATCTAGCGCCCCTCCGTAGCCGTCAGGAGCCGCACGTGGTCTTCATCACCGATCAGGAGATCCTCGAGACCGTCAACATGATCACGTCGGAGAACCTCGACGTGCGCGCGGTCACCATGGGCATATCGCTGGACGATTGCGCGGGCCGCGACGTGGCTCGCACGGCGGCGCGCATTCACGACAAGATCGTGCAGCGGGCCGGGCGACTGGTGCGGGTCGCGCACGAGATCCAGGAGAAGTACGGCATCCCTATCGTCAACCGGCGGGTGTCGCTGACGCCCATCGCCCACGTGGTGGGCAGCGACGACCCGGCCGCCTTCGTCGCCGTGGCGCGCGCCCTCGACGCGGCCGCCGAGGAGATCGGCATAGACTTCGTCGGCGGTTTCAGCGCCCTCGTGCAGAAAGGGTTCACACGGGGCGACGCGGCGCTCATCGACGCCATCCCCGAAGCGATCGGCGGCACGCGCCGCGTATGCTCGTCGGTGAACGTGGCCAGTACACGGGCCGGCATCAACATGGATGCCGTAGTGCGCATGGCCGACGTACTGCTGGCCGTCTCACAGAAGACAGCGGCGCAGGATTCCATCGGCTGCGCCAAGATCGTCACGTTCTGCAACGTGCCCGAGGACAACCCGTTCATGGCCGGCGCCTTGCACGGCAGCGGCGAGCCGGAGGTGAGCGTCAACGTGGCCATCTCGGGACCGGGCGTGGTGCGCAACGTGGTGGCCAGCCACCCCGCGGCCTCGCTCATCGAGCTGGCCGACCTCATCAAGCGCACCACCTTCAAGATCACCCGCGTCGGCGAGCTCGTGGCCCGCGAGGCCTCGGAGATGCTCGACGCCCAGATGGGCATCATCGACCTCTCGCTGGCGCCGACACCCGCCGTGGGCGACTCCATCGCCGAGATCCTTCAGACCATGGGCCTCGAGCAGGTGGGTGCGCCCGGCACCACGGCGGCGCTGGCCATGCTGAACGATGCGGTGAAGAAGGGCGGCACCATGGCCACGTCGTCCACCGGCGGCCTCTCGGGCGCGTTCATCCCCGTGAGCGAAGATCGCGCCATGGCTCAGGCGGCCGCCGACGGCACGCTCAGCATCGAGAAACTGGAGGCCATGACGGCGGTGTGTTCCCTGGGCCTCGACATGATCGTGGTGCCCGGCGACATCGGCCGTAACGCCCTGGCCGGCATGATCGCCGACGTCATGGCCATCGGCATGATCAACGCCAAGACGACCGGCGCCCGGCTCATCCCGGCGAGCGGCAAGAAGGTGGGCGAGTGGGTCACGCTCGGCGGCCTCTTCGGGGAGGGTCCGGTGATGGCCGTGAGCCGCGCCGGCAACGATGCCTTCGTAGGGCGCGGGGGGCGTATTCCGGCCCCTTTGCAGAGTCTCACGAACTAATGCCCGTAGGCGCCGTAGGCGCCGTGGCGCTATTGAGCGGCCCGCGGGCCCGCCAGGGCCCCGCCGCGGACCGGACTAACCCGCGGCCCTGCGGCAACGGCCTGGTGCCGCCGTTATGCCTGGGCGCGCATCTCCTGCATCATCTCGTGGATGTGCTGGGCGGACTCGTGCATGCCCAGCGCGCGTGAGATCTTCTCGGCCTCGGTGAGCTGCAGAACCGCGTCGATGGTTTGGCCTTGCTGGCGAAACTGGGTGGCCTGGTCGATTTCGAACGTCACCAGGTCGGTGAGCATGCGCCGCACTTCGGGATCTTGCAGGTCGACCATCTTGTTGCTCGTGGTCACGATGATGTCGGAGAGCGGCACGGTGTGGCGGCGCTCGCCGGCCGGGGGGGCGGGCGGCTCGGTGGCGGACCGTTCCGCGTCGAGGGGTTCCTCGACGGTAGGCGCAGCGGCGAAAGGCGTGGGCGTGGCCGCCGTGCCCTCGGGCTCGCTGGCGGCGCCCGGCGCCGGGGCTTCAGCGCTGTCCCCGTGCTCGGCGGGGGCAAGCGCATCGGCCGGGGTCTCCTGACCGGCCGGGGTCTCCTGACCGGCCGGGGTCTCCTGAGCAGCCGGGGCCTCCTGACCGGCCGGCGAAACGTCGTTTGCGGGCGGGGTCATGTCTGGCGGCGTAGCTGGCACGTCGCGGTGCGCGTCCGGGTCGAGGGTCACGTCTTCGACCGGCTGCACAGGCTTGCCCAGGCGGGCGAGAGAGTCTGTCGGCGCCTCGTCGAGGAACGATCCGGCTGGCGCCTCCGGCGGCTCCCCGCGGCGCTCGGCGCGGCGCCTACTCACCATGAGCGCGATGACCAGCAGCACGACGACCGCTGCCGCGACGGCGATGCCCACGATCTGCACGGTGGTCATGTGCTCTACCCGTCCTCGCTCAAGCGTGTGCGAAGCCTGCCGGTCTACTGTTCGCCCGCGCAGGCCACATTCCTTGCGCGAGGCGGCGATACAATGGATCAATGATCGATCCCGACGCTATCGCTACCGCCGTGGCCGAGCTCGGCGAGGCGCCGTACCGGGCCCGCCAAGTGTACCAGGCCCTCACCCGCGGGCTGATCATCGACTTTCACGAGGTCACCACGCTGCCGCTGGGTCTGCGTCGTGCGTTGGCGCAGCGTTTGTGCCCCCTAACCCTGCAAGCGGTCGATTCTGTGGTGTTGCCCAAAGGGACGGCCGAGAAGACGGTGTTCGCCACCGCCGACGGCCATCCGGTGGAGGCGGTGCTCATGAAGTACAGCTCGCGAGCCACGGTGTGCGTGTCGACGCAGGTCGGCTGCGCCGTGGGCTGCGCGTTTTGCGCCTCGGGCCGCCTGGGCCTGCGCCGCAGCCTCAGCGCCGAAGAGATGGTCGACCAGGTGTTTCATTTCGCCCGTCGGTTGCGCGACGCCGGCCGGCGCGTGACCAACGTGGTGTTCATGGGCATGGGTGAGCCGTTCCACAACTACGACGAGACGTTGCGCGCCTGCCGGCTGCTGAACGACGAAGCGGGGTTCGGCTTGGCGGCGCGCGCCATCTCCGTTTCGACCGTGGGGGTGGTGCCGGGCATCGACCGCTTCGCCGACGAGTCGCTCCAGATCAACCTGGCCGTAAGCCTGCACGCCGCTACCGACGAGCTGCGTGACCGGCTCGTGCCGCTGAATCGCACATATCCGCTGGACGAAGTGTTCGCGGCCTCCGCCCGCTACGTGCGGCGCACGCACCGCAAGGTCATGTTCGAGTACGTGGTGCTCCGCGGGGTCAACGACGGCGATGAGCAGGTGCAGGTGCTCGCGCAGCGCGTGAAGCCGCCCCACTATCACCTCAACCTGATCGCCTACAACGAGACGGGCGGCCCGTTCTCGCGGCCGCGGGCGGTTGCCGTGGCCGCCCTGCGCGCCAAGTTGGAGACGGCGGGGGTGAGCTGCACGGTGCGGCGCTCGCCCGGCGGTGAGATCGAGGCGGCCTGCGGCCAGCTGGCCCTGCGACGCGGCGTGGGGCCACGGGAGGGTGGCGCGCTCGGCGGCGGCTAGTGCACGAGGCTCATCGGCCCAAGGCCGATGAGCACACGCGGAGGGCCTGCGGCCGCCGCGCCTGCTCCGACCCTGTCAGCGCAGTTCGCCGTGGCTGCGCGCCTCGCAAAGCTCGCCTGCGGCGGCAGGCTAGGCGCCGGGCAGCGCCGCGCGCAGCGCGGCCGCGGCGGCGGCGGGATCGACGCCAACCAGGGTGATGTCGCAGCCGAGCTCGATGCCGGCGATGGCCGCCAGGCGGGGGGCCAGCTCGAGATGCCAGTGAAACACGCCGCGCAGGTCGGTCGGCGCGGTGTGCAGCCAGAGGTTGAGTGGCGCGCCGGCGGTCGCGGCCTTGGCCGCGACCAACGCGCGCCGCAAGGCGCGGGCCAGCGGCGCCGGCTCGGCCTCGCGAAAGTCGGCCTCGTGGCGCACCGGCGCCAGCCACAGCTCGCCGGCGAAGCGGCCGGCGGCCGGCACCCAGGCGCACACGTCGTCGGCGAGCACCAGGCGCTCGCCGGCGGCGGCCATCTCGGCGCACAGCACGCAGCCTCCGTTGAGCGCGGCGTGCCGCGCGAACTGTTGCAGCTCGTCGCGCAGCAGCGGCGGCACCACTGGCGTGCCGAGGAGCTGCTCGTGGGGGTGGGCGAGTGAGGCGCCGGCTTCGGCTCCACGGTTGACGATGAGTGCGGCGGCGGCCGCGCCGGGCACTGCGAGTTGTGCGGCGATGCGTCGCTGCCAGACCCGAAGCACTTCGCTGAGACCCTCGTCGCCCAAGTCCTCCAGCTCGACCGTGTGATCGGGCGAGTGGACGATGACCTCGTGACGGCCCTCCAGCGCGGGGTACTTGTTGGGCACCACGCGAATGCGCCAGCCCGGCGTGTCCGGGGCGCTGCCGGCGGGACGATGGGCCTCTATCTCGGGGGGCGTGAGCGCCTCGTTGCCGGGGCAGAAGGGGCACGGCGTGGCGGCCCCGGCTGCGCCCCTGGCGTGCAGGTCGGTGGGCCGGCCGGCCCGTCCCGGCGCCACGATCGTCAGCTTGCCGTTGATTGGGTTGCGGCGCAGCTCGCCGCCCTGCGGAAGGTTCATAGCCGTCTCCCTACCCAGCGCCGAGGGAGACTACTCGGGCGCCTACTGCGACTCAAGCGAGGCGTCGAGAGTGGCTTTGGTGTCTTCTTCCTTGGAGCGGTACATGAGGCGTGCGTCGCGGAGCCGGTCGTAGCCCTCGTTGAGCACCGCTCCCATCTCGCGCCACAGGCACACGTCCTTCTTCAGGTGTCTGGCCTTGATATCGGCGGTGCACTCGTCGTCTACCGGGCAGCCGTAACACACCTCGTTCTCGACAAGCGTCCCTTGCTTGCGCGACTGCTCACCCTCGTCGATGCGGCGGCAGGCGTCCATGAGCAGCTCCTGGACGTCTCCCTGAATGGCCACCTGGAAGTGCGGCATGCGCTCGGGTTCGTCGTAGAGGAACTCGCCGTTCTGCCAGTGGGCCAGCTTGAACAGCTGGTTGAGCGTCTGCCTGGCCATGACCTCGCGGATGCGCAACTCGCTCGTGAACCCCCTCTCGATGAGGCGCTGGCCGAGCGGTTTGAGCTTTTTCTCGTCGTGGGAGAGGCCAGAGTCCTCGATGAGGACCTCGGCGAGCTGCTGCTCCGTGAGGCAGCCGGCCTTGACCAGGCGCGTGCCGAGCCTCTCGTCGCTGATGGGCAAGGAGATGCCCTCCACCTGTCCGCGGACGAGGTAGATGAAGCCGTACTCCTCGAAATCGCGCACCTCGAGCACGCCGCTGCTGGCGTTCTGCGCGAGGAACTGCAGAACGCCCGCCAGGTTGAACCTGTGGATCGATCCTTGGAGTAGCATTGCGCCATTCTCCGCTTGTTGCGATTCACTCCGGCTATCGGCAGAATGCAGGGAAAAGGTTAGGTGGGGCAGGTCACCGCGGGAGCGCCGCCTGGGGCGCACGGGTCGCGCCGCGGCAAGCGTGTGACGGCCGGCTGAGGCGGCCTGCGCCGCCGTGCCGGCACGGGCAGCGCCAAATTGACCCGGCCTCTGCCGCGCAGCTATACTGCACGTTCTGAGTATCGGCAATCGAGCGAGGAAGCGCTGTGAAGAGGACCTATCAACCGAACACCCGCAAGCGCAGCAAGACTCATGGCTTTCGCAAGCGGATGAGCACCCGCGCGGGTCGGTTGGTCATCAAGAAACGGCGGCAGAAGGGGCGCAAGCGCCTCTCGGCTTAGCCACAGGGCCGATGGCCAGCAAGCGTCCCCGCCTCTCACGATCTTCAGACTTTCAGCGCATCTACCGGCAGGGGAGCTCTACGGCCTCCAGGTTCCTCGTTCTCTATTCGTTCAAGCGGCCCGTCGAGGCCGGCACAGAGGGGCCGAGACTAGGGCTGTCGGTCTCGAAGAAGTTGGGCGGCGCGGTCGTCCGCAATCGCGTCAAACGTCTGCTCCGCGAGGCTTTTCAGAGCTGCGCGGGGCATCTGGCTGAGGAGTACGATCTCGTGCTGATCGCGCGACCGCAACTGCTTGAGCTCGTCGCTCGCGAGGGCGCCGGCGAGAAGGGCGTCGTGGGCGCGGCCGTGCGCGAGGTCCTCAGCCGAGCCGGCGTGCTCAACGAGGCGGGCGCCGCGTGAGCTGGTTCCTCGTCGCGCTCATCAAGGTGTACCAGTACACCCTGTCTCCGCTCTTCGGCCCACGGTGCAAGTACTATCCGTCGTGCTCGAACTACGCTATCGAGGCGTTGCGCGAGCACGGCGTGTTGCGCGGCCTCGGACTCGCATCGTGGCGCCTGCTGCGCTGCAATCCCTTCAGCGACGGCGGCTACGATCCCGTGCCGCCACGTCACGCTCATGCCCATGACCACTCCAAGATGAGTGCCCATGTATAACAAGATCTACGGAGTGCCGATCTTCAAGCAGCTCGTCGAGCTGCTGCACTGGATCCTCGTCAACCTCAACTCCGTCTTCCACTCGTGGGGGCTCGGGCCCAACTGGAGCTGGGGCTTCGCCATTATCGGCCTCACCGTGATCGTGCGGCTCGTGCTGTTCCCCGTTACCTGGAGGCAGTTCAGCTCGGCGCAAGCCATGCAGGCCGTGCAGCCCAAGATCAAAGAGCTGCAGAAGAAGTACAAGAACGACCGTGCCAAGCTGCAGCAGGAGACGATGAAGCTCTACCAGGAGCATCACGTCAACCCGTTTGCCTCGTGCCTGCCCCTGCTCCTCCAGCTGCCGGTCTTCATCGCCCTGTACGCGGCCATCAGCGGCAGAGCCGAGTACCTCAACAAGGCCAGCATCGCCGCGCTCTCCCACGCCGGCTTTCTCTGGATTCATCCTTTCGCCGCCGGCGCCGGCGGGCTGGGCCAGAAGGACCCCACCTACATCCTCCTGATCCTGTACGTGGTCACGCAGCTCGTCTCCACCGAGCTCATGCTGACGTCGAGCACGGACAAGCAGCAGAAGTACCTCATGCGGGCGATGCCCATCGTCTTCGTCTTCATCCTGTTGCGCTTCCCGTCGGGCCTGTTCGTCTACTGGGTGACCACCAACCTGTGGACGGTTGGCCAGCAGCTCATCATCCGACGCGTCATGAAGCCCAGGGACCTTGCGACGATGGCCGCCAAACCGGTCAAACGCAGCCGCTTCATGGAAGCCGTGCTGGCGGCCCAGAACGAACGCTCCAAGTCAGACGACATCCTCGAGAAGAGACGCCAGAAGGCCCGCGAGCTGACGGCCGCCGCCAGGGCCGACAAGCCGAACGACGGCAGGCAGAGCGACACGGAGCAAGGCGACACGGCGCGGGCTGGCGCGAGGCAGGGCGGCGGGCAAGGCGGCGGCGGGCAAGGCCAGGGTCAGCAGGCCAAGAAGGGTGCAACTCAGGCGCCCAGGAAGGGTGCGCGCAAGCCTCCCCCCGGGAAAGGCAGGCGCCGGCCAGGCCCGCCGGCCAACCAAGGCAAAAGCAAGGGCGGCCCGGCGGGCGGCTGACAAGCCGCCCGCCGGGCCTTCGTCACTGCAACGCGGAGCGGGGGTAGCGATGGCAGAGCTGGACGACCTTCATCCCGTCGACGATATCGAAGACGAAGAGACCGAGTTCGCCACCATCGCCGGCGCGGCCACCATCGAGGAGGCCAAGCGCAAGGCGTTGGACCAGCTGCGCAAGGTGGTCCCGTACGTGAACGAGGCCGACGTCGAGTACGTGGTAGTCGAAGAGGGCGCCAAGGGCGGTCTCTTCGGGCGCGGCAAGATGGCGGCTCAGGTGGAGGCCCGTTTGCGTCCCAGCGCCGAGCGCACCGCGGAGGGCGAGGTACCGCCGAGCGCAGAAACGCTGCGCGACTTCGTGTACAACGTGGTGCGGCTGATGGGCATCGAGGCAGGGGTGAGCGCCAGCGACAACGGCGACGCCGTGAAAGCCAACATCAGTGGCGACGACCTGGGTCTGCTCATCGGCCGCCACGGCGCCACCATCGACGCCCTGCAGTACATTGCCGCCATCGTCGTGAACGGCGATCGCCGTGAACGCCGCCAGGTCATCGTCGACGCTGAGGGCTACCGCGAGCGGCGCGAGTTGGCGCTCAAATCACTTGCCGAGCACAGCGCTCAGAAGGTCGCCCGTGAGGGAGCCAGTATCACGCTCAAACCCATGACCGCGGCCGAGCGCAAGGTCATTCATCTGCACCTCAAAGACAGCACCCGGGTCGAGACGATGTCGGAGGGCAACGAGCCTTTCCGCGCCGTCGTGATCTCTCCCAAACGGTCGTAATAGGGGTCTTCCGGCGACTCTCCGGCGGCCGATCTTGCGGCGTTAAGAAGGAGCCGTAGCTGGTCGATAGAAGAACGTGACGCCGCACCGGCGGCGTCGGGGGCGATCGCGCCAGAGGGAGGACGGTCCAATGCGTCGCAGATTCCTGCCAACCAGTGCGGTGCTGCTCTTCGCGCTCCTGCTTGCCTTGTTCGCGGCCGTGGGCTGTGGCGGAGGTACGTCGTCGTCGAGCAGCTCTCCCACCGCTGCCGCGGTGGTGGCCACCCAGTCCGCCGCTCAGATCGTCGGGCAGAGCGAAGCCAAGATGAAGGACGTGAAGAGCGAGTCGTTCACGGCTGACCTGTCGCTGGTGGTCAACGGCGACCCCAGCAAGATGACAGACCCGTCGCTGAAGGCCCTGCTCTCGCAGCCCATCTCGCTGCACGTCGAGGGCAAGGGCGCCACCCAGCCGCTGGCCGCCGACCTCACGATGAACGTGGGTATCGCGGGTCAGAACCTTGATCTGGGCCTCATGGCCAAGGGCGCCAAGGCGTGGATAAGCTACCAGGGCAAGTGGTATGTGGCCGATGCCAAGACGTCGAAGGGGATCGCTGCGCAGGCGAGCAAGGGCGCATCGCCCACGGCGCAGCTCAAGAGCCTAGGCCTCGATCCCTCCGCGTGGGGCATCACGTACCAGCTGGTGGGCACCGAGACCATCGGCAGCACGCAGGTGTACCACGTCAGGGCCACCGCCGATCCGCAGAAGCTGGCCGCTGCCCTCCTCAAGGCCGCCACCGATCCGGCTCTGGTGAAGAAACTCGGCGCTCAGGGTCGGCAGCTCGAGCAGGGACTGGCGCAAGGCTCGGCGCAAACCAAGGCGCTCACCAGGAGCCTCAAGAACGTGTCGGTCGATTACTGGATCGGCGTGAGCGACATGCTCATGTACAAGGCCGAGGCCGACGCGGCGCTCGACACCGCCGGCCAGAAGGGCATGCCGGGTGTGAACGGCCTGACCCTGAAAGCCAGCATCTTCATGTCCGCCTTCAACCAGCCCGTAACCGTGACTCCCCCGGCCAAGGCGCTGCCGCTGAAGCGGCTCGTCCAATGGCATGCTCGGTGGCATGACGGCAGGTACGTCGCTGTGACACGTCGCCGGCCCCGGCCACGCCGGGGCCGGCGACGAAGCTAGAACGGGCTCAGCGGTCCCAGTCGAAGTCGCGCGCCTGGGTCTGCTCCCAGGTCGCCGCTTCATCGTCGCTGCGCTGTCCGAGCAGCGACTTGCTGAGAATCTCCGGTGGCTTCTGAGCGACCGCACGGGGCGACTCAGGCTGGGCCGGCGCTTGGTCGGCCGCCTGAGTCTGCGGCTCTGGCGGCTTCTCCGCCGGCCGCTGTTGCATCGCCGCTCGGCTGATCTGCGCGGGAGCGAGCTGCACGGTGCCGTCGCCGCGCACCGCGGCGTTAGGCCGCAGCTCGGAGAGCTCCACGTAGCCGCGATCCACCATGCGCACATCGCCGCCCTGGAGGTCGACGTGGAACCGGTACCAGCCCATCGTCCACATGAAGGTGACGACGACCGTTTGGTCGTCGAACCCAACGTGCACGGAGGGAAGGCCAAGTTGCTCGTTGGTCTCGGCGATCTTGCGCGGCACGCGGCTCACGTTGAGCAGGTCGACGCCGCGCTGTAGGAGCGTAAGCGCGGCGGCCTCGGCCTCGAGTTCGGCGGCCGTGGGCGCCGTCTCGAAAGTCGGCTCTGCGGCGGGCGTCGTGACGTCGGCGCCGACTCCAGCGGCCGCTGCGGCGGTCTGCTCCGGCAGAGTGGCCGGCGGCCGTGACTCGGGCGTCAGAGTTTCGCCGGGCCCGCCGGGCGGTTGACCCATCGGTTCAGCCGGCGCTGAAGACGCTGCGGCGACGGCTTCGTCGCCGAGTGCCGGAAGGGGCTGTGTGTCTTCGAACACGACGGCCGGTACGTCGGCCACAGGCGTGGCCGTGACTCCCTCACCGGCCTCTCCGGGGGCCGGCTCCGCCGTCGCCGGAGATGTCTCCCGCCGGCGCAGAGCCCCGAGCTCGGCGGCGAACTCTGCCGGCGTTTCGCCCCAGGTGCGCTCGCCGGGCTCCGACGAGTCTCCCGTTTGGTTGTAGGGCACCGCGTCGGGCGGAGCGCCGAAGGCGGCTCCGCTGACCGCCGCGCTGCCTTCTCGTGTGTCGAGGTGCGCGAACCGGCCCGCGAGCTCCTGCTTCTCGGCCTCGGCGCGCGCCAGCTGCGCCTGGAGCCGCTCTATCTCGGCTTCCTTCTCCTTGATGGCTCTCCAGAAGGCGTCGCTCTCACTACGAGCGTCGCGTGCCTCGGTGCGCGACTCGCGCACCCGTCCGCCGTTGGCGGGCGTCGGCGCCGTCCTCAGAGGCTGGTCGTCACTGGGCGCGCGGGTTTGCCCGCAGAGCGAGCAGATGAGCTTCTCGCGGCCATCGGCGTCAACGATCGTCTGGGTCCATTCGCCGGCGAGAAGGGTACGTCCGCACTCGGCGCAGACGGCCTGGTCTGGGTCGTCCTTGCCGCGCCCGAAGATGCGTCCGAACATCGTCACCCCCGTGATAAAGCAGCCCCGCAGGGCCGGAGATTCGCTGCAGGAAAACCAATAGTAGCAGAAGCGGGCGCGCTACTCCTCTTCGTCGACGTCGTCCGGCATGGTGTCGTACTGGGCGAGCACGTCCCTGGCGCGCGCGGCGTCGCTCTCGTTCACGAGGATCTCGAAGGGATGCACCGACGGCACCGGGTACACGTCGCGGCCACCGCCGCCGGCCACGAAGGCCTCGATGCCGGCCTGCTCGAGCACCGCTCTCACGACGTTGGCGAGACCGGCGTCTTGGATGGTGGTCACGGGCACGAGCTCCATGGCGTCACCTCGCGGGAGCGGGTCTACGGCGTCGCGGCGCGACGCACCGGCAGTATACCCACTGTGCGACGGCGCGCGTCAGCCATCGCCCCCGCCGCGCAGCTCGCGAAGGATGTAGACGTTGCGCCGGTCTGGGCCGTCGCCGGTGAATCCCGGAACCTCGAGGATGCCGGGGATGTCGGCCAGGGCCGGGTGACCGACGATCGCGCGAAACGCCTCCAGGCCCAGCTCTCCGTCGCCGATGTTCTCGTGGCGGTCGCGATTGGAGCCCATGGGCGTCTTCGAGTCGTTGAGATGGAGCATTACGAGGCGCTCGCTCCCGCACGCGGCGGCGAGGCGCGCGAGCGCAGCGTCCAGCCCCGCGGCGGTGCGCAGATCGCAGCCCGCTTCGTAGAGGTGAGCCGTGTCGAGGCAGATCCCCAAACGGGGATGGGCGTCGGCGGCGGCGATCATCGCGCCCAGCTCGTCGAAGTCGACGCCCATGGTGCCGCCGGCACCGGCCGTGTTCTCGAGAAGGATGCGTACCGGCGAGCCCTCACTCTGCTGCAGTGCCCGGCGCAGGGCCGCCTGCACGCGCTCGAGGCCGGCGCCGAAGCCCGCACCGTGGTGGGAGCCCACATGGGTCACCACCGCCTCGGCGCCGAGCTGCTCGGCCGCGACGACGGCGCCCAACAGCGCCGTGACCGACTTCTCGTAGAACTCGTCGTTGGGGCTGGCGAGGTTGATGAGGTAGATGGTGTGGATCACCACGAAGCGGATGGGCGACGCGGCGCGCGCTTCACGAAACCGGGCTGCGTCGCCGTCCTTGTACAAGTGAGGTGCCCAGGTGCGCGGGCTGCCGGCGAAGAACTGCACCGCTTCGCAGCCGATCTCGACACCGTTAGCGATGGCTTTCCAGACGCCGCCTGACGAGTTCACATGGGCGCCGATCAGCATGCCGCTCCTCCCGGTCTGAGAGACTTTCTCGCGACGCGTGCGACGCCCGCCGATGTAGCTGTCGCGCGCGGGACACGCCGCCGCCAGTGGTCTGCCCGGCCCTCGCGATGCGGAAACAGCCATGGGTAGCCAACAGGCAGGAGCCGGCGGCCATGGGGTGAACAGTGACCCATGGCCTGGAGACGGCGCGAGCCTGCGCGAGCGGCCCGACCGCGCGAGGAGGACGTATGAGCGAGGAACCTTTGCACCACTGCGACACGTGCCCGGCGTTCGCGGAGCTGCCGGGCGAAGGCGGCGCCGGCACATGCCGAGCTTCGCCGCCGGCGGTGCTGCCAGCGGAGCACTTCTTCCGCGGCCCGAGCCGCGACCTGCCGTTCGGGAGCTACCCCGCGGTGGGCGCCTTCCCGTTGGTGCGCAGCAACGACTTCTGCATGGCGCATCCGCGTAACCGGGTGCTGGCGATGCGCTGAGAGCCGGCGCGGCCGTTTGGCCGCCGGCGCTGTGATACTGTGTACCGGCGCGACGCGCCTAGAGGCCGTCGCGCCGGTTGATCACTCACCCCAGGAGAGCATCCGCGCATGTGCGGCATCTTCGGTTTCGCCGGCCCGCCCGACCGGCAGCTCCTCGGGCGCATGGGCGCCGCCATTCTGCATCGCGGCCCCGACGACGCCGGCTCATTCGAGCACCGAGGAGTGAGTCTCGGGCACCGGCGTCTGAGCATCATCGATCGCGCCGGCGGGCATCAGCCCATCGCCAACGAAGACGAGACCGTCTGGCTCGTGTACAACGGCGAGGTCTACGACTACCGCGAGCTGCGCACGGAACTCGCGGCCGCCGGCCACCGCTTTCGCACGAGCTGCGACAGCGAGGTCATCGTGCACGCCTACGAAGAATGGGGTCCGGCCTGCGCGGCGCGCTTCAACGGCATGTGGGCGTTCGCCGTCGCCGACCTTCGCGAGGCCGGGGCCGGCGGCGCCGGCGGCAAGCTGGTGCTCAACCGCGACCACTTCGGCATCAAGCCGCTCTTTTACGCGCGCTCGCCGCGTAGCGGACGGCTGCTGTTCGCCAGTGAGATCAAGGCTCTGCTGCAAGACCCGGAGCTGGTCGCGCAGCCCGACGAGCAGATGATCTTCGAGTACCTGCGGCACGGCTTTCACGATCACCGCGCGGAGACGTTCTTCAGCGGCATCTGCCACGTGCCGGCGGCGTGCTGGGTGGAGGTGCCCCTGGCGGACGGCGCCGCCGGAGCGCCTGACGGCGCTGGCGGCGCGGCCGCGCCATCGTCCGTGAGCGACCGTCTCACGGCGTCTCTGGCCGGCACGCCGTACTGGGAGCCCAAGCTGAGCGCCGACGGCAGCCGCGACCCGGCGGCGTTTCGCGAGCTCTTCCGGCACAGCGTGGAGCGGCGTCTGGTCGCTGAGGTGCCGGTTGGGTCGTGCCTGAGCGGCGGCCTGGACTCCACTACCATCGTGAGCTTCATGAGCGAGCTGCTCAAGGAGGGCGCGCCGGACGCCTCGTCGTTGCGCGGACAGCTCAAGACGTTCAGCGCGGTGTTCGACGGCGACCCGATCGACGAGCGCCGGTACATCGAGGTGGCCGTGCAGAGCACCGGCGCCGACACCACCTACACCAATCCGACGTCGTCCGAGTTCGTGGAGGAGCTGCGCGACTTCATCTGGCATCAGGAAGAGCCCATCGTGAGCACGGGGCCGTACGCGCAGTGGTGCGTCATGCGCAGCGCCCGCGAGCAGGTGACAGTGCTGCTCGACGGCCAGGGCGGCGACGAGCTCATCGCCGGCTACGTGCCCTACCAGCTCGTGTACCTGCGCCAGCTGCGCCGCCAAAGGCGGTACGCGGAGCTGCGTCACGAGGCCGCCGCGGCGCGTGACGTGCTCTGGCCGTTGGCCCGTCGCAGGCTGAGCCAGCGGCGCAAGCGCCTCGCCACGGCGCGCCTGCTGCGGCCAGAGTTTGTGGCTCGCACCCGCGACCCAGGCTATGGGCGCTCGCAGGACGACCTCAAAGAGAGGCTCCTGCAGGACCTGCTCACCTACAGCCTGCCCTGCTTGCTGCGCTACGAGGATCGCAACTCCATGGCGTTCAGCATCGAGAGCCGTGTGCCTTACCTCGACCAGGAGCTTGTGGAGCTCATTCTCAGCCTGCCGGACACGGCCATCGTGAGGCACGGCTGGAGCCGCTGGATACTGCGCGCGGCGCTCAGGGGCACGTTGCCCGAGAAGATCCGTCTGCGACGCTGGAAGGTGGGCTTCACGACGCCTGAGATGCGCTGGATCAAGGCGCGCCGTGCGGCGTTCACCAGCCTCTACCAGTCGCCGTCGTTTCAGTCGCGTCCTTACTGGGACGGGGCCGCCGTGGTGAGCGCGTTCCGCGCCTGCTGCCGCGGCGAGGTGGAAGAGAGCATGTTCTTCTGGCGGGCCGCCAACGTCGAGCTGTGGCTGCGTGAGTTCTGCGATCGCAGCGTGGTGCTCCAGGACGCCGACGTCGAGGCGGCACTCACGACCGCCGCGCCGATTGGACCGCGTCGTCGCGGCACGCTGGCCGAGGCCGGCGATGCGCGGGTGCCGGCGCTGCTCGCGGGCGGAGCCCCGCAGGGCCGCGCGGCGAGCGTCGCGAGCACCGCAGGGGCACCCGCCGCGCAGTTGCAAGCGTTCCGGCTTGCGCAACTTCAACATTGGGCCATAGTGAACATTCACCCGTAACCGCAGGAAATCGCCGCCCTCGACTGGCCATGCGGGGTCGCCGAGATCCAGCACAGAGCTGCGGTCGTGAATCGCGAAGCTTTCGCTGCCACCAGG
>CAWKEZ010000070.1:0-39688 GCA_963848545.1 uncultured Thermoleophilia bacterium
ATCGCGCTCAAGGTGCGCTTCAACACGTTCCACACCGTCGGGAGGCACCGTACCCTGGTTCGTCCGGCCAGCGCCACACGGCCTCTCTACGAGACGGCCGTGGCGCTGTCGACGAGCTCGACATCGGCGCGCGCTGGGTGCGTCTCGTAGGCGTGAGCCTGAGCAACTTCACCCACAACGCCTTTCAGCTCACGCTCGACGAAGGCTGGCGCGAAGTGGCGCTCGGCGAAGCTGTCGACCGCGTGCGCGATAAGTACGGCTTCAAGGCGCTCGCCCTGGCCGGAGGGGCTCTCGCCGGGCGGCACCTCGAGGGTCTCGGCTCCGGCCTCGCCTTCAGCCGCCGGAGTCACCGTGACGGGCAGTCCCCGCCGGCCGCCGCCGGCGGCGGCGGCCGGCCCCTGGCTGCCTCTGGCGCCGAGCCTCGGCTAGCCGCCGGTCGCCGCCTCGCCTGGGCCGACGCGTGCCGAAGACCGCGGTCCCCGGGCCGGGGGCCGCGGTCCTCGGGCCTGCCGCGAAAGAGAAAACGCCGGTCCTGTGCTAGACTTCGCCTTCCGACAAGACGCGCCCGGAGGCTCGTCCGCTCGGCGAGCCGCCGGCGAGACTACACACACGAGGAGAGCCCGGATGAACGACCCAGGCAAGACAAGGAATATCGCCCTCGTCGGCCATCGCGGCACCGGCAAGACCTCCCTGCTCGAGGGTCTGCTGTACAAGGCCGCTGTGGTCAACCGCCGGGCACGCGGTCGAGGGCACCACCGTCTCAGATTACGACGACGACGAGAAGCGGCGTCAGCTCAGCCTTTCCGCCGGTCTTGCCCATATTGAGCGCAAGGGTCTCAGCTTCAACCTTATCGACACCCCCGGCGATTCGAGCTTCCTTGCCGATACCATCGCCTCGCTGCGCGTGGTCGAGACGGCTCTCATGGTCGTCAACAGCGTGCTCGGCGTCGAGGTACAAACCGAGCGCCTTTGGGAGCGCGCCGCCCAGCGCGGCCTGGCCCGCATCCTGTTCTGCAACATGCTCGATCGCGAGCGCGCCGATTTCAACGCTGCCGTCAACGCCCTGCGTGAGGCATTCGGCCCGCAAGTAGTGGCCGTCGTGATCCCCGTGGGCAGCGAGCACGAGCTCAAGGGCGTCATCGACCTGCTCGCCATGAAGGCGCACCTGTACCACGGCGAGAAGGCTAAGGAAGCCGCCATTCCGGCCGATCTCGAGGGCGCCGCCGAGGAGGCACGCGGCAAGCTCGTCGAGGCCGTCGCTGAGACAGACGATGATCTCCTCGAGAAGTTCTTCGCGGAAGAAGAGATCACCGGCGCGGAGCTCGAGGCCGCGTTCACCAAGGCCGTCGCCTCCGCCAAGATCTTCCCGGTGGCGGCGGGCTCGGCGACGCGCCTCATTGGCGTCGACCGCTTGCTCGATCTGCTCGCCCTCGTGCTGGCCCCCGACGCGGTCGCCGGCCCGCCGGCGCAGAGCGACGACGGCAGCGAGGTGCAGCTGGAGCGCGACCCCGGAAAGCGGGCTGTGGCGTTCGTCTTCAAGACCATGGCCGACCAGTTCAGCGGGCGCATCAACGTCTTCCGCGTGTTCCAGGGTACCGTCAAGAGCGACGCCAACGTGGTCGTGGGTCGCGACGGTCACAAGGAGCGCATCGGGCAGCTCTCCTCAAGAACCAGGGCAAAGAGACGAAGCCCGTCGACGGTCTCTGTGCCGGCGACATCGGCGCCGTGCCCAAGCTCAAAGACGTGGTCACCGGCGACACCCTGGCCGCCGAGGGCACGCCTCTCGCCTTCGCCCATCGAGTTCCCGGCGCCTTTGATGAGCTTCGCCATTCAGGCCAAGACCAAGGGCGACGAAGACAAGGTCATCCAGGCATTGCGCCGCCTGAGCGAAGAAGACCCCATGATGGACGTGCATCGCGACCCGCAGACCGGCGAGACCATCGTGGCCGGCATGAGCCAGGTGCACGTTGAGGTCATCTGCGAGCGCCTCAAGCGCCGCTTCGGCGTCGAGGTCAACCTGAATCCTCCGCGGGTGCCGTACCGCGAGACCGTGAAGAGCAGCGCCAAGGCGCAGGGCCGTCACAAGAAGCAGACCGGAGGCCGCGGTCAGTTCGGCGACACATGGATCGAGGTACAGCCCATGCCTCGCGGCGAGGGCTTCAGGTTCGTCGACAAGATCGTCGGCGGCGTCATTCCGCGCAACTTCATCCCGGCCTGGTGGAGAAGGGCGTCATCGAGGCCATGCACGAGGGCTTCCTCGCCGGCTACCCGGTGGTCGATGTGCGTGTCATCCTCTACGACGGCTCGCATCACCCCGTGGACTCGTCGGAGATGGCCTTCAAGATCGCCGGCTCCATAGGCTTCAAGGCCGCCGCCGAGAAGTCGCAGCCTACGCTGCTCGAGCCCATCATGAACGTCGAGGTCAGCGTGCCCGAGGAGAGCGTGGGCGACATCATCGGCGACCTCAACTCGCGGGCGCGGGCGCGTACTGGGCATGACGCCGCGCGGCCACGCCAACGTGGTCGCCGCCGAGGTGCCCCTGGCGGAGATGCTCAGCTACGCGCCTGACCTCACCTCCATGACCGGCGGGCGCGGCGACTACAGCATGGAGTTCTTGCGCTATGAAGAGGTGCCGGCGCATCTGTCGCAGAAGATCATTGAGCAGGCGAAGGCTGACAGGGAAGAGGCGCACAAGGGCTGAGCAGCCGCCGCGCTGCGCGTGCCGGGGCTTGGCTGTGTGAGCCTGTCGCGCGTCGTCGCTACGTCCAGAATCTGCCGCATAGTGGTGCATTTTGGGGCGCTGGCCTGGTAGCGGGAGGGCTAACCCTGCGGTAGGATTGACTTGACGAAGCAACGGAGGTTCTCGTGAATAGCGAGCGGAGTACCGCTAACGTGGGGTGGCCCGAAGGCGCACCTCACACTGATATCGGCACCATGCGCGTGAAGAGCGGCCTTGCGGACATGCTCGAAGGGGGCGTCATCATGGACGTCACCGACGCCGTGCAGGCCAAGATCGCCGAAGACGCCGGCGCCTGCGCCGTGATGGCCCTCGAGCGCGTGCCTTCGGACATCCGCGCTCAGGGTGGCGTGGCCCGCATGGCCGACCCCACCAAGATCCAGGAGATCGAGCAGGCCGTCAGCATCCCGGTGATGGCCAAGGCGCGCATCGGCCACTTCGTGGAGGCGCAGGTCCTCGAGGCCCTCGAGGTCGACTACATCGACGAGAGCGAGGTTCTCACGCCGGCCGACGAGGCAAACCACATCAACAAGTGGAAGTTCAACGTGCCTTTCGTGTGCGGCGCTGTGAACCTCGGCGAGGCCTTGCGGCGCATCAGCGAGGGTGCCGCCATGATCCGCACCAAGGGTGAGGCGGGCACAGGCGACGTGGTCGAGGCCGTGCGTCACATGCGCACTATCATGGGAGAGATCCGGCGTCTTTCAGACACTCGGCCGAAGATGAGCTCTACCGGGCTGCCAAGGACTTGCGGGCGCCCTATGACCGTCGTCGCCTGGGTAGCCGAGCATGGCAAGCTGCCGGTCGTCAACTTCTCCGCCGGTGGCATCGCCACGCCGGCGATGCCGCCCTCATGATGCAGCTCGGGGCCGAGGGCGTGTTCGTCGGTTCGGGGATCTTCAAGAGCGAGGATCCGCAGATGCGCGCCAACGCCATCGTCAAAGCCACCACCAACTACCGTGACGCGGCCGTGCTGGCCGAGGTCAGCATGGGCTTGGGCGAGGCCATGCCGGGCATCGATGCGGCGCGCATGCCGGAAGAAGCCAAGATCCAGCATCGCGGCTGGTGAGACCGGCGGCGGCGTGAACAGCCCCCGTAGAAAAGCCACCGAAGGCGTGCTTTCGTGCGGGGCGGCGCAGCAGCACCGCACATTGGCCATCGAGCGGGGCACCGAGGGCGCACCGCTTCGCGCCAGTAACGGCCCTCGCCGGCTAGACTGGATCCTGTCGCCAGAGCCCAGCCAGCACTCCGACGGCCCGGGCGTCGGACTCGTGGTGGGCGTGCTCGCCCTGCAGGGCGACTTCCGCGAGCACCGTGTGGTGCTCGAGCGTCTCGGGGCGTGCACCCGCGAGGTGCGGCAGGTCGCCGATCTGGTGAGCCTCGATGGCCTCGTCATCCCCGGCGGTGAGAGCACCACGATCAGCAAGCTCATGGACGGGTATGGTCTGGCTGAGCCGGTGCGCGCCTTCCACGACGCCGGAGGCGTCGTGTACGGCACCTGCGCCGGCCTCATCACGGTGGCGCGAGACACGGTCGAGGGCATGCCGCCCACCCTGGGCCTCATGAACATCGTGGCACGGCGCAACGCCTTCGGCCGCCAGGTGCGCAGCTTCGAGGCCGACCTGGAGATGGCCGGGCTGCGCGGCAGGCCCTGCGGGCCGTGTTCATCCGCGCGCCGTGGGTGGAGACGGCGGGGCCCGGCGTCGAGGTGCTGGCCACCTGTCAGGGCCACATCGTGGCGGCCTGCGAGGGGCATGTGCTTGTCACGGCGTTCCACCCGGAGCTCACCGAAGACACACGCATTCACGAGCTCTTTGTCGAGATGATCCGCCGCGCCAGGGGCGTGGCACAGCCGCGAGTTGCCAGCGGGCCTGGCCGCGCCGCCACGGCGACGTCCGCCAATCGCTGAGAAGGGAGGTGGGGTCTTCGTGTCTGGCCACTCCAAGTGGGCGACCATGCAAGCACAAGAAGGGCAAGGAAGACGCCAAACGCGGGAAGCTGTTCTCCAAGCTCTCGCGGGCCATCACGGTAGCCGCCCGCGAAGGCGGCGCCGACCCCAACATGAACGTGTCGCTGGCCAACGCGATCGAGAAGGCCAAGAGCTACTCGATGCCCAAAGAGAACATCGAACGGGCCATCCAGCGCGGCGGCGGCGGCGCCGACGGTACCACCTACGAAAGCATCGTCTATGAGGGGTACGGACCGGCGGGTGTCGCGATCATCGTCGACGTGCTCACCGACAACCGCAACCGCTCGGCCGCCGAGGTGCGCAACATCTTCAGCAAGCACGGCGGGCAGCTGGCGCAGCCGGGCGCGGTGGCGTGGGTGTTCGAGCGGCGCGGCTCCATCGTGATCGACGGCGCCAAGTACGGCGAGGACGACGTCATGGCGGCGGCCATCGAGGCCGGCGCCGACGACGTCGTCCAGGACGGCGACCAGTTCGAGGTGCTCACGCAGCCGGCCGACTTCGGCGCCGTGCGCGACGCCATCGTGGCCGCCGGGATCGAATACGAGCAGGCGGAGCTCACAATGGTGCCGAAGAACACCGTGAAGCTCGAAGAGAACGACGCACGCAAGACCATGAAGATCGTCGATGCCCTGGAAGACAGCGACGACGTGCAAGAGGTGTTCGCCAACTTCGATATCTCTGAAGACGTCCTCGAAGCGCTGGCAGGGTAGGAGTTGACGGCGGCCACGCGCTCCGTCCAGGAGGCAGAGCAGGCCCGGCTGGGGGCACAATCGATGCGGTGGCGGAGCGTATGATCGTCCTGGGGTTCGACCCCGGCACGGCGAGCACCGGGTGGGGCGTTATCGAGCAAGACGGCAACCATCTGAAGTCCCTGGGTCACGGCTGCATCGTCACCTCGGCCAAGGACGGCACGCACGTGCGACTGCGCCAAATCCACGACCAGGCGCGCGGCCTCATCAGGCGGTTCAAGCCCGACATCGTGGTGATCGAGGAGCTCTTCGTGAACGTCAACGTGAAGACGGCGCTGGCCGTAGGGCAGGCCAAGGGCGTGCTCTACCTTGCCGCCTCTGACCTCGCCATGGCGCCGCGCGAGTACTCTCCCTTGCAGATCAAGCAGGCTGTCACGGGGTACGGTCGCGCTAGCAAGATCCAGGTGCAGGAGATGACGAAGGTGATCCTCGGCCTCTCTCGCATCCCCCAACCAGACCATGCTGCCGATGCCCTGGCGGTTGCCATCACGCATACCCATCACAACAGCTCGGCCTTCACTGAGGCTGTGCAGCGCCCGCCGGGCGCAGGGCCCGCACCCGCGCCTGGAGGGCAACGGTGATCGCCTTCGTGCGCGGCGAGCTCGCGCTGGTGGCCCCAGACCACGCCGTGATCGAGCTCGGCGGACTAGGCCTCGAGGTACTGGCCTCAGGGCGCACGCTGGGCGCTCTCTCAGGCAAGCTTGGCAACGATGTGAGCCTGCACACGTACCTGCACGTGCGCGAAGATACGCTGCAGCTATACGGCTTTGGCAGTGTGCGCGAGCGCGCCTTCTTCCTCTGGCTGATCGCCGTGAGCGGCGTGGGGCCCAAGGTTGCCCTGGCCGTTCTCTCGGGCTACCCGGTGGAGGAGCTCGAGCTCGCCGTGGCGCGCGACGACGTGAAGAAGTTCGAGAGCATCCCCGGGATCGGCAAAAAGCTGGCGCAGCGTCTCGTCGTGGAGCTCCGCGACAAGGTAGGCGAGCTGCCGCCGGGTGGTGCCGGCGAAGCCGGCGCTGCCCGCGGCGCGACGGCCTCCGACGCCTTCATCCAGGCACGTTCGGCCCTTCAGAACCTCGGCTTGAGCCTGCGCGAGGCCGAGGAGGCGCTGCGCGGCGCACCGGAGGGCGCGGCGCTCGAAGACCTCGTCAAGTTCGCCCTCACGCGCAGCGCGGCGGCGCCGTGAGGGCGCGGCGGCCATGAGCGAGGCCAGCGAGCGCATCGGCGATCCCAACGAGCGCGCCGACGATCGCGACCTCGAGCTCGGACTGCGGCCGCGCCGTTTCAGCGACTTCGTGGGTCAGCGCGTCGCCAAGGAACAGCTCGAGATCTTCGTGCAGGCTGCCAAGAACCGCGGCGACACGCTCGACCACGTGCTCATTGCCGGCCCCCCGGGCCTGGGGAAGACCACCTTGGCTGGCATCATCGCGACGGAACTGGGCGTGGGCATGCATACCACGTCGGGGCCGGCGCTGGAACGCAAGGTCGATGTAGCCGGCCTGCTCACCAACTTGCAAGAGGGCGACGTGCTCTTCGTCGACGAGATCCACCGCCTCAACGCGGCTGTGGAAGAAGTGCTGTACCCGGCCATGGAAGATTACGAGATCGACATCATGATCGGCGAAGGCCCGGCGGCGCGCAGCATCCGCATGCAGGTACAGCCCTTCACGCTCATCGGCGCCACCACTCGCACCGGTTTGCTCACCACGCCGCTGCGTGACCGCTTCGGGGTGTGGCAGAGGCTCGAGTACTACGAGGTGGAGGAGCTGGCCCGGATCGTGCGGCGCTCGGCGGGCATCCTGCGCGTGGGCATCGACGATGACTCCGCGCTCGAGATCGCGGGGCGCTCACGTGGCACGCCGCGGGTGGCCAACCGTCTGCTGCGGCGCGTGCGCGACTTCGCCGAGGTGCGCCACGAGGGGGTCATCGATCACGACATCTGCATCGCGGCCCTGCAGCTCTTCCAAGTGGACCGCGAAGGGCTCGACAAGCTCGACCGCGATATTCTGTGCACGATCGCGCAGAAGTTCGACGGCGGGCCCGTGGGCCTCGACACCCTGGCGGTGGCGCTCGGCGAGGAGGCCGACACCGTGATGGACGTCTACGAGCCGTACTTGATCATGCAGGGGTTTCTCATGCGCACGCCGCGTGGCCGTGTGCTCACACGCACGGGGTTCGCGCACTGCGGCCTCACGCCGCCGGCGGCCGGCGCGGGCACCCTGTTCGACGAGGTCTGAGCCGGCGGGAGGGCAGTCTGAGCCGGCGGGAGGGCAAGAATCGCCGCCGTCGCGAGAGACCCGACGGCAGCCCGGCCGTCCCGCTTCCGGTACACTCGAGCTATGGACGATCTTCTGCTTCATACCTGCTGCGGGCCGTGCTCGACGGTCGCCGTGCCAGCGTGGCGGCAGCTCGGCGTGGAGCCTGTGGCGTGGTTCTACAACCCCAACATCCAGCCGGTCGTGGAGTGGGAGCGCCGCCTCGAAAGCATGCGCCGCTACGGCCGCGCGGTCGGCCTCCAGGTGGTGGTCGAGGGCGACCATCTCGGTCAGGACGCGCGATGGCGCGAATGGGCCGCGGCGTTGGCGCGCACTTCGGCCGAGGCGCGCTGCGCGCTGTGCCTCGGGTTGCGCCTGCAGGCCGCCGCGGCGGCCGCCGCGGCACGCGGCTCGCGCCGCTTCAGCACTACGCTGAGCGTGAGCCCCTACCAACGCCACGACCTCATCGAGAGCGCCGGCGCCGCGGCCGGCGCCGCGCATGGCGTGAGCTTCGTGTACCTCGACCTGCGCGAGAGCTACCGGCAGAGCTATGCGGCGTGTCGCCGCCTCGATCTGTACCGGCAGCCGTACTGCGGCTGCGCGGCCAGCAAGTGGGAGGCGTGGCAGCAGCGCCGCGCCCGCCGGCGCACTGCATGAGCGGCTCGCACGGGAACGCCGACTCCTGCGCGCCGCGCACGCCACTGAGCTTGGCGGAACTCGACTACGAGCTTCCCCCGGAGTTGATCGCGCAGGCGCCGCTGGAGCGGCGCGACGCCTCGCGCCTGCTCGTCTACCGTCGCGGCGAGAGCGCGCTGGAGGATCGTGCGTTCGCCGATCTGCCCCGGCTACTGCGTGCCGGTGACGTGCTGGTGCGCAACGACACGCGAGTGTTTGCGGCGCGCACCTTCTTCCGGCGCGCCACCGGCGGGCGCCTGGAGGTGCTCTTCCTGCGCCCGGCTCGCGCCGCCGAGGGCGACTGCCCGGGCGAGTGCTGGGAAGCACTCGTCCGCGGCCGGCCACGAGCGCCCGAGACGCTCGTTAGCGATAAGCTTGGGGAGGCGTGGCCCCTGACGGCGCTGCGTCCTCTGGGCGGCGGCCGCTGGCTGGTCTGTAGCACCCCTCCGCGCCCGGTTCTCGACCTTCTGTGCGAGGCCGGTGTGATGCCGCTGCCGCCGTACATCCACGCCCGGCTCGGCGATCCCGAGCGGTACCAGACTACCTATGCGCGGGCCGTGGGCTCCGCCGCCGCGCCCACCGCCGGCCTTCACTTCACGCCGGCCCTCGACGGCGCCTTGGCGACGGCCGGAGTGACCGTCGCGACCGTCACCCTGCACGTGGGTCTGGGCACCTTTGCGCCTCTGCGCGAAGAGACCCTGGCAGCCAACGCCCTGCACAGCGAGGCGTGGGAGGTAGAGGCGGACGTGTGGTCTCGCCTGCAGACGGCGCGTGCCGAGGGCCGCCGTGTGGTCGCAGTGGGCAGCACGTCGCTGCGCGTGCTGGAGCATCTGGCGCTCGTCGGGCCCGGCGCCGCGGCCGGCGCGCCACGCGGCGGCGACGCGCGCGGCGCCGGCGCGCCACCCGCCCTGTGCGGCGAGACGAGCCTCTTCGTTACGCCCGGCTTCGAGTTCCGCGTGGTGGATGCGCTCATCACCAACTTCCACCTGCCGCGCACCAGCCTGCTGGCCCTGGTCATGGCGTTTTGCGGTGTCGCCGAGACCAGGCGCCTCTACGCGCACGCCGTGGCCTCGCGCTACCGCTTCTACAGCTTCGGCGACGCCATGCTGGCGCTGTGACGGCTGCTCCTCTCAGTGCGAGGGGCTTCGCCTTCGCCGTGGAGGCCCGCGACCGCGCGGCGCGGGCGGGGCGCCTGGTAACGCCGCACGGCGAGGTGGAGACGCCGTGTTTCATGCCGGTGGGTACCAAGGGCACCGTGAAAGCGGTGGCGCCGCGCGATCTCGCCGGCCTGGGCGCCCAGGTGGTGCTGGCCAACGCCTATCATCTGTACTTCCGCCCCGGCAGTGAGATCGTCGCGGCGCACGGCGGCCTGCACGGGTTCATGCGCTGGGACGGCCCCATTCTCACCGACTCGGGCGGCTTCCAGGTGTTCAGCCTCGAGGGCACACAGGTGCTGCGCGACGACGGCGTGGAGTTCGCCTCTGTGTACGACGGCTCGCGGCACGTCTTCACGCCGGAACTGGCCACGCGTGTTCAGGAAGACCTCGGCGCCGACATCATCATGGCCTTCGACCAGTGCGCCCCCGGCACGCTGGCGCGCGCCGAGATCGCCGCGGCAGTGGCGCGCACCACGCGCTGGGCGGCGGCTTGCAAGCAGGCTCACGGGCGGTCCGACCAGTTGCTCGTCGGTATCGTTCAAGGCGGCGTCGACGAAGCCCTGCGGCGCCGTTCGGCCGCCGAGATCATGGGCGTAGGGTTCGACGCCTACGCCATCGGCGGCCTCAGCGTGGGCGAGCGCGGAGAGGAGATGCTCACCACGGTCGAGCTCATGGACGAGCTGTTGCCCGCCGACCGTCTGCGCTACTTCATGGGCATCGGCGACCCGCTCGGCATGCTCGAGGTGGTGCGTCGCGGCGTAGACGTTTTCGACTGCGTGCTGCCCACGCGCTTGGCGCGTAGCGGGAGCGCGTTCTCGAGCGAGGGGCGCTTGAACCTGCGCAACGCGCGTTTCAGCGCCGATCTGCGGCCGCTCGACGAGCGCTGCGACTGTTATGCCTGCCGTACGTTCACGCGTGCCTACCTGCGCCATCTGGTGGTGCAGAAGGAGATCCTGGGCTCGCAACTCTTGAGTCTGCACAATCTGCGCGTTCTGCTAAGATTGACACACGACGCCCGCGCGGCCATTCGCGGCGGGCGTTTCGCAGATTTCGCCAATCACGTCGCGGAGCTCTATTCCGCAGGAGGTTGAGCCGCATGACCGGAGGGGCGGCCATTATCGTCTGGATCCTGGTCTTCTTCGGGATCTTCTACTTCCTTGCTATCCGGCCGCAACGCCGCCAGAAGCAAGCCCACTCGGAGATGACCTCGATGCTCAAGAAGGGCGACGAGGTGGTTACCATCGGTGGCATGTTCGGAAAGATCACCGCCATAGGGGACGATTGGGTCGAGATGGAGATCGCGAAGCGCACGCGGGTGCGGTTCATCAAGCGCGCCATCTCCTCGATCACACAGATCGAAGAAGAGGACGAGGACGAGTACATCGAAGCCGGCGACGAAGATGTCGTCGACGAGACCGAGCAAGCCGAAGCGGGCGAGACGGAGGCTGGCGAGGCCGACGACTCCGCCGAGGCCCCCGACGCCCCGCGGGAGCCCGGGGCCTGAGCACGCCGGGGGGACCGGCCATACAGTGAAGACCATCGCCACGAGCCCTGCACCTGCGGGGCTCGTCGCTTGCAGGGATTCTTGCCTGCGGCGCGAACTGCGTTCTGACGTAGTGTCGACACAGGGGTAACACTTAAATGGCGCATGTGATCGCCTTCGCGAACCAGAAGGGCGGCGTGGCCAAGACCACCTCCACGGTAAACCTTGGCGCGGCGCTGCGTGAGCACGGTCTGCGGGTGCTTGCCGTCGACATGGACCCTCAGGGCAACCTCACCATGAGCCAGGGCATCGACACCGAGGGCCTCGAGAAGAGCATGTACGACGTGCTCGTGCACCGCGCGCCCATCGAAGAGGTCATCTACGAGCGCGAGCTCGACGTGGCGGCGTCTACGATCGATCTAGCCGGAGCCGAGATGGCGCTGTCCCAGATGATCGGACGCGAGCGGGCCCTCCAGCGTGCCCTCGAGCCGGTGCGCGAGCGCTACGATTACATCCTCATCGACACGCCTCCGTCGCTGGGCCTGCTCACGATCAACGCGCTCACCGCCTCGGAGAGCGTGATCGTGCCGGTGCAGTGCGAGTACCTCTCGCTACGCGGGCTGCTGCAGCTCGAGCGCACACTCGAGATGATCCGCGAGAACCTCAACCCGCAGGTAAAGATCAAAGGCATCCTGCCGACCCTCTTCGACGCGCGCACAAGCCACGGCAAAGAGTCCATAGAGGTGCTGCGCGACAACTTCGGTCCGCTGGTGTTCGACACGGTAGTGCGCAAGACGATCAAGTTCGCCGAGGCGCCCGTCATAGGGGCCTCGGTGCTGAAGTACGACCCACACGGGCGAGGGGCCGAAGCCTACCGCGCCCTCGCGCGGGAGGTGCTGAATGGCAGATCGTCCTAGCATGAAGGATGGACTGAACGAGCTCTTCCGGCGCACTGACTCGGGCGGCGCACCGCTCGACCCACAGGTGCAAGACGCGATCGTGAAAGGTCGCCCCTATGTGACGACTATCAAGGTGGTGGGCGTCGGCGGCGCCGGCACCAACGCCATCAACCGCATGGTCGACTCGGGCGTCAAGGGCGTGGAGTTCATCGCCGTAAACACCGACGTGCAGCAGCTCGACGTCTGCGACGCCGATGTGAAGATCCACATCGGTCAGGAGATCACCCACGGGCTCGGTGGTGGCGCCAACCCGGCGGTGGGCAAGGAGGCCATGGAGGTCTCGCGCGACCAGCTCAAGGCCGCGCTACGCGGCGCCGACCTCGTGTTCGTCACGGCCGGCGAAGGCGGCGGCACGGGCACGGGTGGGGCGCCGGTGGTCGCCGGCGTGGCACGCGAGCTGGGAGCCGTGACCATCGCTATCGTCACCAAGCCCTTCGGCTTCGAGGGCAACCGCCGTCAGCGTCAGGCGCTCGAAGGCATCGACGTGTTGCGTGAGGTGGCCGATACGGTCATCACTATCCCCAACGACCGCCTGCTCGCGGTGGTGGAGCGCAACACCAGCGTGGTGGAGGCGTTCCGGAACGCCGACGACATCTTGCGCCAGGGCGTGCAGGGCATCACCGACCTCATCACGGTGCCGGGCCTCATCAACCTCGACTTCGCCGATGTGCGTACCATCGTCCACGACGCCGGCACCGCCCTGCTCGGCATCGGCGTCGCGGGCGGCGAGAACCGCGCCCATGCGGCGGCCGACATGGCGATTCACTCGCCGCTGCTCGAGACGAGCATCGACGGTGCGCACGGGCTGCTCCTCAACATCACGGGCGGCAGCGACCTGACGCTCTACGAGGTCAACGAGGCGGCCGGCGTCATCAGCGAGGCGGCCGACGACGACGCCAACATCATTTTTGGCGCGGTCGTCGACGAACGCCTCGAGGGCAAGATCTCCATCACCGTGGTGGCCACGGGCTTCGGCGCTCCTGCCGGGCGCGGGCAGGCCCCGGCGGAACCGGGTGGCGGCGGGCGTGCCGAGCGCCCCTCGGAGGGCGGCATGCCCTTCGGCCCGGCGCCGTCGTTCGACCAGAGCAAGGGCGGCGGCGACTTCGAGATCCCGTCCTTCGTGCGCCAGCCCGAGGAGTAATCGGCGTCGTGAAACACGGGCGGAGCTGACCGCGATGTGCGCTGAGGCCGGCGCCGTCGTCCCACCCGCGGCAGTTCGCAGTGTCGCGCCCTGGCAGGAGAGCGCCACGCCGTGTGCGCCGCGCTCATTCGACCTCGACCTCGACGTCTTCGACGGACCTTTCGACCTCTTGATCACGTTGATCCTCAGGGACGAGATCGACATCTGGGAGGTGCGCGTCTCGCACATCATCGCCGAGTACGTGCTCAGGCTCGCCGAGAGCGGCGAGTTCGACCTCGACGCGACCTCGCAGTTCGTGGTGCTGGTGGCCGCGTTGCTCGAGATGAAGTCGCGATTGCTGCTCAAGGAGGAGGTCGAGGAGGAGCTCGAAGACCTCGATCCGGACGAGGCCGCCGAGCGTCTCCTGGCAAGCCTTGTGCGGTTCAGTCAGTTCAAGCACGCGGCCGGGGCGCTGCGCGCCTGCTGGGAGGAGCACAGTGGGCAGCTGTACCGCAGCGTGGCGGTGCCGCCGGCCCTGCTGCGCCGGCCGGCCCCCGAAGGGGCGCTGCCGGGGCAAGCCTTGGCGGCGGCGCTCGCGCCCTTGCTGCGCGAGCCTCCGCTGCCAGACACCAGTCATTTGGCCGATCTCGCCGTCTCGCTCGTCAAGGAGCTGCGGCGGCTGCGGCTCATCCTCGACGACGCCGGCCGGTTCACCTTCGCGGAAGTGGCGCCGCACGAACGTCTCGAACGCGCGGTCACGTTCTTCGCGTTGCTCGAGCTGCATTCGAGCGGCGACGCCTTGCTGCGCCAGACGCGGCACTTCGGCGACATCGTCGTGACCAGGGTGAAGCGGCCGGCGTCGCACGCGGCTGCGGCGGTTGCCGCCGTGCCCGGCTAGCGCCGGCCGGCCATGGCATCCCTGCGTAACGGGCGTGGTGCGTGCGGCCAGCGTGCTGTGCGCGGCGCACGACCGCCTGAGGTTCCGCGGGTGACGCCGGCCGCCTGTCTGGGGTAGCATCATGGAGCCCCGTCCGTTCGTCGACCCGGGACTCTATGCAGACACTCGCCCGGCGCCTTGAGGCGCTCCTGTTCATCTCATCTCGGCCGCTGCCGCTGGCGGAGCTGGCCGCGGCCTGCGAATGCTCCGCGGGCGAGGTAGAAACGGCTGTGGCGGAGCTGTACGCGGAGTACCAAGCCGGGCGCCACGGCACGGTGCTACGCGAAGTGGCCGGCGGGCTCACTTTCAGTGTCGCCGACGAGTGCGCCGAAGACGTGCGCCGGCTCACGGGGGCCGAGCGCCCCGACGACCTGTCTGCGGCGCTCATGGAGACCCTGGCCGTGGTCGCCTACCTGCAGCCGGTCACGCGCGCCGCGACGGCCGAGGTCAGGGGTGTGTCGTCGGAGTGGACGCTCACCTCTCTCGAGGAGCGCGGCCTGGTGGAGCAACAGGGCCGTGCGGACACGCCCGGGGCGCCCATCCTGTACGGCACCGGAGAGCGGTTTCTCAAATTGTTCGGGCTACGCTCCCTGGAGGAGCTTCCGTCCCTGGAAGAGTTCGCGTTGCAGGCACACGAGGTGGACGAGATCCGCGCTCGCCTGCTGCACAACGCCGAGAGGAGGCGGGCGTGAGCCAGCCGATGAACCTGGTGGTCTACCTGGCGCGCGCGGGTGTGGGCTCGCGACGCTCCTGTGACGAGCTCATCCGCGCCGGTGCCGTGACGGTCAACGGCGAGACGATCACTTTTCCCCGTCAGAAGATCGCGGCGGACGACATGGTGGAGGTAGACGGCCGCGCGGTGGAGCCGCGCGAGCTACGTTACTTCGTGGTGAACAAACCACGGGGGGTGGCCAGCACACGCCGCGACCCTCACGCCGAGAACGTCATCGTCGACCTGGTGCCCGGCGGGCGAGCGCTGTTCCCGGTGGGTCGGCTCGACGTAGACACCACCGGCCTCATCATCCTCACCAACGACGGCACGCTGGCCAACCGGCTGATGCATCCGAGGTACGGCGTGCCCAAGACGTACGTGGCCCGTGTGCGCGGCAGGGTGAGCCGCCGGGCGCTGGGCGCGTTGCGGCAAGGAGTCGACCTGGAGGACGGTCTTACCGCGCCGGCCGAGGTGAACCTGAAGAAGCAGAGCGCCAAGACGGCTCTCGTTGAGGTGACGATCCACGAGGGGCGCAAGCGGCAGGTGAGACGCATGTTGGCCACGGTTGGGTTGCCGGTCGAGGAGCTCCACCGGCGTCGGTACGGGCCGCTCGGCGACAAGGGCCTCGAGCCCGGCGGATATCGCGAACTGGCCGGTGACGAGGTAGAGGCGTTGCGCCGCGCCGGCGAGGAGGCTGCCGCCGCCGCCGGCCGCGAGGCCGAAGGAGAACCCCTGCTACTGGCAGCCGAGTCCAGTGTGCCGGCGGAGTCCGTCGTGCCTGACAGGGGAGGCGGCCCCGTGGCCACCGGCGAAACCGGCGAGGTCGCCGCGGGCGCCGCAGAGGACGAAACCGACGAGGCCGAAGGGCCCGGCGAAGTCGCTCAGGCCGGCGAGGCTCTCGAGACCGCCGAGGGCGACGAACCACCTGCATGACGGCGGCGTCCTTGTATAATCTTGCGTCCCTTTCGCGAACCGGAGCGGCATGATCGATCACACCCCGCGGCTCTTCGCGCTACGCGGCGCGACGACCGTCGACGCAGACACGAGCGAAGCCATCGCGGCGCGCACCCGGGAGCTTCTCGGCGCCCTTCTCGAGAGCAATGCGCTGACCGCGGACGCTATCGTGAGCGTGATATTCAGCGCCACGCCAGATCTGGTTGCCGACTTCCCGGCCGTCGCGGCGCGCAGCATGGGTCTCTCGCAGACGCCGCTGCTGTGCTGCCAGGAGATTCCCGTGGCGGGGGCCCCGGAGCGCTGCGTACGCGTGCTTATGCACGTCTACCTGCCGGCCGGCAGCAGCGTGCACCACGTCTATCAGCACGGGGCGCGGCAGTTGCGCCTCGACCTGGCGGAGTAGAGCCGTGCGCTTCGCCGCTGCCGTGGACAAGGTCAAAGCGTACGTGCCCGGCCAGTCTCTCGAGACGGTCATGCGGCGCTTCGCGCTCTCCGAGGTGGTCAAGCTGGCCTCGAACGAGTTCCCGCTGCCGCCGTTCCCCGAGGTCAAGCAGGCGATCCATGACGCGCTGGACGGGCTGAACAGGTACCCAGACGGCGACGCCGGCGATCTGCGCGCGGCCCTGGCGACGCATTGCGCTCGCCCGGCTGAGCAGATCGTGGTGACGAACGGCTCCTGCGAGCTGCTCTTGCTACTCGGCCAGGTGCTGCTCGAGAAGGGCGACGAGGTGGTGTTCGCCGACCCCGGCTTTCTGCTGTACGAGGGTCTCTGCCTACGGCGGGAGGCTACCCCGGTGCGCGTGCCTCTGCGCGACTTCAGGCACGATCTCGAGGCCATGGTGAATGCTGTCTCGCCGCGCACCAGGATGGTGATCGTCTGCAACCCGCACAATCCCACGGGCACCTACTTGCCGATGGCCGACGTCGCGCGCCTCGTGGAGGCCGTATCGGACGACGTCCTCGTGGTGCTCGACCAGGCCTACAACGAGTTCGTGACCGCCGCCGACGCCGAGGACGCGTTGGCCTTGCAAGCCAAGCACGACAACCTGCTCGTGCTGCGCACGTTCTCCAAGATCTACGGTCTCTGTGGGCTGCGCGTGGGCTACGGCTTGTGCGCCCCCGAGGTGAAGGCGGCCATCGACCGCGTGCGTCAGCCGTTCAACGTGAATAGCCTCGCCCAGCTCGCCGCTCGGGAGGCTCTCAAGCATCAGGACCAGGTGGCCCAGCGGAGGGCAGGCAGCGCCCGGCGGCGCGATCTCATGGCCGGTGAGCTGGCCGCGCGCGGCCGCGCCACGGTCTCCAGCCAGGCCAACTTCATGCTGGTCAACATCAAAGGGTTACGGGTGCCGCAAGAAGAAGTCTGCGGCGCGCTGCTCCCCTTGGGTGCGATCGTGCGTGACGGCAACGCGTTGGGCTGTCCGGGTTGGGCCCGCGTAAGCGTGGGCACCCACGAGGAGATCGACTTCTTCCTGAGGAAGCTGGCCGCGCTCGAGGTGCCCGCCCAGGAGGACGGCGGCCAGAGGAGGTCAAGCTGAGCATGATGGTCATCATGCACGAGTATGCGACCGAGCAGGAGATCGCTCACGTGGTCGCGCGCATCGAGGAGATCGGCGCCAGCGCTCACATCTCCCAAGGCGAACGGGTCACCGTCATCGGCGTGATCGGCGACCGTGAGCAGATCACGCAGCTGCCTCTGGAGGCCTTGCCGGGCGTGGAACGGGTGGTGGCCATCCTCAAACCATACAAGCTGGTGAGTCGCGAGTTTCAGGCTCGTGACACGGTGGTCGATGTACGTGGTGTCAAGATCGGTGGCGGGCATTTTGCCATCATCGCCGGTCCCTGCTCGGTAGAGACGTCCGAGCAAGTGCTGGAGGCGGCCAGGGCCGTCAAGGCGGCGGGTGGCCACATGATGCGGGGCGGCGCCTTTAAGCCACGCACCTCACCCTACGCATTCCAGGGTCTTGGCGAGGAGGGTCTCAAGATGCTCGCCGCCGCCCGCGACGACACCGGCTTGCCGATCGTTACTGAGGTGATGGACCCGCGCGACCTCGACGTGGTGTGCGCGTGGGCCGATGTGCTCCAGGTTGGTGCCCGCAACACCCAGAACTTCCTGCTCCTCGCCGAGCTGGGCAGGATCGCCAAACCCGTCCTCCTGAAACGCGGTCCGTCTACGACGATCGAAGAGCTTCTCATGGCGGCCGAGTACATCGTCAAAGAGGGCAACCGCGACGTGATCCTCTGCGAGCGCGGCATACGTACGTTCGAGACGGCGACGCGTAACACGTTCGACGTGAGCGCCGTGCCGGTGATCAAGCTGGCAAGCCATCTTCCGGTGGTGGTCGACCCGAGTCATTCGGCGGGCCGCGTCGATCTGGTGCTGCCGCTCTCGCTGGCCGGCGTGGCCGCCGGCAGCGACGGCGTGCTGGTAGAGACGCACCCCAACCCCGAGCATGCCCTGAGCGACGGCCCGCAGTCGCTGCCTACGGCTGCATTCGGTGAGTACGCGGCGCGCGTGCTCGATCTGGCGCGGTGGGCCGGCAAGAGCGTCGTGTGAGGCCGTGAGCACCGCCGCCACACACTCCATCGCCGTGATCGGCGTCGGCCTCATGGGCGGCTCACTGGGTCTGGCGGCTCGCGAGCGTGCCGGCGTTGCCGAGGTGCGCGGCTTCAGCCGCACGCGTGCGACACTCGACTTGGCTCTCGAGCGCGGGGCTGTCACGCGTGCCTGCGAGACTCTGGCGGAGGCCGCCGCGGGCGCGGACCTGGTGTTCGTGTGCACGCCCGTGCGGCTGGTGGTAGAGCACGTCAAGGCGGCCTTGGCGGCGGCTCCGGCTGCGGCCGTGGTGAGCGACGTGGGGAGCACCAAAGGGCCGCTGATGCGTGCTCTTACGCCCGACGAGCAGCACCGCTGCGTGGGTGGCCACCCATTGTGCGGCTCCGAGGCCGAGGGTGTGGGCAACGCGCGGGCCTCGCTCTACGAGGGCGCCACCTACTTCGTGACTCCTGGGGCCCACGTGGATGTGGTGGCGTATCAGCGGCTGTACGGGTTCTTGGGCGACATCGGCGCTCGCCCGGTGGCGGTAGACCCCGAGGAGCACGATCGCCTCATGGCGGTGGTCAGCCACCTGCCTCACGTGCTTGCCAACGTGCTCATGACGCAAGCGGGATTGCACGCCGGCTCACGCGACGCGCTGCTCTCGGCGGGCCCCAGCTTCCGCGATCTCACGCGCGTCGCGGGCAGCAACCGCCGTGTGTGGACCGACATCTTTTTGGAGAACCGCGCCGCTTTGCTGGCCGCGCTGGCGACCTTCCAGGAAGGGCTGCAGGAGGTGCTTGAGGCGCTCGCCGCCAACGACGGCGCTAGGCTCGGCGATGCCATCGGCCGGGCGGCCGAACAGCGTGAGCGCCTACTCGCCTCGGGCAGCCTGCCGGCCCGTGAGCTTCACCGCCTCATCGTGCGGGTGCCGGATAGGCCCGGCGTGTTCAAGGAGATCACGGTGGCGCTGGGCGACGCGGGGATCAACATCGAAGACCTCTCGATGCATCACATGAGCGCCGAGCTGGGTGGCACGCTGACGGTGTACGTTCTCGGCGAAGAGGCGTGCCAGCGCGGCCAGCACGTGCTGGCGGCGCTGGGCTACGACGTCATCACCGGGAGCGCCGTGGAATGACCGTCGTGGCCGTCGACGGCCCGGTGGGCTCCGGCAAGAGCAGCGTGGCGCGCATGGCTGCGGCGCGCTTGGGATATGTGTATCTCAACAGCGGTGCGATGTACCGCGCCGTGGGCCTTCTCGCTGCTGAGGCGGGTGTGCCGCTCGAAGACGAGGCGGCTGTGGTGGCTGTCACCCGCTGCCTCCATCTGCAGTTCGACGGGCGAGGCCGGCTGTTCGCCGGCGACCGGGACGTGAGCGACGACATTCGCACACTCAAGGTGGGCGCGGCGGCGTCCAAGGTGTCGGCTCACCCCGGCGTGCGCCGCCTGCTCGTTGAGCGGCAGCGTTCCCTGGCGGGCGCCGCCGACATCGTCATGGAGGGCCGCGACATCGGCACCAATGTGTTTCCCGAGGCGGCCGTGAAGATCTTCTTGACGGCGCGCCCCGAGGTGCGTGCGGCGCGCCGCGCGGAGGAGCTGCGCGCCCTGGGCGAAGACGTGGACAAGGCGGACGTCTTGCGCGCCCTGTGCGAGCGCGATGAGCGCGACTCCACGCGCGAGGTGGCGCCGCTGCGCAAGGCCACCGACGCAGTAGAGATCGACAGTTCCATCATGACTCTCGACGAGGTGGTCGACGCCGTGGTGCGCATCGTGCGGGAGAAGGTGTCGGCGTGAGGCCCTGGGGTCTGCCGCTGGTGGGCTACGGCGACAGCGGTTTGTACACCTTCTGTCGCTTCCTCGCCGTGCCCTTCTTCGGAGGACTGTATCGCTGCCGGGTGACGGGCAACGAGAACCTGCCGCGCGAGGGACCGGCGATCGTCATCATGAACCACAAGTCCAACATCGACCCAGTGCTGGCCGGCATGGTGTGCGATCGCCCTTTGCGCTACATGGCGAAGAAGGAGCTCTTCGGCAACCGCGCCCTGCGCAAGCTCATCGTCACGCTCGGGGCGTTCCCCATCGACCGCGGGGCCGGCGATCGTGCCGCCCTGGCCACGTCGCTCGACCTTCTTGCCAAGGGCGATGTGCTGCTCATGTTCCCCGAGGGCCATCGCCAGACCGACCACGCGGTGCACGAGTTCATGCCGGGCGTGGGTATGCTCGCCTTGCGCAGCGGCGCCGCGGTGGTGCCGCTCGCCATGGACGGCACGCAGCACATGCTGCGTGGCGTACGGCCCGGCCTGCCCGCGTTGCGGGCCATCATGGGGCCGACGCTCAACCTCAACGATCTCAGCGGGCGCAACAGCAAGGCTTATCAGGAGGCGGCACGGCGCATGCAGGTGGCCGTGGCCAGGCTTTATGCGCAGCTCTGAGAAGGGCGGCGAGAGGCACCCCCGGCCCCGCCGGCGTCACGACGAGGATGAGCGGCGCGCCGACCTGCGTCATGTCCTGGCCGGCGGCGTGGAGATCGTGGTCGCGCGGTTCGCCGGCTACTGCTACGGCGTTGAGCGCGCCCTACGCATCACCGAGGAGGCCCTCGAGAAGGCTCAGGGGCCGGTGGCCAGCCTCGGGCCCATCATCCATAACCCCAGCGTGGTCGGGCAGCTCGAGGAGCGGGGGGTGGAGGTGGTCGACAGCTTCGACCGAGCCGAGGGTTGCACGCTCATCGTGCGTACCCACGGTGTCGCCCCCGGGGTTATTGAGGGCGCTCGCGAGAAACACTTGGAGGTGGTCGATGCTACGTGTCCGTTCGTGGCCGTGGCGCAGCGCAAGGCGGCGACGCTGCGCGACGCGGGGTACCGCGTGGTGATCCTGGGGGAGCGCGATCATCCCGAGGTCGCCGGCCTGCAGGGCTTCGCCGGCGAGCGTGCCATCGTAGTGGAAGACGCCACTGGCCTGCCGCTGGAGGAGCTGCGCGGCCAACGCGTGGGCGTGGTGGTGCAGACCACGCAGACCACCGACAAGCTGGCCCGCGTGGCGACCGCCCTGGCACCGGTGGCACGCGAGTTGCTGGTGTTCAACACCATCTGCGACGCCACGGAGAAGCGCCAGGATGCCGCCTGCGAGCTCGCCGGCGAGGTAGACGTGGTGGTCGTCGTGGGAGGGCGCAACAGCGCCAATACGGCGCGTCTGGCACAGCTCTGCCGGGCCATCGAGGAACATACGTATCACATCGAGTCGGCCGCTGAGCTGCAGCCGGAGTGGTTCGTCGGCGTCAAGCGCATCGGCGTCACGGCGGGCGCGTCTACGCCCGACGAGGAGATCGAGGCCACGTTGCGGGCCCTGCAGGCGCTCAGTGGAGGGTAACGCGCGCGGCGACGCTGCTCCGGCCGGTTTGCCAGTGGAAGCCGTGGAGGCCGCTGCGGCGCGGGCCGGTCTGCGGCCCGGCGACTGCGTGGTGCGCCTCAACGGCGCCGCGCCGACGGACGTGCTCGATCTCGAGATGGCCGCCGCCGACGGTGCGCTGTGGCTGACGGTGCTACGCGACGGCCATCCTCTTGACCTCAGCGTGCCGCTGGCCGCGGGCGAGTGGCACGGCATCTCGCTAGGGTGGGGCGGCCTGGGGTCCGAGCCGCGCGTCTGCCGCAACCGCTGCCGGTTCTGCTTCGTCGACCAGGTGCCCCCGGGCTTGCGCGCGGCGCTCTACGTGAAGGACGACGACTACCGTCTCTCGTTCCTGCAGGGCAACTTCATGACGCTCACCAACCTCACACCGGCCGACCTGCAGCGCATCGAGACGCTGCATTTGTCGCCGCTGTATGTGTCGTTGCATGCCTGGGACGACGCTGCCCGCGTGCGCCTTATGGGTCGCGCCGCGGCCGGCTCTCGCGCCGCCCTGCAGCGGCTTGCTGCGGCCGGCCTCGAGATCCATCTGCAGGTTGTGCTGTGCCCCGGCTGGAACGACGGTGCAGTGCTCGCCGAGACCGTCGAGAAGGCGGCGGGGCTGGCTGCGGTGGCCGATGTGGGCATTGTGCCGGTGTCGCTTGCCGCCGAGGGCGACCTGCGCCGTGTGAGGCGCAACGACGCGGAGCAGGTGATCGCCGCTGTAGAGGCCTGGCAGGTGCGCTACCGGCGGGCGCGGGGCACCGCGTTTGTGCACGCCGCCGACGAGTTTCACCTGCTGTGCGAGCGCCGGCCCCCGCCGAGCGACGCCCCTGAACAGTACGAGAACGGCATCGGGATGGCCGCCCAGCTGCTAGGGGAAGCCCGGCGGCTAGCCGGCAGCACGGCGGGTGCGCCCGGCTCGCGGTCTGCGCTCAGCACGGCGCGGCTACGCATCTTGACCGGCACCCTGGCGGCTCCGGTGATCGTCGAGGCCGCGCATGTGCTCACTGGCTGGTGCGCCGTGCCAGTGCGGCCATTCGTGGTTGCGAACCGCCTCTTTGGGACCCATGTGACCGTTACGGGCTTGCTCGGTGGCGCCGAGGTGCGCGACGCCTTACGCGGCGAGCCGCTGGGCCCGAACGAGCATCTCATCGCCGCGCGCGGCTTTCTGCCAGCGGCGCTCAGGCGTACGCTGGACGACATCGGCGAGGACGAATTGGCGGCCGCCTGCGGCGGCCGCCTGGTCGTCGCCGAATCCCTCTACGAAGCGTTTGCTACACTGTCCCAATGAAGGCACCCCCCACCATCGTCGTAGTCGGCTCTCCTAACGCCGGCAAGTCCACCCTGGTCAATCGCCTGAGCGGGTCGCGTCAGGCCGTCGTGCACGAGACGCCCGGGGTCACCAGGGACCGCAAGGTGATCGAGGTGGAATGGGAGGGTCGCTTGATCAACATGGTCGACACGGGCGGCTACGATACGACGGCCGACGCGCCGTTTGCCGGCCACATCCGCGAGCAAGTGGATTTGGCCGTCGGCGCGGCCGACGTGGTGCTCTTCGTGGTCGACGGCCGCAGCGGCCCGCTGGCCGACGACTTCGAGATCGCCGCTGTTCTGCGTCGCGCCCGCGTGCCTGTGGTCTTCGTGGCCAACAAGCTCGACGACCCGCGCGCGGTAACGGCCGACCCGCTGCTATATGAGCTGGGCCTGGGAGAGCCGCTGATCGTCTCGGCCGTGCACGGCCTGGGTACTGGCGAGCTGCTCGACCGGCTGGTCGCCGAGACCGACGCGGTGGGGCCGGGGGCGGCCCGGTGCGGCGCAGAAGCCGGCCCTGAAGAGCCTGGCGACGCCGGCCGAGACGCGGCGCTGGCTTTCCCGGCCGAGATCCCCGTGGCCATCGTCGGTCGGCCGAACGCGGGCAAGTCGAGCCTGTTCAACGCCATCGTAGGGGAGCCGCGCACGATCGTCAGCGAGATCGCCGGCACCACGCGCGACGCCATCGATACCGCGGTGACGACCGCGGAGGGCATCTTTCGCTTCATCGACACGGCGGGCATGCGCAAGGCCGCCAAGGTGAGTGGCGTGGAGTACTACTCGTACCTGCGCAGCGTGCAGAGCCTGGACCGCGCCCACGTCGCTGTGGTCGTGGCCGATGCCTCCGTGAAGTTCGGCGAGCTCGACCTCTCGATCTGCACGGAGGCCGCTCGCAACCACTGCGCCACGGTGATCGCCGTGAATAAGACGGACGTCGCCGAACCCGACCTCGCGGAGATCGCCGGCATCGCCCGGCGCAAGCTGCGTCAGAAGCCCGCGGTCATCCCCGTCTCGGCGCTGACGCGCCGCGGTGTGCGAGAGCTTCTCACAGTGGTCGCCTCGCTGGAGGCTCGCTATACTGCCCATATCGGGACGGGCGAGCTGAACCGGGCGCTGGCCGATCTCGCGGGCGCCCGTCCGCTGCCCATGAAACGCGGCAAACGTCTGAGGATGTATTACATCACCCAGTTCGGTACCGCTCCTCCGCGCTTCGCGATCGAGGTCAACGACCGTACGCTGGTCACGCGCGACTTCGGGTTCTTCGTCGAGAACCGGCTGCGCGAGCACTACCACCTCGATGGCGTGCCTCTGGTCATCGATTTCAAGGGGAAGAAGTGATGCTTTTCGATATCGCCGCGTTCATCGCGCTCTTCCTCGGCGCGTATCTCATCGGGGCGATCCCGTTCGGGGTGGTGATCGGCAAGCTCTTCTACAACGTCGATGTGCGCCAGCATGGCTCGGGCAACGTCGGAACCACGAATGTGTTTCGCGTGCTCGGCACGAAGGCCGGTACGGTGGTGTTCGCCTGCGACCTGCTCAAGGGATTCGTACCGGCGTTGATGGCGGCGCACTTCTTCAACCCCTGGTTCGCGATCTTCATCGCGGCGGCGCCGGTGGTGGGGCACATGTACTCGATCTATCTCAAGGGCTCGGGCGGCAAGGGCATTGCCACCGGGGCCGGCGCCGTGCTGGCGCTAGTGCCCTTGGTGTTCTGCATCATCATCGCGGTGTGGGTGGTTCTGGTGCTCACCACCCGCTACGTGAGCGTGGCCTCGCTGGCGGCGTCGAGCCTGGTGCCGGTGCTGGTCATCTGGTTCAGTCATCCCCTGCCGTATGAGATTGCCGCCGTGCTGGTGGCGGCCATCATCTGGTGGGCACATCGCGGCAACCTCAAACGGTTGCTGAACGGCAGCGAGAATCGCGTGACCATGCCCTGGCGGCGCGGCGACAAGACCAAGCCCACGGCGTGCGCCAGCGGTGACGGCGGCTCCTGAGGCGTGGAGATCACAGTCGTCGGCTCGGGGAGCTGGGGTAGCGCTTTTGCCCGTCTCCTCGTGCGTCGCGGCCACGACGTACAGGTGCTGGCGCTCACTCGTGAGGAGGCCGCGGAACTCAACGCCACCCACCAGAACCCGCACTTCCTGCCCGGCATTGTGCTGCCTGCCGAGATCCGCTTCGTGGCCATCGCCGATGCCGACATCACCGACGCCGGCCTCGTGGTCTACGCGGTGCCCACGCAGGCCGTGCGCGAGGTGGCGCGCTGGGTTGCTTTGCGCCGCCGGCCAGACGCGCTGCAGCTCTCGCTGGCCAAAGGCTATGAGCTGCACAGTCTCAAGCGACCGAGCGAGGTGATCGAGGAAGAGACTGGCGCCGCCGCGGCGGCGCTCTCGGGCCCCAACCACGCCGAGGAGGTCGGCCGCGACATGCCCTCGGCGACGGTGATCGCGGCGGCCGATGAGGTGGCGGCCGACGCCCTGCAAACAGCCATCACGAGCGACACCTTTCGCGTATACACGAACGACGACGTGGTGGGCGTGGAGTTCTGTGGTGCGGTGAAGAACCCCATCGCCGTGGCTGTAGGCATGAGCGACGGCCTGGGCTTCGGCGACAACTCCCGCGCCAGCCTCATCACGCGAAGTCTCGCGGAGGTCACGCGTCTCGGCATCTCGCAGGGTGCGCATATCGCCACATTCACTGGCCTGGCCGGCATCGGTGACCTCATCGCCACGTGCACGTCGCGTCACAGTCGCAACCGGCTTGCCGGCGAGCTCCTCGCCAAAGGCGCCAGCCCGGCCGAGGTGGAGAAGCAGGTGGGTCAGGTCGTGGAGGGCATCCCCACGGCGCACGCGCTCCACGATCTCGCGGCGCGTCTCGACATCGACATGCCGGTCACCGAGAACGTCTACCATGTGCTCGAGGGCCTCCGCACGCCACAGGAGTGCGTTGCCGACCTCATGGGCAGGACGCCCAAGAGGAGCGGCACGAAGACTGAGGGGACGGGAGCCCGTTCCCGCCAACGCGATGCCGTAAGCGGCGGGGGACAGAGAATGAAGATCGCAGTCTTCGGCGGCACAGGGACTACGGGTAGATTGCTCATCGCTCAGGCGTTGAGCGAAGGGCACGTCGTCGTCGCTCTCGCCCGGCACCCGGAGAAGCTAGTCATGGTGCACGAGCGGCTTGCGGTCGTCGCCGGTGATCTGGCGAACCTCGCCGCCATCGCGCAGACCGTGGAGGGGGCAGACGGCGTCATCAGCTTGCTTGGGCAGGGCAAGCCGGTGAAGGGGACCCCTATCGCCCACGGCACGCGGAGCATCATCGCCGCGATGGAGAAGTATGGGGTGCGACGCATCGTGGTCGTGGCCACGGCCAGTGCCGCCGACCCGCGCGACGCCCCGCCGCTGCGCTCGCGGTTCTTCATCGGCATCGCCAAGATCTTCCTGCGTCCCGCGTACAAGACGATGTTGTGGCGACGGCCCGATGTGTGCGGGAGTCCGACCGCGACTGGACGATCGTGCGGCCACCGTTTCTCAGGGACGGGCCGCGGACCGGGGCAGTAAAGGTGGGCTACCTGGGCGACCGGGTCACCGGCACGTACCTCTCGCGCGCCAACGCGGCCGATTTCCTGCTCAGGCAGCTCACCGACGACGAGTTCGTGGGCCAGGCACCGATCGTCAGCGATGGCTGACGTCGGCGGCTGACCGGCGCCGCGCGAAGGCCTTCGTCTGAGCGGTACCCGAGGGCCTGGAAGATCCGCCGTCGTTCAACGGGCCCCCCGAGCCGCGGCGCGCGATGTCTACTTGTACATGGCTACATCACCCTGGCGCGACGACGGTCGCGCCGGTACGCTCCGCCGCATGGAACTCCTCCTCGACGCAAGCCGTTCGCGTTCCTCGGCCGGTGTTGCTTTCGGACGAGAAACGGATACAATACGGAGTATGTGCGCAGTCCGTATTGAGGCCGTAGACACCCGCTTCCTTTCATCACCGGAGGCGCTGCGGTGCGCCTATCTGCTGCTTGCGCGGGCGCAGACCATGGGTCTCTGCACGCAGGGAGCGTGCCAGGAACGACCCTGGACCAGTCGCTGCTGCTCGAGGTGGCGGGCTCGCTCCAGGCGGCGGGGGTCGCCACAGAGCAGGTGGCTCTCTTGCGCTCCCAGGTGGAGGCCCGCTCGTACACCCACGTCGCCGCATTGTTGAAGGCCGTGATCAGCGCGCTGGACGCGTCGCCTCTGCCCATGGGAGAATGGCAACCCGCTCGCGAGCTCGTCGGCGACGAGCTCCTCGCGAGACTCGTCGGCGGCATCTCGCAATCGTCGCTGCGGCGCTACGCGGCAGGCGTGCGGGAGACCCCAGATCACATTGCGTGGCGCCTGCACGTTGTCGCGCGCTTGCTGGCCTCGCTGTTGGGTTCCTACAACGGCTACGGGGTGCGGCGCTGGTTCGAACGCCGGCGGGCGGCGCTCGACGGGCTGTCGCCGGCGGAAGTCTTGAAGGCTGCCCGAGACGAAGACGACGAGCGCTTGCAGACCGCGCTCTCGCTGGCCGACGATCTGGTCGGAGCCGGCGGCGCCGTTTAGAGGCCCCGTGATCTGGTTCAGGCACTGTGATACTCGCTGGCCCTTCCTCTGGCAGTCGGCAAACCAGCCGCCGGGGCGCTGGCACGGCGACGGTGAGGGCCCGGTGCAGCACCTCAGTGACACACCGGACGGGGCTTGGGCGGAGTTCCTTCGCCACGAGGAGATCAGCGAGGCTGCAGACCTCGCCGGTATTGAGCGCGATCTCTGGGCGATCGACGTACCTGATGGCTCGGCGGCGTCCCTCGCCCGGCGCTCGACACCGGGGTGCTCCTCGGCGGTCTGGCGAGCTACGCGGACTGCCAGGACTGCGCCCGTCGCCTGCGCCGCGACGGGGCCGAGGCCCTCACGGCGCCCAGCGCCGCCCTGTTGTCGGGCGGGGCGGGAGGGCAGTCAGTGTGGCAGGGCGCTCTCACCGAGGCGTCGCCCAGAGAAGGAAGGGTCCTCGCGCTCTTCGGCGCGCGGTAGACCTCCGCGGCTGGCGGTGCGCCGTGAGCGGCAGACCGCACGAACGCCTGTTGCGATGGGTGCGAGGGTTGTAGCGTTCGCCGCAGGAGGCTCGGCCAACGGCGCGTTGAAGCCCGTCACGACCGTCTGGTAGACTCGCTCGGGCCGCGGGCGTCCTTCGGCCGCCCGCGGGCGGTTGCTGGTGACCCGCGCGGCCGTCAGACATTTAGCCCTATCCGTGGCGGCGCTTTCGCCGTGCCGCACGCGATGCCCCAGGAGGTACGGTGGAGAAGAGGAACTACCTGTTTACGTCGGAATCGGTCACCGAAGGCCACCCCGACAAGCTCGCCGACCAGATCTCGGATGCCATCCTCGACGCGATGCTGGCCAGCGATCCATACAGTCGCGTCGCCTGCGAGACCCTCGTTACCACAGGGCTCGCCTTCGTGGCCGGCGAGATCACGACCGAGACGTACGTCGACATCCCCAAGATCGTGCGCAAGACCGTGAAGGACGTCGGCTACACCGACGCCCTCTACGGCTACGACTACGAAACCTGCGGTGTCATGGTGGCCATCGACGAGCAGTCGCCAGACATCAGCCAGGGCGTAACCCAAGCCCTCGAGGTGCGCACCGACGTCAACGACGACGACGTGCTCGACTCGCAGGGTGCCGGCGACCAGGGCATGATGTTTGGCTACGCCTGCGTTGAGACCCCCGAGCTCATGCCGCTGCCGATCTCCTTGGCGCACAAGCTGTCGCACCGGCTCGCCGACGTGCGCAAGGCCGAGATCCTTCCGTATCTCCGACCCGACGGTAAGTCGCAGGTTACGGTGCGCTACGAAGACGGCCGGCCAGCCGAGATCGTCAAGGTTGTGCTGGCCTCGCAGCACGCCGAGAGCGCCGACCTGCAGAGCATCATCTACCCAGATCTCATCGAGCACGTGGTAGAGCCTATCCTGCCCAAGGAGCTCTACAGTGGCAAGCTCGAAGACATCGTCGTCATCAACGCCACCGGCAAGTTCGTGATCGGCGGGCCCATGGGCGACTGCGGCCTCACCGGGCGCAAGATCGTGGTCGACACGTATGGTGGCTCGGCGCCCCACGGCGGTGGCGCTTTCTCGGGCAAAGATCCCAGTAAGGTCGATCGTTCCGGCGCCTACGCGGCCCGGTACGTGGCGAAGAACGTGGTGGCCGCCGGCTTGGCTGAGCGCTGCGAGGTGCAGGTGGCCTACGCCATCGGTGTGGCGCATCCCGTCTCGGTGATGCTCGACTGCCGCGGCACGGAGAAAGTCGCCATCGCCACCATCGAGAAGGCCGTGAAGGAGTTGTTCGACCTCCGTCCGGCCGCCATCCTGCGCGACCTCGACCTGCGTCGGCCCATCTACAAGAAGACCGCCGCCTACGGGCATTTTGGCCGCAACGACCACGACTTCACGTGGGAGCGCACCGACAAGGCCGCAGCTCTGCGCGACGCCGCCGGCCTCAAGGGCTGAGCGGCCGTCTCGCGGCGGGAGACGGCGGCGTGGCGTGAGCTATGCCGCCGTCTTTCCGCTGCTACGCACCCGCGCCTTCGGCGAGGCGTTCGACTACGTGGTTCCTCAGGAGCTTCGCGGGCGAGCCGTCCCGGGCGCGCTCGTCGCCGTACCTCTCGGCACGCAGACGGTCATTGGCGTGGTCCTCGCCGCGCGTGAGACCACGGCCCACGCCGGCCGCGTGGTTCCTCTGCACGACGTTCTCGACGTACCGGCTATCCCCGGCGACCTGCTCGGCCTGGCGCAGCGCCTGCAGCAGTACTACCTCACCTCCTTCTCGGCTGCCCTGAACCTTGTGTGCCCGCCCACCGGGGCGCTCAGGGTGGTGCGCAGTCTCGAGCTCACCGAGGCCGGCCTCAAGGCTGTGGAGGCCGGCGCGCCGGGCGCCGCCGAGCTTGAGGAGCTGGCCGGACGTGGCTTGCCGGCCGGACCGCTGGGGCACGTGGCCGAACGCCAGCGGCGCAAGGGCTGGCTGCGCGTGACCTATCGCGTGCGTGTGGCGGGGGCAGCGCGGCGCGGCCGTCGCTTGGGCCGCGGCGGCGAGATGCCGGGGCGCCTGGGCGCGCGTCAGAAGGCCGCCCTGCTGTTGGTAGAGCAGGCGGGACCGCTCGACGAGCACCTCCTGCGCGCCGAGAGCGGGCTTTCGTCCGCGGGGTTGCTCCGCTTGCTGGAGGCTGGAGCCTTGATCGCTGCCGACGAGCGCGGCGGCGAGTCGGGCGCGGCCGTGGCCGGGACTTCCGAACTTCCCCGGGCGGCCGGGGCGGACGACACCGATTCGAGGCGTGCGCCCCCGTACCAGGCGCCGGCCGCGCCGCCAGCGGAGTCGGCCGAGGCGGCGCCGGGGCCGGCCGCCCTCAGCCAGGCCGCGCGCCTCAACGCCTGCGCGACGCTGGAGGATGTGCCCGATCTGCTGCTTGAACAGCGACGTGCCCTGAGCGCGATCCTGTGCGAGACCCGGCCGGGGGACGAGGTGCTGGTGCACGGTGTTACCGGCAGCGGCAAGACGGAGGTCTATCTGCAAGCTGCCCAGGCCACTCTGGAGGGAGGTCGGTCGGTGCTGTTCCTGGTGCCCGAGATCGGGCTGACCGGGCAGACGGTGGCTCGTGTTGAGCGGCGCTTTGCCGGCCGGCGTGTCGCCGTGCTGCACTCCGGGCTCACGGGGCGCGAGCGGCTCTTCGCCTATCGCGCCGTCGCCAATGGGGAGGTGCGCATCGTAGTGGGCGCGCGCTCGGCGGTGTTTGCGCCCCTCCTCGACCTGGGACTCATCGTGATCGACGAGGAACACGACACCTCCTACAAGCAGGAGAGCGAACCGGCCTACGACGCGCGCACCGTGGCGCGCTGGCGGGCGGAACAGTCTGGCGCGGTGGTGGTTCTGGGCTCGGCGACGCCCAGCGTGGAGACTTACGCGCGCGTGCCCTTGCACGTCGACCTGCGCCGGCGGGTTGACGGGTCGCGGCCGCCGGCCCTCGAGATCGTCGACATGCGCGATCATCACGGCGTGTTCTCCCCAGCGCTCGCCGGGGCTCTGAGCGCCACCGTCGACGCCGGCGACAAGGCGATTCTGTTCCTCAACCGGCGCGGCTTCGCCTCGTACCTTGTGTGCGATCACTGCGGCCGCACGTGGATGTGCCCCAACTGCGACGTGACGCTCACGCTCTTCGGCGGCCGCGGCTTGCGCTGCCGCACGTGCGGGCACGCCGAGGCCGCGCCCGGCACTTGCCCGAGCTGCGCCAGCGCCGACCTGGTGCGCTTCGGCTTTGGCACGGAACGCCTGGAGCGCGAGGTGCAGGGCTTGCTACCCGGCGTGGAGCTGTTGCGCCTAGACTCGGACGTGGCCGCCTCCTACGCGCGTCTGCGCGCCGTGCTCGACCGCTTCGCCGCGCCGGGCCCCAAGGTGCTGGTGGGCACGCAGATGATCGCCAAGGGCCACCACTTTCCCGATGTCACGCTGGTCGGCGTGGTGAACGCCGATCTCACGCTGCACTTCCCCGACTTCCGCGCCGAGGAGCGAACCTTCGCCATGATTCTTCAAGTGGGCGGGCGCAGCGGTCGCGGCGACCGTCCCGGTCGCGTGATCGTGCAGACGTTGAGTCCCGAGGCGCGACCGATCGCCTACGCGGCCGCAGGGGAGGAAGAGCGCTTCTATGCCGAGGAGGTGGGGCGCCGCCGCGAGCTTGGCTATCCGCCGGCCGCGCAACTGGTGGGCCTGGAGCTCTCGGGGACGATGCAGGAGAAGGTGAGCATCGCTGGACGATTCACGGCCGAGAGGCTGGCGGCGCACCTGGGTCACGGCGAGCAGGTGTTGGGCCCTGGTCCGCTGTGGCGGGAGCGCGGGCGGCATACCTGCCGCGTGGTGGTAAAGACTACCGAGACAGGGGAAACTTTAGATACGTTGCGCTCGTGGCTGGACAAGAACCGTGACCGCTTCGCGGAGCGGGGCGTGAGGTTGGTACCGGACGTTGACCCGCAGTGGCTGTGAGCGCACGCAGACCACCGCAGACGGTACGTGAGGTAGCATTAGACCATGGCCCATACTGAAGAGAGCGAACGAGAGCGTGAAGAGCTCAGCCGGCGGCAGCGCGAAGCGCGCCGCGAGATTCGCGTGATCGGCGACCCGGTGTTGCGCGAGCGCGCCCACGAGGTCACCGTGTTCGACCGCGGTTTGCGCAAGCTGGCCAAGCGCATGATCCGCATCATGCGCGACGCCCCCGGCGTGGGACTGGCCGCTCCGCAGATAGGTGTTCTCCGGCGCCTCCTCGTCTTCGAGGTAGACGAGGAACCGGGAGTGCTGGTGAACCCTGTGCTCGACGAGTTCTCCGACACCACGGAGGAGGCCGACGAGGGCTGTTTGAGCCTGCCTGGCGTGGTGATGCCGGTGGAGAGGCCGGTGAGCGTGCACGTGCGTGGCTTCGACGCCTCTGGCGAGCCTGTGGAGTTGTTCGCCGAAGGCATGAAGGCGCGCGTCATTCAGCACGAGTACGACCACCTCGACGGCGTGCTCATTATCGACCGTACGTCGCGCAGCGCGCGCGCGGCGGCACTGCGTGAACTGCGCGACCGCGAAGACGCCGGCCTGATAGGCGCGGTCGGCGGAGGCCTGTGAGCCGCATGCGGTTCGCCTTCGCGGGCACCGCGCCGTTCGCCGAGCTCGTGCTCGAGGGTCTTCTGGCCTCGCACCACGTGGTCGTCGCCGTCGTCACCAACCCCGACCGCCTCAAAGGCAGGCACGGCACGCCGCAGCCGCCGGGGGTGAAGGTGGCGGCGCTGGCCCATGGGCTGCCGGTGGTGCAGCCGGTGGTTGTCTCGGCGCCCGACACGGTTGAGAACCTGCTCGCCTTTGCGCCCGCAGCGCTGGTGGTGTGCGCGTACGGACAGATCGTGCGCGAGACCTTGCTGGGCGCCCTGCCGGTGATCGTCGTGCATCCGTCGCTGGTGCCGCGCTGGCGCGGGGCGGCACCTGTCGAGCGGGCGCTCATGGCGGGGGAGACGGAGCTCGGCGTGACCGTCCTGAAGATGACGGGCGGTGTGGACGAGGGCCCTGTGGGCGACGCCCGCGCGGTGCACGTGCCGCGCGACGCCGACGCCGGCCGGGCCTACGAGTTGCTGGCGCCGGCTGCCGTCGCGGGCGTGGTAGAGACGCTCGACCGCATCGCCGACGGCACGGTTACGTGGCAACCACAGAACGGCCCGCCGACGTACGCCGCCAAGATCCGCGCGGCCGACCGCGAGATCGACTGGTCGCGTGCGCCCCAGGCGCTGGCCGACCAGGTCAGGGCCCTGTCGCCGCATGTCGGCGCGGTCACGGAATTGCTCGGCAAGCGTACGCTCATCTGGAGGGCGCGAGCCGGCAATGGGCCGCTCCCGGCGAGCGGGGAGCGGCTGGCTCTGCCGGCCGGCGACGGCTGGCTGGACGTGCTGGAGCTGCAGCAAGAGGGTCGCCGGCGTGTGACGGCGGCGCAGTTCCTGCGCGGCGCGGGCCGCCGGCCGGCCGCGTCGTGAAGGCCCGCCCCCCGGCGGGCGTGAGTCCCGCGCGCGCCGCCGCCTATGAGGCGTTGCTGCGGTTGCGCGCCGGCAGCGGGCGTCTCGACGACTCGCGAGCCTCGTTTCCCGAGCTCGAAGAGCTCGAGGCGCGCGATCGCGCGCTGGCCAACGAGCTGGTGACCGGCGTGGTCAAACGGCGCGCCTCGCTGGATGCGGTTCTCGGGTCGTTCACCAAGGCGCCCCTCGACTCCACCGAAGGCGCGCTGCTCGAGCTGCTTCGTTTGGCCGCGTTTCAGATGCTGTTTCTCGACCGCGTGCCGGCCTACGCCGTGGTGGACGACGCCGTGGCGGTGGCCGCCGGCCGCAGCCCTCGCGGCAAGGGATTCGTGAATGCGGTGCTGCGCAAGGTGGCGGCAGACGGGCGGGCGCGCTTCGCCGACCTTGCGGAGGGCGAGGGCGCGCGCGCCTGGGCCGTGCGCCACTCCTGCCCGGTCTGGCTGGTGAGGCTCTTGCGCGGCGAACTGGGCGACGAGCGCGCGGAGCGCTTTCTCACGGCCGCCAATGCGGCCCCTGAGCGCTGCCTGCGGGTGAACACGCTGAAGGCCCATGTACCGGCGGCGCGGCAGGCGCTCGCCGCCGCCGGCTTCGCCACGAGCGGCGTGCCAGGGCTGCCGACGGCGCTCCTGTACGACGGTCCGGCGCTCGAGCGCTCGCAGCCGTTCCGCGATGGCCTGGTGACGCCACAGTCGCGTGGCTCGCAGGTGGCCGGCATGGTGGCCGCCGGCGGCCTCACGGCGGCCGTCGCGGTCGGTTCGCCCGCCACGGGCGGCGTCGGCCGGGGCGCGGCGGTGCTCGACCTGTGCGCCGCGCCCGGCATCAAGACGGCGCAGCTCGTAGCGCTCTGGCCGCCGGCGCGCGTGACCGCGGTGGAATCCGACGAGAGGCGTGTGGCCGCCCTGCGCGAGAACCTGGCCCGGCTCGCCGCCACCGGTGTTGAGGTGGTGCACGGCGACGTGCTCGACCTGCCCGGCACCTACGACCAGGCCTTCGATGCGGTGCTGCTCGACGCGCCCTGCAGCGGCCTGGGCACGCTGGCCTCGCGCGCCGATCTGCGTTGGCAGCGGCGCGCCGCCGACATCGCCCGGCTGGCGCAGCTGCAGCGGCGCCTGCTACGGCGCGCGGCGCGCTGCGTGCGGCCCGGCGGTGCTCTCACGTACGCGGTCTGCACGATGCCGCGCGCCGAGACATTGGGGGTCGTTGAGCCGCTGCTCACGACGGGGCAGTGGGTGGTGGACGACCTGGGGGCGGCCTGGCCCGGCATGGCGCATCCCGATGCCGGCGGGTACTTGCTCGTCCTGCCCCCGGAGCATGGCGCGAGCGGCTTCTTCGTGGCCCGGCTGCGGCGCAGCATGTCCGGGGGGTAGAATATCGGCGCGGTCGTGAGGGCCGCCGAGCCAACGTCATGGAGGGGTCATGGACGGCCTGCTGCACGAGATCAACGTCGCACCATCGATCCTCTCGGCGGACTTCTTGGAGCTGGGCACCGAGGTGGAGGCGGTCCTCAACGCTGGCGCCCGTGTGATCCACGTCGACGTGATGGACGGCCACTTCGTGCCCAACATCACCATCGGCCCGCTCGTGCTGCGCGCCCTGCAGCCACTGGTGCACGGTGCCGGGGCACTGCTCGATGTGCACCTCATGATCGAACACCCTGAGCGCTACGTGGCCGAGTTCGCGGCCGCGGGAGCCGACGCCATCTCCGTGCACCAGGAGGCCTGCGTGCACCTCCACCGGGTGCTTGCGCAGATCCGGGAGGCGGGCGCATCAGCCGGCATCGCCCTCAACCCGGCCACGCCGGTCGAGACCTTGGCGGAGGCGCGGGAGCACTGCGACCTCGTGGTCGTGATGTCGGTGAATCCCGGCTTCGGCGGGCAGAGTTTCATCCCCACCTCGACGGCCAAGCTGAAGCACGCGCGCGCCTACCTGCCGGAGCGCGTCGCGATCGAGGTCGACGGCGGCGTAACGGCGCAGAATGCCGCAGAGATGGTCGCCGCCGGGGCCAACCTGCTGGTGGCCGGCTCGAGCGTGTTCGGCGGACCGGACATCGAAAGTCGTTTCAGCGCGCTGGCGCGCGCTGCCGCGGGGCACGTATAATACGCAAGCAAAGACCAAGCTGCTTCAGGGCGGGGTGAAACTCCCCACCGGCGGTTAGAGCCCGCGAGCCTCCCCGGAGGCCGACCAGGTGAAACTCCTGGGCCGACGGTCAAAGTCCGGATGGAAGAAGCACGCTGCGACGTCTCGGCGTCGTCTGCCCTGGAGCCTTGCTCCGGGGTCTTTTTATGGGCGACGACAGATACATGCAGGAAGCGTTCGCGCTGGCCGAGAAGGGTCGCGGCTGGGCGCATCCGAATCCGCTGGTGGGCGCCGTGTTGGTGAGAGACGGCCAGGTAGTGGGCCGCGGCTACCACATGGGGCCGGGCCAGCCGCACGCGGAGGCGATGGCCCTCGCCGAGGCCGGCGCACGCGCCGCCGGCGCCACCCTCTACTGCACCCTTGAGCCCTGCGACCACCAAGGCAGAACGCCGCCCTGCGCCGCCGCGCTGGTGGCGGCCGGCATCGCCCGCGCCGTGGTGGCGTTGCGCGACCCCAACCCGCTGGTCGACGGCCGCGGCTTCGCCCATCTGAGCGGCGGTGGCGTGAAGGTTGACCTGCAGGCGGACAAGTGGGGTGCGCGGGCGCGCAAGCTGAACGCGCCGTTCATCAAGTACCACGAGACGGGCCTGCCCCTGGTGACGTACAAGGCCGCCGTGACACTCGACGGCAAGGTGGCGGCGGCCGGCGGCGACGCGCGCTGGATCTCGTGCCTCGACAGCCGCCGGGCGGTGCATCAGCTGCGCGCCGTGGCCGACGCGGTGATGGTCGGCGCCGAGACGGTGCGACGCGACGACCCCGAGCTCACGGTACGCCTGAGCGACGGTCGCGATCCCGTGCGCGTGGTGATCACGCATGCCGGCGAGCTGCCCGCGGGCGCCAAGCTACTGGCCACGGCCCGCAAGGTGCGCACGATCGTCGTGGCCCACCGCGCCGAGGCGGCCGCCAAGCGCTTCCTCGTGGCCCGTGGCGTGGAGGTGATCGAGGTGGGCACGGGTGACCTGCACGGCGCCCTGGCCGCGCTCGCCGAGCGCGGCCTGCTGGACGTTCTCCTTGAGGGCGGCCCCGGCTTGGCCGGCAATCTGCTGGCCGACGGGCTCATCGATCGCCTGCTGCTGTTCGTGGCGCCGCTGATCGTCGGGCGCGGCGCGCCCGACCTGTTCGCGGCGCCCGCCGTCGACGCGGTGGCCGGCGCCTGGCGCCTCCACGACGTGGAGTGGCGCATGGTGTGCGACGACCTGCTGCTGAGCGGCAGCATCACACGACAGGAGGGCTAGATGTTCACGGGCATCGTCGAGGAGGTAGGCACGTTGCGTGGGGTGCGCATGCGAGGCGAGAGCGTCGCGCTCGATATCGACGCGGCCCTGGTATTGGAGGGCTCTGCCGTAGGTGACAGCATACTCACCGACGGGGTCTGCCTGACGATCACCAGGCTGCGGCCCGGTGGCTTCATCGCCGACGTGATGCCCGAGACGGTGCGCCGCACCACCCTGGCCGGCCGCCGCGCCGGCGACTCGCTCAATCTCGAGCGTGCCCTGACGCTGCAATCGCGCCTCGGCGGTCACTTGGTGGCCGGGCACATCGACGGCGTCGGCACCGTGCTGAACGTGGCCTCCGAGGGCAGTTCCCTCGTAGTCGACGTGGAGGCGCCGGCGGAGGTGGCCGAGGTGAGCGTGCCGCAAGGGTCGGTGGCGCTCGACGGGGTGAGCCTCACGATCGTCGCGGTGCAGGGTAACCGGCTGCGCGTCTCGCTCATCCCGCACACGGCGACGGTGACGACCCTGGCGTGCCTGGCGCCGGGTGTGCGCGTCAACCTGGAGGCCGATCTGATCGCGAAGTACGTCTACACCTTTGTCGCCGGGCGCTCGCCTGCCGACGGGCTCACCTGGGAGAAGTTAGCGGAAGCGGGGTTTTGATGAGCTCTCACGATGTGCACGGGGGAGGAGGGCGCGACCAGCGCGCCTTCGCCTCAATCGAGGAGGCCCTGGACGATCTCCGTGAGGGCAAGATGGTCATCGTCTGTGACGACGAGGACCGCGAGAACGAAGGCGACCTCACCATGGCGGCGCAGTTCGCGACCGCCGAGAAGATCAACTTCATGGCCAAGGAGGGTCGCGGCCTCATCTGCCTGTGCCTCACGCCGCAGCGCTGTGCCGAGCTCAATCTGCCCCCCATGACGGCCAATAACCAGACGCGGCTGCAGACCGCCTTCACCGTTTCCATTGAGGCTCGCGAAGGTGTCACGACCGGCATCTCGGCGGCCGACCGCGCACACACTATTCAGGTGGCCATCGACCCCGAGTCGGGGCCGACCGACCTCGTGCAGCCAGGCCACGTCTTTCCCCTCATGGCGCGTCCCGGCGGGGTGCTCGAGCGCACGGGGCAGACGGAGGCCGGGGTCGACCTCGCACGCCTCGCGCGTCTCAACCCCACGGCCGTCATCTGCGAGATCATGAACGACGACGGCACCATGGCCAGGGTGCCAGACCTCATCCCGTACGCGCGCCAGCACGGTCTCAAGATCATCACCGTGGCCGACCTCATCAAGTACCGGCGCCGCAATGAGAAGCTCGTTCGCCGCGCGGCCACCGTGGCGCTGCCCACCAAGTACGGCGATTTCAAGGCCATAGGCTACGAGTCGGTGATCGACGGCGCTCATCACGTCGCCATCGTCAAGGGCGAGGTGGCCGGCAAGCACGACGTGCTGGTGCGGGTGCACTCCGAATGTCTCACCGGCGACACCTTTGGCTCGCTGCGCTGCGACTGCGGCGAGCAGCTCGCGGAGTCGCTGCGGCGCATCGAAGAAGAGGGCGCCGGCGTGGTGCTCTACATGCGGCAGGAGGGACGCGGCATAGGCCTCATCAACAAGCTCAAGGCGTATGCCCTGCAGGAGCAGGGGCTCGACACCGTGGAGGCCAACGCGGAGCTCGGCTTCGCCGCCGACCTGCGTGATTACGGCATCGGCGCCCAGATACTCGCCGATCTCGGCCTCTCGACGCTCCGTATCATGACCAACAACCCCAAGAAGATCGTGGCCCTCGAGGGCTACGGCTTGCGCGTCACCGGGCGCGAGCCCATCGAGGTGGCGCCGCGCGAAGACAACGTCTGCTACCTGCGCACCAAGAAGGACAAGATGGGCCACTTGCTCGAGCACGACGACCTGTTTACGCAGGACGAGGGTCTCGAGGGCTAATTCACCACGGCAAAGGAGCCGCACGATGACCACCTACGAAGGCAAGCTGAGTGGCAAGGGCATGAAGTTCGCTCTCGTGGTAGGGCGCTTCAACGAGTTCATCTCGGGGCGGCTCTACGCAAGGCGCCCTCGACTGCTTGCGGCGCCACGACGTGGCCGACGCCGACGTAGACTCGGCCTGGGTCCCCGGCGCCTTTGAGATGCCGCTGGTCGCCAAGCGGTTGGCGAACGCCGGCAAGTACGACGCCGTGATCTGCCTGGGCGCCGTGATCCGCGGCAGCACGCCGCACTTCGACTACGTGGCCGGGGAGACCGCCAAGGGCATCGCCAAGGTGAGTCTCGACACCGGCGTGCCGGTGGTGTTCGGGGTGCTTACCACAGACACCATCGAGCAGGCCGTGGAGCGCGGCCGGCACGAAGGCCGGCAACAAGGGCTGGTCGGCGGCGGCCACGGCGCTGGAGATGGCCAACCTGGGGCGCACACTGCCCTGAGGCGGGTGAGGCGTTGCCGCGCCGCGGGTGAGAACCTTGGCGCGCTCAGCGAAGGGTGCCTTGAGACCCGCGCCTTAAAGAGTAAGACCCGCCGCCGGCGGGCCTTGTGACCTGGCGCCTCCCGGCGCCGGCGGCGGCGGAGCCGCGGTAGACGCTAGTCACCGCAGGCGGTCTAACGAGTGGGGCGCCGCAGGTGCACTACTCGTTAGACCGCCTTGGTGACGCGACCCGACTTGAGGCAGCGAGCGCACACGTAGGCGTTCTGCGGGTGCCCGTCGATGAGGATGCGCACGCGCTGCAGATTGGGGCTGAAGCGACGGTCTCGGTGGTGAGACGTGGATGGATCAGGTCGTAAGCAAGCAGGTTGACGAATAGGCTACAGAG
>CAWKEZ010000071.1:0-41281 GCA_963848545.1 uncultured Thermoleophilia bacterium
ACATCGACCGCGCCACGCCCTGGCGCGCCCTGCAGGACCTCAAGGTCGCCGACGCCATGCGCCCCCTGGCCGTGCCGCTGCCCGTGGCAGGCGAACCCGGCCGGCCCAATGGCCAGCGCGCCCCCGCCGTGACCGTGCTCCCGGGGCCGGTCACCGACCGGCGCGACCCGCAGGCGCTGTTCGCCGGGGAATCCCTGGGCCAGGCGCTGCGGCAGCTGGTGGTCTACGGCCGTGACGGGCTGCCCGCATTCGTCGGGGGAGAGCTTGACCTCGTTTCGCCGGCCTCCCTTATGAAGGGGCGCTATTTCCTCCACCGTCAATCCAGCAAAGTGTTCGATCCGGCTGACCAGATCAGACTGGAGAGCCCGCAAGTGTGCGTCTTTCGTCTTTCCTTCCCAGAGGACGCGAATTCGCATAACCGTCAAGAGCGGTAGCGCTGACCTTTAGGTCAGCACGATAGGAGAGCTGAAAATGCTGACCTAAAGGTCAGCGCTACGGAATTCAGCCTTGCGGAATAGGCAGCCGCGGCGCGTTCCTCCACAAGCGTTCAAGATCATAAAAGTGTCTAGCACGCTCCAGGAAGATGTGGACAACAAAGTTCAAATAATCCATCAGGATCCACTCCGCCTGCGAATAACCTTCGATGTGGGCGGGAGTAAATCCTTTCTTCTCGAGCCTTTCAGCAATCGCGTCGCAGATTCCCTGTGCATGCCGCGTGGAGGTGCCGCTGCAAATCAAAAAATAGCTGGTGAACGAGCAAGTTCGCTCCAGGTCCAGGACGCTCAGGTCCAAAGCTTTCCGGTCTTGAGCGGCGTGGACCGCTTCCTGCAATTGCGGTGTCATCATCCTCGCTACTTCCCGCCACGGCGGGGACGGTAAAGACCCTCCTTCAAAATGTACTCTTCCACAAGCGGAGGAACAAGCCCAGTCACGCTCCGGCCCGAGCCGACCGCTTTTCGTATATCGTGCGAGGCGATGGGCATGTGGACTCCTCGGAGGACATGGAGGGTGCTGCGCCGCAATTGAAGAGTATCAGTTTTGTTCGGCGCGCCACCTGAGGGGGTCGTCGCTTCCGGCACCACTTTCCGAATCTCATTAGCATCAAAACCCGGTCGCGAGGCGACGATGAAATCAACCAGGTCCAGCAAGCGGCGATACTCTCTCCAATAGGGCAGGTCCAGAAAAGCATCGACACCAATCAGGAAGAAAAGGTGGTCGCTCTTACGAAGTGAGCGGCGCACCTTGCGGACAGTTTCTATGGAGTAGCGCGGTTTCCCATCCGGGGTCGGCGCTTCGAGGAGAGACGGGATCAATCGCTGATCCCCGGCGCACGCCAGGGCCACCATGCAATAGCGCTGCGGGAACGGGGTCAGGCGATCGCGGTACTTGTGGGGCGGGTTTCCTGTTGGAATGAAGAGGACCCGGTCCAACCTGAACTTGCGTGCCGCCGCGCGAGCCGCCTGCACGTGTCCGGCATGTATAGGATCGAAGGTTCCGCCGAAAAGAGCGATATTCACCGCTTTGAGAACCTCGTGATCGGGTCATCGGGTCATCGGGTCATCGGGAGATCGGGCCATCGGGTGATCGGGCCATCGGGCCATCGCGTGCGTAAAGACAGTTCACAGATGGTTCTTGTTCATCCGATCAGCCGATCACCCGATCCGCCCTTTACTCACCCGATCTCCCGATCCGTCCTTTCTCACCGATCTCCGATCATCCGATCACCCGATCACCCGATCACCCGATGGCCCGATCTCCCGATGACCCGATCACCCGATGGCCCGATCTCCCGATGACCCGATGACCCGATGGCCCGATCTCCCGATGACCCGATCACCCGATGGCCCGATCACCTCGGGATCTGCTCCAGCATCGCCCAGGTTTGTCGCTTGAGTTGTTCCAACCCTTCCCCAGTTACACTGGAGATTTCAATCAGGACCATGCTGCGGGCGCGGCAAAACTCCCTCAGCGCTGTCAGCCGTTCACCTGACCCGGCGGCATCGATCCGCGAGGCTACCAGCAACATCGGCTTGGCGGCAATCACCGGGCTGAAACTCTTCAACTCTTCCATGATCACTCGGTAGTCTTCAACAGGGTCCCGGCCGGACTGCTCGGCGGTGTCGATGAGGTGAAGCAGCAAGCGGGTTCGCTCCACGTGCTTAAGGAACCGCGTCCCCAGCCCGCGTCCCAGATGGGCGCCCTCAATCAGGCCGGGAATGTCCGCCATGACGAACGAGCGTTCTTCATCGATAGCCACCACCCCAAGGCACGGCTCCAGGGTAGTGAAGGGATAATCAGCAATCCGTGGCCTTGCGGCGCTGAGCCTGGAAATCAAGGTGGATTTGCCCACGTTGGGGAAGCCCACCAGTCCAACATCCGCCAGAAGCTTGAGTTCGAGCTTTAAGTCCCGTTCCTCACCGGGTTTGCCTGGCTCCGTCCGGCGGGGGGCCTGATGCGTGGAGGTAGCGAATTGGGCGTTTCCCCTGCCGCCCCGGCCTCCTTTTGCAGCCAGGAAGCGCTGGCCGGGTGTATCGAAATCCCAGAGCTTTTCCTCAGTGCCGGCGTCGTAGACCATGGTGCCGACAGGCACCGTTACGGTAAGATCCTCGCCATCCTGACCGTGCCGGTTGGACCCTTCCCCGTGCCCTCCCCGGCCGGCGTGAAAGAGGCGGTTGTACCGGAACTTCAGCAGCGTATTTACGTTTTCGGAGCTTTCGAGGGTGACATCGCCGCCCCGGCCACCGTCGCCCCCGCTGGGTCCGCCACGAGGCACGAACTTTTCGCGGCGGAAGGCCATACAACCATTTCCGCCCTGGCCGCCGGCGACATGGACCTTGGCTTCGTCAATGAACACGTTGAGTCACAGTCGGCAGGACAAATAGCCAAGCCACAAGCAGTGGCGCCATCCCAAAGCTGCTTGGCCGTTTTGTGGGGAAATCGGTGTTCGTTAGCTTCCGCAAGAAACCTCTGGAGGTCTGATTCGACGTAGCGCCCCGACTCGTCGGGGCACCTGCCGACCCCGCGCCTGTGGGGTCGGCGCTACACTCAATTGGTTGAGGGAACCAGAATACTCACGAACCGGCCGGAATGGCCCTTATCCTCAAATCGGACGACGCCTGAAACCTTAGCAAAAAGGGTGTCGTCCTTGCCGATGCCAACATTGTCTCCAGGCTGTAACCGAGTGCCCCGCTGGCGAACAAGAATTGACCCGCCCGTAACAAATTGGCCGTCAAAACGCTTGACCCCTAACCGCTGCGCATTGGAGTCGCGCCCGTTGCGCGAAGTTCCTTGTCCCTTCTTGTGTGCCATATTGAAATCCTCTTCCGAGCTGCTTGTCAGTTGGTCACGATATCCTGGATGAGCACTTCGCTGAAACCTTGCCGGTGGCCGATGGTGCGGCGGTATTGCTTCTTTCGCTTGTACTTCAATACCCGGATTTTGGGGGCGCGGGCATTTCTCAGGATTGTCCCCCTCACTTTCGCGTTTTCGACCAAAGGCGATCCCACGACAAGACTCTCTTTTCGCACCGCAAAGACGTGGTTGAATTCGATCGTTGAACCCGATTCGGCCGCCACTTCCTCGATCCGGATCACATCACCCGGCGACACTTTGTATTGCTTCCCGCCTGTTCGCAAGATCGCGTACATAGGTTAACCTCTCGTGTGATACCCGAAACCTCCATTATAGGGACGGGGCCTTATGGGTGTCAATCAAAGCGTTGGTTTGAGAAGTGGGGTCTCTTAACTTGAAGGGATTAATAAAGGTCAACAGCGATCCAGTAATGCGAGGAAAGCCTCGCGGTCAATCCCAGCGGTTCGGATTAAGTTGTGGATGATGTCGATTCCGACTTCGTCGTAGCGAGGAACAATTAATGGTCGCGCCGTTCCAGGCTTTTCGAGCTTGACGTGGCTTCCTTTTTGCCCGGCCATCCGGTAACCGAGCTTTCCAAATACACAGACGATCTTCTCCCAACTTAGAGGAGTCAGGCGCGACACGGTAGGCTCTTCTCGAAGCCGAATGGAACGGGAATAGTAATCGGAAATGCATTTGCAACGTTTGCTGGTTTGGCCTTGAAGGGCTTAAATCCCAACTCTTTCAGGGCTTGGTCTAGCGTTCCGCGTTCGAGGCAGCTAATAATAAACAGTTCGGAAGCCTCGACCAAGTTCTTTTTCGCTTCCGTCAAAGTCTTCCCTTGGGTGGTGAGGTCAAGCGGGGGGCAGTGAGCAATATACCAGTCACCTTGCCGTTTCATCACACCAAAAAGCGTGAATATGGCTTTAACTGCTACCCTCATATCCGATCCCTCTCCTGAACGGATTCCAACTCGTTAAGATGCAGCAAGCCACTGTTGGGTGGTGCCGTATGTGGCCCGTGACTCCTGGTGCCATTGCAGGTGCCACTCTAAGTGTACCATGAACGCGGACCAAACTGTCATGTGCAAGGTGCAGCCACAAGGAAGCAGTGAGGTTTTCTGCTCTTGTACGCTTTCCGCCGGGTTCAAGAAGTCATCCCAGCACGATTGATACGGCGCAAAGCTGTCGTTGGAAGCTCACGCACCTTCTCGAGGTTCATGGTCGAGGTGCGCCAGAGGCCCCACTCGGCGGCGCACAGCTTGGCGACCTGCGCGGCGTTGATGTGATCGTCGTCGTCTGCGGCTATCTCGTGCTCGCGCAGCAGCATGATCGTGTCGATGATGTCCTTCTCGTTGATCTTCACGATCTGCATCTTCTCGAGCAGCAGCTCGGCCAGCGGGATCGTCGGCGAGTCGACCTCGAGCCGGCCCTTCCAGTAGATGGGATGGCAGAAGTCGAGCTTGTCCATGAACACGTCGACGTGCAGGGGGATGCGGGGATTGTTGAAGATCAGGCGTCCGCCCTCGGAGTAGAAGGCGTTGGTCTCCACATCTTCGTCGTAGCCGATCGAGGTGAAGAGCTCACCGATCTGCTTCGACTGCTTGCCGTAGCCGGCGAAGTCGATATCCGTGTAGACCCGGTGCAGCTTCTCCTGGAAGTAGCCGAACTGCGGGCAGTGGTGGTGAAAGGCGAGGGCGCCGATCACGCGCAGGGTAACGCCCTGCTGCTTGCCCGCCTCGACGACCCGCGCGGCCTCCTCTTGGAATACCCTGGCCTGCTCCGCATCGACCGTACCCATGCCGATCTCCTCGTTGATCGGCTGTGTCATCTCATCATCGTTCATCTGCATCTCCCGCTGTCGCACGCCTGGACGTTCCTAGACCATCTCACAACGCGGTCCGGCTCGTTCGAACTGCTCGCAGATGCCCGTGTCGACCCCGTCGTCTACCAGCACCACGTCGATCTGATCGAGGGGGCAGATGACCACCGCGCCTACCACGCCGATCTTGCTGTGGTCGGCCAGCACCACGACCTCGCCGCGCGTGCGGCGGATCATGGCGAGCTCGATGCCGGCCACCGCGAGGCTCACCGTGGTGAGACCGGCTCGCGGGTCGAGTCCGTCGGCTCCCAGGAACGCCTTGTCGGCATGAAATTGGGCGATCATCTCGAGCGGCCAGGAGCCTTCGACGGCGTCGAGTTGCGGACGGTACAGGCCGCCCAGGAAGACGAGCTCAAGCTGCAGGGCGTGAGCCTCGGCGACCGCCCCCAGGTTATGAGTGACGACACGCGCCTCGAGGTCGGGGTCGATGTGGCGTAGCATATGGACGAGGGTCGTCCCCGAGCCCAGGAACACCGTGTCGCGTGGCTCGATCATGGCGGCGGCGGCCTTGGCGATACGGTCCTTCTCGGCCGCGTGAGACACCAGGTTCTCCTCCCAGCGCGGCTCGGCGGTGAGGCGCTGCCTGAGAACGGCGCCGCCGTAGGTGCGGGCCAGCACGCCCTCTTGCTCGAGCTGCATGAGGTCGCGGCGGATCGTGATCTCGGAGACGCCCAGGGCCTCACTGAGAGTAGAGACTTTCACGGCCCGCTGCGCCCTGAGCGCGGTGACGATGCGCGCGCGCCGCTCGGCCGGGATCATCTCTCGCACATCTGGCACAGGCATGGGGCCTCCGAAGCTTTCTCTATGACCGCTTCGATCATGATCGGGCATGACCGATCAGAGGTGATCACATCATAGGTTCGGCGTGCATCTTGTCAAGGAACCGCACAGGTCGCCGCTGGAGCCTGCGTGAGGCGACCTCGCGGCGGTCCTGCGCCGCCACCGCAGCGCGCCACGCTCGGCTGGCGTTGCCGCGCTCGCTGGCGCGCCGTAGCATCGGCACGGCACACACCCACATCGTGTCTGGGGGGAGCATGGGACTCATCAGGTTTGAGCGCACCGTCGAGAAGGCCGGCTTCTTCAGCCCTCTCGCAGGCGGGAAGTACGCGGAGCAGACTATCGAGGTGCGGCGCGATCCGCTCACCGGCATGACGGCCATCTCTTCCTCGGAGCTCGCCACCAAGGAGGAGATGTTCTACGGCAAGACCGACTGGGAGTACGCCGACGAGCTCGCGCACAGCTCTCGCGAGGGTTGCTTCTTCTGCCCCGAGAAGGTCATGGAGGCCACGCCGCGCTATCCCGACGACGTGGTCGCCGGCGGGCGCCTGCAGCGAGGTCGCGCGCTTCTCTTCCCCAACCTGTTCCCTCTGGCGGCCCTGCACGCCGTGGTGACGTATCCGGAGAGGCATTACCTGCGGCCCTCCGAGTTCTCGCCTGGCCTGCTGGCCGAAGGCCTCGGCGCGGCGGCCGACTTCGCCGAACGCGCCGAACGCGCCTATCCCTCCCTCGAGCACCTGGAGTTGTGCTGCAACCACATGCTGCCCGCCGGCGCCAGCATGGTGCACGCGCACTTCCAGGTGTTCGGCGGTCCGGCGGCGCCGTGGATGGTGCGCTTCGCCTGGGAGCGGTCGCAGGCCTTCGCGGCGGAGCACGGCGTGTCGTACTGGCGGACCCTGGTGGAGGAGGAGAGCGAGCTTGGCGAGCGCTTCGTGGCGAGCAAGGCCGGCTGCACGTGGCTGGCCGCCTACGCGCCCACCGGCGGCCGCGAGGTGGTTGCCGTGGTGCCCGGCGTGGCGCGCCTCGCGGCGCTCTCCGACGAGCAGGTGAGCGTGCTCGCGACCGGCCTCTCCAAGGTGCTCGCCTGGTATGAGCGTGAAGGCCTCTCGGCGTTCAACTTCACGCTGGCCGGAGGACCCCTGGGCGTCACCGAGGGCCACGCCGTCACCCTGCGCGTCGTGGCGCGCTCGGCGTTCAAGCCGGATTACCGGACCGACGACTACTTCTTGCAGAAGCAGCTCGGCGGTGAGCTCATCTTCGCGACGCCCGAGGAGATCGCCGCAACGCTGCGGCCGGGTTTCCTCAGCGCCTAGAGCCGCTCGCGAGGCAGCGACGGGCTCGCGCGCGGCTAACGACGGCAAAAGGCAGGAGTCTCGCGGCAGGCTGCGAACCAGAGCCATCGTGGAGGTTACGTCGACACTTTGTGCGCCACGGCACGGGGCGTTTCGTGGCGAGCTGGGTCTGGATGCGGCGGCTCTGGGTGGCGTGCGGAGCGGGCTGCGCGAGTATCTTGCCGCGCGCCGCGTGCCCGGCAGGGCCATCTCCGACGTGGTGCTGTGCGTGCAGGAGGCGGTCACCAACGCCTTGCGTTTCGGCCACGGAGGGCGCGTGGAGGTCGCGGTGTGGGTTGAGGCCGACGAAGTGTGCGCCCGCGTGCGTGATCACGGCCAGGGATTCAGCATGCATGGGTCCCCCTGCCGGCCGGACGCCTGGCGCACCGAGGGGCGCGGCCTGTTTCTCATCTGTGCGTTGATGGACCAGGTCATGGTCGAGGGCGCCGATGGCGCCGTGGTCTGCATGCGACGCAAGCTGCTGCCGCGTAAGAGCGATCACGCGGCGTAACGTCCGGGTGGCGCCGTGCGTGGCGCCCGCGAGCGCGGCCGCTGCCAACAGCGACCGCCGCGCATCTTGCGCTTCGCCGGGTACATTCGCTGACCATGGGGATCATTGGGGTGCACGCCACATGAAGTCCGGCCGCGTCGGCCGCGCCGTCACGGGCCTCGCCGCCGGTGGTCTGCTGACCGCCGTGGTGCTGGGCGTGTTCGCCCTGGGCGGGCACCTGGGGTTGCCCTCCGTAGCCTTCAGCGTGTTCGACTGGATCACGCGCGTGCTGCCGGGCCGCCTCGTGATATTCGGGCTCGAAACGACGCTGCGCGTGCTCGAGGGCCTGGGCCTCAACATCAAGAACACGGCGAAGACCGTGGAGGAGGTGCTGGCGGTCACCGGCCTCTTCGTCGGCGGGGCGCTGGTGGGGCTCGTATTCTTCGGCCTGGTGAAGACGTCCGATCGTGTGCGCGCCACGCGCTACGGGATGGCCACCGGCGGCTGCCTGGGGACCCTCTCGCTCGTCATTACGCTCATCCAGTCGCCGTCCAGCACGCCCTCCGGCGACGTCGGCATAGCGCTATGGGTGCTGGGCGTGTTTCTGGTGTGGGGCTGGGCGCTCGCTCGTCTGTATCTTCTGGTCGCGCCCGTCGCCGCGCCCAGCCCCCCCCGCGCCACTCTGGCGGACTTGGCGGCAGAGACGGCTCCATCGGCAGAGGCCTCGCCGGCCGGCCCGGCGGCCACCCCGGCGCAGCAGACCCCTCCCGCGGAGGTGGTGCGCCTCAACCGCCGGCGCTTCATGATCAGGATGGGCGGGCTGGTGGCCACCGTCATCGTGCTGGGGGCCGAGCTTGATGAGGTCCTCAGCGCCGAGGCCGGCCCCAAGGTGCGCGCTCTGGTGCGCGCTCCCATACCGTTTCCCAACGCCGACTCGCCGGTGAAGCCCGTGCCAGGTACGCGCCCCGAGTACACCGCCCCGGCCGACCACTACCGCGTTGACATCGACCTCTCGCCGCCGCAGATCGACGCCACCACCTGGCGTCTGCGCATCAGCGGCCTGGTGGCTCGTCCAACCACGCTCACGCTCGACCAGATCAAGGGCGCGTACAAGCCGATCGACCAGTTCATTACGCTCTCCTGTATCTCCAACCCCATCGGAGGACCGCTGATCGGCACCACGCTGTGGACCGGCCCGTCGTTTCGCGACGTGCTGGCCGACGCCGCGCCGCAGGCGCAAGCGCGCTGGGCGCATGTCATTTCGCAAGACGGCTTCGATGAGGTGGTCGACCTGGCCACGATCGAGAGCGATCCGCGCATCGTGCTGGCGTATGCCTGGAACGGGCAGCCGCTACTGACCGAGCACGGCTTTCCGCTGCGTGTCTACGTACCCGACGTGTACGGCATGAAGCAGCCTAAGTGGATCACCGACGTGGTGCTGGTCGCCGATGACATCCCGGGCTACTGGGTCACGCGGGGCTGGGACGCCAAAGCCATAGTCAGAACCACGTCCGTGATCGACACTGTTGCCACGAGCGACTTGATCATGCGCGGCGGCAAGGTGTTCGTGCCCGTCGGCGGCATCGCCTACGCGGGCGACCGCGGCATCTCTCGCGTGGAGGTTCAGGTAGACCAGGGGCCGTGGCAGCCGGCGGAGCTGCGCGCCCCGCTCTCGGGGCTTACGTGGGTGATCTGGCGCTACGAGTGGCCCTTGGTCGGGGGGGAGCACGTGTTCGGCGTGCGCACCTACGATGGTCAGGGGAACCTGCAGGTCACGCAGTCCAACCCCACCTTCCCCTCGGGGGCCACGGGCATCGACACGCAGCAAGCGAGCATCGTGCCGTAGACGGCGCGTAGGGTCGCGGGCCCGAAGGTGGTAGTGCAAGGGGCCCGCCGCCTGGGGGCTGGAGCGGCGGGCCGGCCGTGGCGCTGCCCAGCGCTTCGAGGCCCGCGGCACGCATGGCCAGGTGAAGGACCCAGCGTGTGCGACAACGGCATGCGGCGGCAGGTCCGGGGCATAATGGCGCAACGCCACGCTCTAAACTCTCAGGGAGGTCCACTATGCGCCAGTCTGCAAAAGCCGGCCTCCACGCGGCCGGCCTGCGTCGCCCCGCCAAGGTGTTGGCCCTGACGCTCGGCCTGCTGGGCCTCGCCCTGGCGCTGCCGGCCCTGACTGCAGCCGCTGCGACGACTGTGCCGCTCAACAGCGTCGCCTTCGCCAATGCCAGCCACGGCTGGGCGGTGGGCGAGGCCGGCACGATCCTCGCCACCACGAACGGCGGCGCCAGCTGGACGGCACAGAGCTCGGGCACGAGCGCGCCCTTCAACGGCGTCGCCTTCGCGAACGCAAAGAGTGGGTGGGCGGTCGACTCAGGCGGCGCCATCTTCCACACGACGAACGGCGGCGCCATCTGGAAAACGCAGAGGCCGGGCAGCGGTGAGGTGCTCTTCGCCATCACTTTCGTGAGCGCCAGGGACGGCTGGGCGGTGGGCATGCACGGCACCATCCTCCGTACCACCACTGGCGGCGTCGCCTGGAAGGCTCAGACCTCGGGCACGACCGAGGCCCTGGTCGCCGTCGCCTTCGCCGGCGCCAAGAGCGGCTGGGCGGTGGGCGAGACCGGCACGATCCTGCACACCACGAACGGCGGCAGCAGCTGGAAGGCCCAGAACTCGCACACCCTCGTCAACCTCAACGGCGTCGCCTGCGCGAGTGCCTCCCGCGCCTGGGCGGTGGGCGGCACCAGCAACAACGGCACGATCCTCGCCACCACGAACGGGGGCCGCACCTGGAAGGCGCAGAAGCCGGGGACGAGCGAGCCGCTCATGGGCGTCGCCTTCAGCAGTGCCAAGGACGGCTGGGCGGTGGGCGGCGGACCCGGCACCATCCTCCACACCACGAACGGCGGCGCCAGCTGGACGGCGCAGACCTCGGGCACGCCGGAGACGCTCCTGGCCGTCGCCTGCGTCAGCGCCGGGCACGCCTGGGCGGTGGGCGGCGCAGGCGTCGCACTCCCGCACCAACAACGGCGGCGTCACCTGGAAATGATGGACCTCATGCGGGTGGTTCGCTGGGCAGCGATCGGCGGCTGCTTACAGCAAGGGTACGGCACGGGGGACCCGGCTGCGGTTAGGCCCCTCGGCAGCCTCAAGGCATGCGCGGAAGTGGACCGGTGGGGGTGGTCCGGTCATACTTCTCAGCGAAGCAGGCAGCCGACCGAAGGAGCATCGTGACAAGCAGCAGCGACGCCCTCGTGACCACCTTCGGCCTGCCGAACTACCTGCTGCCGTGGGCCGATCGCTTCTTCGAACCGCTCGAAGTTCGAGCTCATGAAGGTGCTTGCCGCGAGCCCGCTGCCGCGAGCCGAGCTGCTGCGCCGCGTCCCCGGCCTCACGGCCGTCGAGTTGGCGCGAGCAGGACGTCGGGGCATCGTCGACATGGCGGAGGAGGGAGCGCAGGTCTCCCTCGCCGACTTCCACACGCGCTTCGAGAACGGGGCGATGTTCGAGGGCTGGAAGGACGTCCCCGACGAGGTGGCCGCGCGGCTCAACGAGCAGGAGCTTTCGTACTACGAGGCTGGCCTCGCCGCCGACCTCGCGATCAGCGACGGCGGAAGGGTCAACACCGACCCCGGCTCCTCGCGGAACGCCGCCTACGCCTACCTGCTGCTGCACGAGGCCGAGGAGATCGTGCGTTCGGTGCCGCACGTCTACCAATGGCCCTGCGACTGCCGGGCGATGTCGGGCGCTGCCGCAAGCCGGTCAACGTTTGCCTGCGCTTCGAGAACGACCGCGGGCTCGGCTGGGAGATCTCGGCCGAGCGCGCCGTGTACTGCTGCATGAGGCCGACCACGCGGGCCTGATGCGCACCGGCTTCGTCGGCCTCGAGGGCCAGCCCGGCGGGATCTGCAGCTGCTGCACCGATTGCTGCTTCCCCCATCAAGCGTCGCGGCGCCTGGGCATCGCCGGCCAGTGGCCGTGGCGGCGCCACGTCGCCGCAGTCGACGCCGCCGCCTGCACGCTCTGCGGGCGCTGCACCAAGCGCTGCCCCTTCGCGGCGCTCACGCTGGCGGTGGAGCCGGCGGACGGCATAGTCGTGGCCGCCGCGCCTACAGCACAGGCAAGCGAGGCCGGCGAAGGCCCGCGGCCGGGGAGGCTGCGCAGCCTGTTCTTCGCCGCCGATCGCTGCCGCGGCTGCGGGCTGTGCACGACCGGCTGCCCAGACGACGCCATCGCTATGGAACCACGGCCTGCATCCGCCTGAAGGCCGCCCGGCGTGGCGCCCGACCACCGGCCGGTGCCGAAACGGCGCCCAAATGGCCATGGGAGCGATGCATAAGAGGCTTCTGAGCGGGACAGAGTCCTGCAAACAGGCTGGTAGCGCATATGGGATTCGAACCCATGTTACCGCCGTGAGAGGGCGGCGTCCTAGGCCCCTAGACGAATGCGCCATGTGAGCGATCGCGGTGCGAAACCGCGTACCACCGCCGAGCGATCCCGTAGCGGCGGCGGCGAATTAGGGTAGCACAAGTCACGGCGGCGGCAAAACCGCTCGTGACTGGTATGCTTCGCGGTGCCGGCGACTAGCCGATCGGGAGGCACACATGCGTCGCGGTGACGACCGGCACGACCACAGCAGGGAGCATCTCACCGACGTGCATACGTGGCGTCTGCGCGCGAGCGCCGGCGATGGCTACGTGGTGTTCGCGTGGGACTACCCGGGCAACACGCTGCTCGAGGTGAAGATTCTGCGCTCCGCAGGCGCCGCGGTGCCCCCCGCAGATGGCATGGCCCAAGGTCAGGTAGAGATCTATCGAGGCACCAATGGGTCGTTTCGCGACACCGATGTGCGGAACGAGCACACCTATCTCTACACGGTGTATGCCCGCCATCTCGGTGAGCAGGAGTGGACGCGCTGGGCAGAGTACGAGCAGCGGACTGGCGCCGTGCCACCACTTGGCGCCGGGGCACGACCTGGCGCCGAGCAGCGACCTGGCGCCGGGCGACGACCTTCCGCGAAGCAGTCCGGCGAGCGGCACACTGTCTCACGCATCGTGCGCCGTTGGTTTGGCAGAAAGACGGTGCCGGCCGTCGCCGTGGCGCTGCTCTGCGTGGCCACGTTGGCGGCGGCCGCGCCTCGTGCCGCCGCGACCTCGTCTTCTGGCAAGCCCGCCGTCTCACCATCGTCCGGGGCGGCTGCCAAGGCGTCGGCCGCCGCCCAAGCGTCCGCCGCAGCCACCCAGGTCGCCGCCGCCGACCCGCGAGTGGCCGCAGTGCTCAACGGCATGACCTCCCCGCAGGTCAGGGTCGTGCGCTGGCCCGCGTCGCCGCAGGTGGGTGCGACGGTGTACTTCAGCTGGCCGGCGGCGGAGGCCCGCGACGTGGCCGCCGTATGGCCCTTGGTGAAGACTGCGGGTCGCGGACAGTTGCCTACACCGCCCTACGCGACCGTCCAGCGGCGTTTGCGCATCGGCGACCTCACCGCACTGAGGGTCGACGTGCTGCAGGGTCGTGTGATCCAGGTGGCTCCCATGAACGGGGTCACCCAGTTCCAGTTGCGCGAGGAGACGTGGCCGCCCTTCTCCTGGATCCCACGCTTCAACGAGCGTCCCTGGGTGATCGTGCCGGTCTTCGTCGTCGTGGGCCTGGTCGTCGTCGCCCGGGCCTGGCGACGCTCACGTGCTTGGAACCGCAGATTGCCCTCGATGACACGCCACGATCGCCAATTCATCGGCCGCCTGCTGATGATCCTGTTTTTGCTCGCCAGCCTGGTCTGGCAGGTCTGGGGGGCCGTGAACGCGGCCTCCGCGCCGGCGGTCGGCTCCGCCGGCGTCAACGCCGGCGCCCTGGCCGCGCTGCCGCTGCTGCTCATTCCACCGGCCATCTTCGTGGCGGCCGCGGTATTGGAGTTCAGCCCCGCGCCACACCGTGCCGCCTGGGCCCTGGTGGCCGTGCTGGCCGGCGCCACCAGCGCCTACAACCTGGCCACCGCTGTCACCGGAACTACCACCAACCTGAACCTCACGTACTACATCCTGCTCGGCATCCTCTGCGTGCTGGCCGCGCCGCGCTCCTTCTCGGCGGGCCGCATGGGGTGGAGTCGCGACCGTCTGCCTCGCTACAGCTGATCCCGGCAGGGGTGCGCGCGACTCGCGTCCGGCCCGCCGGCCTCTGTACAGCCGCGTCCGGCGAGCGCGGCGCCGCCCGGCTCAGCGCTGGATGAGCTCGATGGCGTTGTCGTCCGGATCGGTGACGAAAGCTATCTTCGGTCCCGTGCCCTCCAGCAAGAAGGGCTCGCGCGACACCGTACCGCCGGCGGCCGTGAGCTGGGGCAGCAGACCGTCGATGTCATCGACCTCGAAGGCGAAATGGCCGAACCGCGTGCCGCCCTCGTAGGCGTCGTCTTTGCCCCAGTTGTAGACGAGCTCAATGGCGAAGTTATGCTCGGCGGGTTCGATGAAGGCCAGTGTTGCCTTGCCGTGGGTGAGCTCCTTCCTGTGGCTCAGCTCGAGGCCGAGGACGCGGTAGAAGGCGAGCGCCTGGTCGAGGTTCCTGGTGCGTGTGGCTGCGTGCACGAACTTCATGCCGTCCTCCTCGGTGTGGCGATCTGCTGCCGGCCGGCACAGGCCGCGCTGTCGGGCCGTGGCTCTCCGGTATACTCTCGCCATGTCTATCACTGCGTTCGGCGACAGAGTACCCGCGTTCGGCCCTCAGGCCTTCGTGCACCCCGATGCCTGCATCATCGGCGACGTAGTTCTGGGGGAGGGCGCCAATGTGTGGCCCGGCGCGGTGCTGCGCGGCGATGTGGAGCGCATCGAGCTCGGCGCCCACACCAGCTTCCAGGACAATTCGGTCGCGCACACCGACGCCGGCTGCCCGGTGCGCGTAGGGGACGACTGCGTGGTGGGCCACGGGGTGATCGTGCACGGGGCCTCCGTGGGGGCGCGCTGCCTCATCGGTATGGGCAGCACCCTGCTCAACGGTTGCGAGATCGGCGAAGAGAGCATCGTGGGCGCCAACTCGCTGGTCACGCAGGGCAAGAAGTTCCCTCCGCGCAGCCTCATCATGGGTTCGCCGGCCAAGGTGGTCCGCGAGGTCACCGACGCCGATCTGGAGCCGCGCCGAGAGCTGCGCGATCGTTACGCGCGGCGCTCCGGCTCGTACATCGAGCTGGGCCTGGCCGCCGACCTGGAGGAGTTTCGCCGTTAACCGGGACGTGACGCGCGCTCCCCATCGTGGCAAACTACGGCACCGCTGGCTGAAGCAGCAGCCGCCAGCGCTGCGGCGTTGTAACCCACCTGGGTGGGTGCTAGGTTTACCGTCCACAGCGAAGTGTCGCCGCTTTCGTAGCGGTCGTTCTACTGCCGATCCACGAGGAGGGCCCATGCCGGAAGAGATACACCAGCCGACCGTAGAGGAGCTGAAGGCCAAGGCCTATCAGCCCATGGAAGACGCCATGAAGCTCCACCCCTTCTATCGGGGCAAGATCGAGACCACTCTGAAGTGCTGCATCCGCGACTTCCAGGACTTCGGCATCTGGTACACGCCGGGTGTCAGCAAGCCCTGCCTGGACATCAAGGACGACCCCGAGAAGGTGTACGAGCACACCAACAAGTGGAACACGGTGGCCGTCATCTCAGACGGCACGCGGGTGCTCGGCATGGGCGACATCGGCCCCAAGGCCGGCATGCCGGTCATGGAGGGCAAGAGCCTGCTCTACAAGTACCTCGGCGGCGTGGACGGCTTCCCGCTGATGGTCGACACGAAGGACCCGGACAAGTTCATCGAGTTCGTGAAGCTGGTGCAGCCGGGGCTGGGCGGCGTAAACCTGGAGGACATCGCCCAGCCCAAGTGCTTCCGCATCCTCGACACGCTGCGCGCCGAGTGCGAGATCCCCGTCTGGCACGACGACCAGCAGGGAACGGCCTGCGTCACCCTCGCCGGCCTCGTCAACGCGCTCAAGGTGGTGGGCCGGAAGATCGACGAGGTGAAGCATCGCCTTCATCGGCTCGGGCGCCGCCAATGTGGCCATCAGCCGTCTCATCTTCGCCTTCGGCGCCGATCCGGCTCGTGCCGCGTGGTCGACTCCAAGGGCATACTCCACAAGGACCGCTCGGACATCAAGGCGGTCAAGGACGAGTGGGTCGACAAGTGGAAGTACTGCAACATCACCAACGCCGAGCAGCGGCAGCGGCGGCATCGCCGAGGCGCTCAAGGGTGCCGACGTCGTGCATCGCGCTCTCCAAGCAGGGTCCCGACACGATCCTGCCGGAGTGGATCAGGGCGATGGCCCCCGACCCGATCGTCTTCCTCTGCTCCAACCCGATCCCGGAGATGTGGCCCTGGGACGCCAAGGAGGCGGGAGCGGCCATAGTCGCCACCGGCCGCTCCGACTTCCCCAACCAGGTCAACAACTCCGTCGGCTTTCCCGGCATCTTCCGCGGCACCCTGGACGTGCGCGCCAAGACGATCACCGACGAGATGTGCATCGCGGCCGCCGTGGAGCTCGCCAAGGTGGCCGAGGACAAGGGCCTCTCGGCCGACTACATCATGCCGACCATGGACGACTGGGAGGTCTTCCCGCGCGAGGCGGCGGCGGTGGCGATGAAGGCCGTCGAACAGGGCATCGCGCTGCGCACGGACATCACCTTCGACCAGGAGGTCAAGGAGGCCACGGAGATCATCGCCCGCGCCCGTGGCCTCGTGCAGGACTCGATGGCGGTCGGCTACATCGCCATGCCGGAGGGCAGCAAAGCGCCGGCTCCTTCGAAGGCCGTCATGAAGGCCGTGGCGCGCGGCGGCGTAGATTACGCCGGCGAGCTCGCCGACAAGGCCGTTGACGTTATTGGACCGGCCGCGCAGAAGGCCGCCGACGCGGCCCAGCGGGCGGCCGACAGGGCGGCCGGCGCGATCAAGCGCGCCACCGAACGGAAGAAGGATTGAGCGGCGTAGCCGCCTCAACGTGAGGGGCGCCGCAGGTGCACCTCACTGTAACCGCCGCTGCCGTGTCAGGGGGCGGGCGGGGTGGCCCCAAGAGCCGCCCCGCCCGCTACTGCTGGTGGCGCCTTCGTCGGAGCGCGTCGCGGCGGCCCGCTCAGCCCTTATCCTGGGGACCGCAAACGCTTGCAGCGCCAGGGCACATTGGGCATGCTGCTTGCGATGACCCTCTTTTAGCCAGGATATCGAGTTCCCGTCGTTCTCTCCCCTGGGCCCGGAGGTGTACGGCGATTACCAGGGGTTCGTCTACGCATACCCTCAGCACTGCGACTTCGCCCTCAACAACCTTCTCGTGTGGCTGGCCGACGGGGATTCGTCGGTGGAGTACTCGCAGCTCCGCGGCAACCTCGTGCTGCGCGGCAACGGCTCGCTCTGCGGGAGCATGCCCGATGAAAGGTGGGTGACCGTGCTCGGCGACCACAACGCCGACGAGACGCTCGCCGACATCCTCAGCGATCCGTCCATCGACCGTCTCGAGATGGTGCCGGACTACTTCGTCGACGCGCTGCACGATCCCCAGCAGTACAAGGTCACCAGCGACGACGCCAACAGCGACTACGTGCTCGAGATCGATCCGCTGGCCCGGATGGAGGGCAAGAAGTACGAGCACTTTCGCTACGAGGTGAATCACTTCCGTCGCAACTACGGGGAAGCCACCGAGACCCGGGAGATCGATCTGCAGAGCAGCGTCGGCGCCGACGCGGTGCTCGGCGCGATGCGCACGTGGTCTCGTGTCAACTCGTTCTCGCCGGACGGCAACGACCCCGAGAGAGTGGACGAGAGGGCGATCAAGCGCCTCATCGGCCTGCAGCCAACTCTGCCCGTGAAGCACCACTGCATCGGCGTGTACGTGGACGGCGAGCTGGAGGGCTTCTCGATCTTCCACAAGCCGCACGCCAAAGACAGCATCGCGCTCGGCAACCACATTAAGTACAATGCCGAGTACCGTCGGATGTTCGCTTTCCTGGTCTCAGTGACCGCCCAGCATCTGGTTTCGGAAGGAACCCAGCTCCTGAACGCTGAGCAAGATATGGGCATCGAGGGACTACGCAAGCGCAAGATGGCGCTGCGCCCCGCCATGTACTACAGGAAATACGCGATCGCCCGCGCTGCCTGACCCGCGCGACCGGCAAGGAGGAACGATGGGAGCGGTGAGAGACCTCGACGTACGCGAGATTACGGCCGCCGTGGCAACCATGTGCGTCTCCGCCAACTACGACTTGCCGCGCGACGTGTACGCAGCGCTGGTCGCGGCGTGTGAAGCCGAGGAATCGCCCGTCGGGCGCGAAGTGCTCAGCCAGCTCGTGGACAACGCGAACCTCGCCGCCGCCGATCGCGTGCCCATCTGCCAAGACACGGGCTTCGCCGTTTTCTTCGCCGAGGTGGGCCAGGACGTGCACCTGGTGGGCGGCGATTTCGACGCGGCCGTGAACGAGGGTGCGCGCCGCGGCTACGCCGACGGGTACTTGCGCAAGTCCATCGCCGTCGAGCCGGCCCAGGCGCGACGTAACACCACCGACAACACGCCGGTTGTGATCCATACGAGTCTCGTACCGGGCGACAAGGTGCGTCTCACCATGATGGCCAAGGGCGGCGGCGCCGAGAACATGAGCAGCCTCACTATGCTCAAGCCCGCGCAGGGCTGGCCCGGTGTGGTGGCGGCCGTGGTAGACACCGTGTCGCGGGCGGGCGCCAACCCTTGCCCGCCGATCATCCTCGGGGTGGGCCTCGGCGGCACCATCGACAAGGTCACGCTGCTCGCCAAGCGGGCTCTGCTGCGCGAGGTCGGCAGCCGGCACGCGGACGAGCGGGTGGCCGCCATGGAGCACGAGTTGCTCACCAGGGTCAATGCTCTGGGCATCGGCCCGCAAGGCCTGGGCGGCAGCACAACCTGCCTGGCCGTCTTCATCGAGGAGATGCCCTGCCACATCGCCAGCCTGCCGCTGGCCGTGAACGTGCAGTGTCACGCGCAGCGTCACGAGACCGTGGAACTCTGACGAGAGGGGACGAACATGGCCGCCAAGAAGCTCACCACGCCCCTCAGCGACGAGGTCGTGCGCGATCTGCGGGCCGGTGACGCGGTGCAAATCAGCGGCGTCGTCTATCAGGCGCGCGACGCCGCCCACAAGCGCCTGGTGGCGCTCCTCGAGGCCGGGCAGCCTCTGCCCTTCGACCTCCACGGCGCGGTGGTCTACTACATGGGACCAAGCCCGGCCCAGCCGGGCAGGGTGATCGGCTCGGCTGGCCCTACGACGAGCGGCCGCATGGACGCCTACGCGCCGTGGCCCATGGCCCACGGTCTGAAGGGCATGATCGGCAAGGGTCTGCGCACGCCCGAGGTGAAGCAGGCGATGATCGACCACGCGGCGGTGTACTTCGCGGCCACCGGCGGCGCCTGCGTGCTGCTCGCCCGCTGCATCGTCGGCAACGAGGTGATCGCGTACCCGGAGCTCGGTGCCGAGGGCGCGGCGTACTCGAGGTGGTCGACTTTCCGGCGATCGTGGTCAACGACTGCCTCGGCGGCGACCTCTACGAGGAGGGACGCGCGCGCTACGCGAAGAGCGTCTAGCGGTGCGCCCGTCGCCATCCCCCTGCGCCATGCCCGTGCGCAACGGATACAATCGAGGCATGGAGACCTCGTCGTGATCGCGTGGGTGCTCGCCGTGGGAAGGGCGTTGGGTTTGGGCAGCACGGGCGCAACGCGCCCGGGCCTCACCCTGGCGGTGATCGGCTGTCGTATCGGACCTCGACCGGGGGCCGGGCCTCAACCGGACGTTCTCGTTTCTCGGCAACTGGTTGGTGCTCACCCTCTTGGTCGTCCTGGCCATTCTCGAATTGAGTGTCGACAAGATCCCCAGGCTTGATCGCGTCCAGAACCGTCTCACTTTGCCATATCGGGTGCTCATGGGTGCGGTGGCCGGTGGTGCCACCGTCCCGCACGGTTGGCACGGCGTTGTGGTAGGCGCGCTGGTGGGCGGTGCCGCAGGGTGGTTTGCCCAGCATACGCGCATGCTGGCGCGGCCCAAGACCGTCTCCAGCGATGCCGTGCTCACCTTGGTGAGCCTTTGGGAAGACCTGGCGGTGTTCGCCGGCACCGTGCTCACCCTGGTGATCTCGCCGGTGGGCTACGGGGTGACCGGCTTCACGGGGGTCGTGTACTGGCGCGTGGCGCAGCGCCGCCGTGACAAGTACCGCAAACTGCGGCGCGGCCGCGACAACGCTGGGGGACGGCGCGATGAGCGCGGTCAGCGACTACGGCGTGCGGCGCAACCGCATGGCCGACGAGCAGCTCGCGCAGCGCGGCATCAACGACGATGGAGTTCTGGCGGCCATGCGCTCCGTGCCGCGGCACCTGTTCGTGCCCGAGGATCTCGCCGCGGAGGCCTACGCCGACACGCCGCTGCCGATCGGCCACGGGCAGACCATCTCGCAGCCGTACATGGTGGCCCTGATGACCAGCCTGCTCAAGGTAGATGTGCGCAGCCGTGTGCTCGAGGTGGGCTCCGGCTCCGGCTACCAGACGGCGGCCGTGCTCGCGGAGATGGCGGGCGAGGTGTACGCGCTCGAGCTGATCGCGGCACTCGCCGAACGGGCGCGCGCCGCGCTTACCCGGCTGGGCTACCGCAACGTGCACACGGCGATCGGCGACGGCACGCGCGGCTGGCCTGAGGAGGCTCCCTTCGACGCCGTCCTCGTGGCCGCCGCGGCGCCGGCCGTGCCACCGGCGCTGCTCGACCAGCTCGCCGATCGGGGGCGCCTGGCCATTCCCCTGGGAGAGCCGCACGGCGAGCAGGTGCTCACGGTGTTCCATCGCTTCGGCGACAGGTTCGCGCAGCGCCGGGAGACGCGCTGCCGCTTTGTGCCGTTGCTGAGCGGCCCGTTCGCAGAAAGTGAGCCACGCGGCGGCGAAGACGCGCCCGGCGCCTCCACCGTGGCTCTTCGCGAGGCGGCTCTCGACTACGAGAAGGGAGTGGCCGTGAGAGCCGGTACGGGTGCGCGTCAGCGGGAGGGTCCAAGGCGTGTACTACCGCGCCACCGCCGTCTCCGAGGGCCGGCGCCTGGGCCTGAAGGGCTGGGTCAAGAACGAGAGCGACGGCACGGTTGCTGCATCTGCAGGGCGAGCCCTCCGTGGTCGAGGCCATGCTCGACTGGTGCCGGGTGGGACCCTCGGCGGCACGCGTGAGCCGGGTCGAGTGTGCGACGCTGACGCTCGATGGGTTTTCTCCGACTTCGAAGGGCTGAGATAGATGGTGGTTACCATCCGCGACGTGCGGCACGTACCATGAGGTCCAGGTGTTCATCGTGAAGGCCAAACCGATAGAACCTTGGCGTGCGGGTAACGAGCACCTCCGGCGACACGCCGGTCGGTGGCCGATATCGCCGAGAACGTGCTGCTGTGCCTCGGCTACACCGAGCGCGAGCGCACTCGCCGCCATCGCCGGCGACCTTCACGACATTGGCAACGGCATCAACAGGCAGGACCACGGTATCGGCGCGGTGCTGTTCTGCCAGCACGCGCTCGAGAGGCTGGGCATGCCGCCGGAGGAGTACGCCGAGGCGATGTGCGCCATCGGCAACCACGAGGAAGAGTACGGCGAGGCGGTGAGCGCTTTGGCGGCGGCCGTCATCCTGGGCGACAAGTCAGACGTGCATCGCAGTCGCGTGCGCGTGATCGACCCCGATACCGACGACATCCACGATCGCGTGAACATGGCGATCACCGACTCGTTCCTGAACGTCGACGTCGACCACAAGACGATCACCTTGGAGCTGGAGATCGCATACGACCATCATTCAGGTTATGCAGTACTTCGAGATCTTCCTGCAGCGCATGGGTGATGTGCCGCAAGGCGGCGGGTTCCTGGGCCGCACGTCGAGCCGTGATCAACGGCGGCCGGTTGCTGATCGAGGGGTGCATGCGGCGCCCCACCGTTAAATCGCCTGCGGCGTTTAGCGGCGGCAAGATCAGCCGTGGGGCGGCGCGTCGGGGCCGCATGGCGGAGGCGTTCAGCCTGCCGCGACGGGCTGTCGACGTAGGCGTCGGCGGGCGGCGCGCGCCATACCTGAGACACTACGACAAGGTGGAGGTGCCACTGTGGCTACAGCTGAGACAAGGGCGGAGAAGGCGTCGCGACGCAGGCGCCGGGGTGGCTTCATCTTTGGCATGGTCACGGGCGTGGCCGCCGGGTTGCTGCTGGCTCCCAAGAGCGGCAAGGAGACGCGGCAGCAGCTCCTCGGCGAGGGCGGCCTGAACGAACAGGTGGAGCGTCTCAAGAGCGCCGTGGGCGCCGGTAAGGAGTCGGCGGCCGGGCAGTCGGAGTCGCTGCGGCGCAAGATCGAGGAGACGCGCGAGCGTCTGCGCCAGCAAGCCGGCGACGGCGCCTCCGCGCCGCCGGACGAGGCGCCCGCGGGCGAGGGCGCGGCGGAGTGACCTGGAGGGCTTTCTGAAGCCTGGGCTGAGGGCGGCGGCGCTCACCGGGGCAGCTGTCGCCGCCGGCCTCGCGTACCTGCTCCACGAGGCGCAGTGGGTGCGCCGCGTTGACCGCCGCCTGACGGCGGCCGGCGTGGCGACCGAACTCGACGGGCTCCTCGTCGCGCAACTCTCAGACTTCCACATCGGCTTCACGCCGAGCCTCAACCTTCGCGCCACGCGCAAGGCGATCGATCTGACCGTGGCCGCGCACCCCGACCTGGTGCTCATCACCGGCGACTTCGCTTGCGGACCTCGCGGACAGGCCGAGCTGCAGCGCCAGCTCTGCCGCCTGCACGCGCCGCTCGGAGTGTTCGCCGTGCTCGGCAACCACGACCACGGCGACAGCCAGGCGCCCTTCGTGCAGCCTATCGACCCTCACGTGCTGGCGTCGTGCGGCGTGCGCGTGCTGGTCAATGAGGTCGTCGAGGTGATTTGGCGGGGGGCCGCCGTCCAGATCGGCGGGGTCGATGACAGCGACCGGGGTCGCGACGATCTGCCGGCCGTGCTCGCGCTGCTCGACCGCCGCCCCGGGGTGCTGCGCCTGCTCCTCAGTCACCATGCCGGCGTGGTGGAGCAGTCCGCTCCCGGCGACTTTCACCTGACGCTCGCCGGCGATACCCATGGGGGGCAGATCTGCCTGCCGCTGCCGGGCCGCCGTGTCCTTTTCAGCGACCTGCGGGCGAAGTACGCCGAGGGAGCCTACGACGTCGCCGGCCGGCCGCTCTACGTCACGCGCGGGGTAGGTACCAGCATGCTGCCTCTACGCGCCTTCTGCCGGCCGGAGATCGTGCTGTTCCACGTGGCCGCCGCGGCGCCCTGACCGCCCAGCGGCGCCGGCCAAGGCGGCGCGCCGTTCGGTCGTCGCCGTGCTGACAGGTGCGGTCGCCGCAGGCGGACCGCATGTGCTCATCGCCCTTGGGGCGATGAGCCTCATGCCCGCTAGCGGCGGCGCTGGAAGAGGCGTGCGAAGCGCGGGGTGACGTTGTCGATGGCCGCCACCGGGCACACCTCGGTACAGGCGTAGCAACGCACGCAGCGGGTGTCGTCGAACACGGGACGGGGGGCGAGCGTAATGGCCTGAGCGCCGCAGATGCCGACGCACTCTCCGCACTTGGTGCAGGCGGCGGCGTCTACCAGTCGCGGCCGGGCCGTCACCAGGTTGCGGGCCGTGCGGTGCAGCACGGGCGGCAGCAAGGCCTGCATGTCGCGGCCGGCCTGCTTGAAGGCGGTGTCGGGCGTGATGGGGTCGCCGGCCAACTGGTACGCCTCTTCGAGGTCGATCAGGCCGCGACGCGCCGCGGCGGCGATGGTGTGCACGTCACGGCGGTCGTGCGCCGTGCGATCGGCGAGCGCCACGTCGAGGGCCATCGCGTCGTGCGCCGCGAACAGCGAGCCCAGGTGGCGCGGCGTGCCGCTCCCCGGCCCCTGACCCTCCATGGCGATGATGCCGTCGATGACGGTAAACCGGGGGCGCAGGGCGAGATGCAGGTCGAGGAGCATGTCGGCGAAGTCTTCGCGGCGCTGCGCGCGCACGTGCAGCTGCGCCTTGGTGAGCCCGGGGATGCAGCCGAAGCTGAGCTTCACGCCGCCGGTGAGACGCATGAGCTGATGCGTCTTGAGCACACCGACCTGGATGATCCCGTTGGCGTCGAGGAACGGCTTGCCGACGCGAAAACCGCGATACAGCAGTCCGTCGGGCGCGTCCAGGTCGGCGTGATCGTCTTCCACGTCTACGATCTGCACACCCAACGACGCGCAGACGTCGGCGATGCCGCTGATCTTGAAGGCGCGGGCCACCTTGGCCGGCCCGTTGAAGCCGCCGGGGCTGTCCGCCACGAAGGGCTCGGCGCCGACCTGCTGAAGGGCGTGCAGCACATCGTGCAACGTCTCGGGATGGGTGCTCACGGCCTTCTCCGGCGGGGCCCCGCGCAACAGGTTCACCTTGACGGCGATCCTCTCGCCGGGTGTCGCCAGGGCGGACCAGCCGCCGAACGGCTCGACGAGCCGTTCGAGTGAAGCGGCCAGGCCTGGTCCGTGCTCTGCCCGCACGTGGCTTACCAGCGAGGGTGCGCCGGGGGCCGGCGGTCTGCTGGGAGTCGCCGGCACGCCGTTAGCCGGTCGCTCGCCGGCGCCCGGGGCGCCGGTCGCCAGAGGCGCCCGACTGGCGGTCACTGCGCGGGCTTCTCGGCGACGATCGCGAAGCTGTAGCGCCCAACCTCGCCGGGCTTGTACACGGCGAGCTCGCGCACGCCCATGCCGGCGACCACGGCGCGCGCCTCCTCGAGGCTCAGCACGTGGTCGTTGGGCGGACCCACCGGGCGATCCATCTGGGCGAAATCGACCACCACGAGGCGGCCGCCGGAGGTGAGCAGGCGGCGGACTTCCTGCAGGGCGGCGGGGTCGTCGTGGATGTGGTGCAGCACGTTGATCATGAAGAGACGGTTGGCGGCGCCATCGGCGAGCGGCACGTGGCCGCCGGTAGCGACCACGAGCTCCACGCGCCCGGCGGGCGTGCGCGCGGCCAGCTTGGCACGCACCATGTCGAGCAGCTCCTGCTGCTCGTCGACGGCGACCAGCACCCCGTTGGGCAGGGCGTCGGCAATGGGCAGCGCGTACATGCCGGTGCCGGTGCCGAAATCAACCACCGTCTCACTGCCGCTCAGCTCGAGCAGCCTGATAAGGTTCGCCGGGGGAAGCTCGACGAGCCGGTCGGGGTTCTCGAGTTTGGCGGCGTTCTTAGGGTCGAACTTCTCGGCCACCAGGCGACTCTACTTCACGCAGCGAGCGTACTTCAGGAAGGCCTCGAGAGCCCTTTCGACGGCCGCCGGGGATGCGACGTCGGTGTCGTCTGCCTCTTCGACGAGGCATTCGCGCATCTTCAGCGAGATGAGCAGCACGCCTACACGGTCGAGGGCCGCCTTGGTGGCGGCAAGCTGTGTGAAGATCTCCTCGCACGGCCGACCGGCCTCGATCATGCGCTGCAGCCCGCGCGACTGGCCTTCCACGCGGCGCAGACGGTTGATCAGGCGGTTCGCCTCTTCCGATGCGATGTACTCTTCCACGGCTCGACTATACCCCCGGGGGGAATGCGCGACAATCGGGCGTAGGCCTGATAGCCAAGGCCAGACTCCCCGAGTGCTGACTCGGGTCCAGACCTCACATGGAGATGGCAGACGGGCGTGGCCGTCGGCTTCGAGTTCGCCTTCGCTTTAGCGGTACGAGGCCGGCTGCAGACGGTCGAGACGCGCCAGTATGCGGTCGGGAATGCGCGCGCCGCCAGACCCGATGCCCAGGCGCACGGCTGGTTTGACGGCGCCGTGGTAGTCGGAGCCCCCGGTGGGTACCAGAGCGTGCTCCTCGGCCAGCGCCAGGCAGCGCTCGACCATCTCTCGATCGTGCAGGGGGTAGTAGCACTCGAGGCCCGCCAGACCTAGGTGGGCGGCGGCGCGCACGATGTGGGCCAGGCCGGGGAGGTCGGTGCGGATGATGCCCGGATGGGCGAGCACCGTCGTGCCGCCGGAGGCTCGCAGGAGGCGCAGCGCGGCCCCCAGAGACAGGCGCCGGCGGTCGACCCAGGCGGGCGCGCCGCGGCGCAGGAAGCGCTCGAAGGCTTCGCTGATGGAGCTCACGTAACCGTGACGTACCATCGCCTCGCCGATGTGTGGCCGGCCGACGGCGCCGTTCTCGGCCGCCGCGAACAGGTCTTCGGCGTCCAGTGGGTAGCCGAGCTCGGCGAGCCGTGCGACGATGCGGGCGTTGCGCGCGTCGCGGTAGCCGCGCAGCGTGGCGAGCTCGGCTTCGAGCTTCTCGCCCGGGCAACCGTTCAAGAAGTAGCCGAGGAGATCCATGGTAACGCGTTCGTGCTCGAGGTTGATCTCGAGGCCTGGGATCACGCGGATGCCGAGGCGCTCGCCGGCGGCGAGCGCCTCGGGCAGGCCGTCGATGGTGTCGTGGTCGGTGACTGCGACGGCGCTGAGACCGAGTGCCGCCGCCTCTTCCAAAAGTTGGGTAGGCGTCAGAGAACCGTCGGAGAACGTGGTGTGTGTGTGCAGATCGATCACGCAGGTACACTACCCCAGGCGGCCCTGGCCATGCCGGGCCGCGCCGCCGGTCTGGTGGGTTGGCGGTCGGCGCGCCGGGTAACAAGGTACGGTCACAGCCCATCTCGAGGAGGTCGCCATGCGCGTCGGCATGATCGCTCCACCGTGGTTCCCCCTGCCGCCGCAACGCTACGGCGGCATCGAGTTCGTAGTCAGCCTGCTCACCGAGGGCCTCGTGAGCCGCGGGCACGACGTCACGCTGTTCGCCAGCGGCGACTCCACCACGCAGGCGCGGCTCAGCTTCGTTTTCGAACGCGCCCCCTTTGAGAAGATCGAGCAGGGAGGCAGCCTGGAGGTAGTGCACAGCCTCGAGGCCTATCTGCGTGCCGCGGAGTTCGACATCATCCACGACCACGACGGTCTCGCCAGCCGGGCCATGGGGGCCGTGGTCCACAGGCTTACCGGCACGCCCGTGGTGGCCACGCTCCACGGCCCCGCCGATCGGCCCACGCAGGAAGTACTCAGCTCCCTGCGCCACGATCTGGCGTTCATCGCCATCTCCGACTACCAGCGCGAGGGGTTCCCGGACCTGAGTTTCGCGGGCACCATCCCCAACGCCATCGACGTGGAGCACATGCCCTTCAGCACCGAGAAAGACGACTACCTGCTGTTCATCGGCCGCATGATCGCCGACAAGGGAGCGCACTCGGCCATCGAGGTCTCGCGGCGCCTGGACATGCGGCTCATCATGGCCGGCAAGGTCAACGAGGGACCCGAGCGCGAGTACTTCAGCACGAGCGTGGAGCCATACCTGTCGGACAAGATCCACTTCCGCGGCGAGGTGGATCACGACACCAAGGTGGAACTGTACAAGCGGGCGCGCTGCACCCTGTTTCCCATCCAGTGGCCGGAGCCGTTCGGCCTCGTGATGATCGAGTCGCTGGCCTGCGGCACGCCGGTGATCGCCCTGCGCCACGGATCTGTGCCGGAGGTCATCGAGGACGGCCGCACCGGGTTCGTGGTGGACACCGTCGACGAGATGGTGCGGGCCATGTCTCGCATCGACGAGATCGACCCGGCGGAATGCCGCAAGGCGGTGGAAGAGCGGTTCGGCAGAGACTCGTTCGTGGCCGCCCATGAGGAGGCCTACCGATGGGTCCTCGAGCAGCAGAAACGGGCGTCTGGCTAGTCCGCCTCGCGGCGGGCATTTGCGTGCCCGCGAGGCGCTCAACAACACTACGGCGACTCCGTCGCCTACGGGGGTTAGTTCACGTCCACGAACCCCACGAAGCTGAGCCGGTTGGCGAGTCGCTCCGTCTCGATCTCCTTGAAGGGGAAGGCCGCCAGGAACACGTCTACCACGCGTGGATCGAACTGCGACCCCGAGTTGGCGTTCAGCTCGCCGAGCGCGGTCTCGATGGGCAGCGCGCGACGGTAAGGCCGGTCGGTGGTCATCGCGTCGTAAGCGTCGCACACCAGCAGGATGCGCGCGGCCAGCGGGATATCTTCACCGGTGAGGCCGTCCGGGTACCCTGCACCGTCCCAGCGCTCGTGGGCCGAACGGATGATGCGAGCGATCGGCACCAGGTAGTCGATGCGCGAGATGATGCGCTCGCCGATCACCGTGTGCTGGGCCATGGTCTCGAACTCGTCGCGGGTGAGCTTGTCGGGCTTGTTGAGGATGCTCCCGGGTATGCCGATCTTGCCGATGTCGTGCAGCACGGCGGCATACTGCAGCATGCGCAGCTCGCTGTCAGACATGCCCAGGGCGCTGCCGACGGCCACGGCCATGGTGGCCAGGGAGTCGGCGTGCGAGGCGGTGTACTGGTCCTTGGCCTCCATGGCGGCCAGGGCGGTGACCGTCTCGAGGTACATGCGGTCGAGCTTCTCGTAGGCCTCGGCGTTCTGCAGGGCGATGGCGATCTGACCGCCGATGCGTGGTGAGCAGCGGCAGCTCCTCGGGCCCGAAGTCGTGACCCGCGGAGAAGCCGATCGACAATGCCCCCACAACGCCCTCTTGGCGCGCCATCGGCACCACCAGCAGGCTCCGCAGCTGGTTGGTGGCCTTGGCCATGGCGCTGAGGTGAGTGTCGGTTTCGGCGTCGGTCACTTCCAGGGCACAGTCGTTCTCGATCACCCAGGAGGCGAGCTCATCGGCGGCCGGCGACGGCACGGGGCAGCGGTGGCCACCGCTGAAGGCGGCACGTGTCACGTGGCCTTCGTAGACCAGGAACACGCTGGCGGTGTCGGCGTCGTGCATGCCGCGGATCATGTCGGCCAGGCGGCGCAGCTCCGCGTGCGGATCCGGAGTCTGGGCCAGGGTCGTGCCGAAGGCGCTCAGGTTGCTGATCTCCAGGGCCAGCGACTGTGTCTTGTTGGAGAGGTCGTCCACCTGGCTGGCGACGCGCTCGGACATGGTGTTGAAGGCCTTCGCCAGGCTGCCGATCTCGTCGTGACGGGCGCAGAAGAGGGTCTGGCGCAACTCGCCGCGAGCGATGCCGGCGGCCGCCTCCGCCAGGTACCGCAGCGGGTTGCTGATGGTCTGCGCCACGAGGAGGCCCATGAGGAGAGCCACGACCAACGCCAGGGCGAAGGCCAGCAGATCGACGGTGCCGATGCGGCTGAGCGTCTGGTTGAGCGCGTCCCGCGGCACCGAGACCTTGAGCAGCGAAACCGTGGTGCCGCTGGAGTTGTCGATGGCGATCAGCTGGCTCGCGTAGTTGCCATCGTGGAAGAAGGGGCCGGCCGCGGGGTCGTTCGCCGCGCCGGCAGTGGGGCTGTTCGTCAAGGCCGCAGAGGGAACCGGCGGCGGGATCGGTGGCCGCCGTCAGGGCGGAGTCTGCGTACACCGCGAGCCGTCCCTGCCCGCCGGTGAAACGATCCAGGTCTCTGAGCACACTGCTGGTGATCGCCTTGCCGAATACGAGGATGGCAGCCGGCGACGTCTTGTGCGTCTGCGCCACCACCGGCGCCGCCGCGAGTATGTACAGGTGACCGTTGACCTTCTCCAGGCCGGCACTGATCAGGCCCCGGCGCGCGGCCCGCACCTGCGCGTTGGACCAGAGGTCGTCGGGCGCGCTGCTGCCGCCCTGGGCGATGATGCGCCCGGAGGTGCTGTAGAGGCGCACCAGGTTGGTCTCGCTGGTGGCCGGCACCCAGTCAGTAATGTTCGCCTTCACAAAGCGCATGTTGTTCGTGCGCAGGGCGTGGTAGAAGTCGTCCCAGACCGTGTAGTCCTTGACGAAGGCCCTTCTCGCTACGGGTCTGGTCGGCCAGGAGCGCCTGCGCGCCCTCGGAGTCCGCGAGAATCTGCTGACGCTCCACCGATTGCATGGCGTTCGCGGTGCGCAGGTTGACGAACACGCCGAAGACCACAAGTGGCACCGTGGCAACGATCAGAAACGCGACGAGCAGACGGTTGCGCACGTTCCACCGCAAGGCCGCTCTCATGACGCGCTGTACCTCTGCCCGCAGATAGGATTCATGGCCCATGTATCGGCTTCGCGAGGGCCCACTTGAACTCCGCTTACGAATGTGTTGGTAGCGCGGGCAGGCCGATCACCCTGCTCTCAGTCTTGTCTTGTTAGTATGCCGATAGCAAGACCAGCGCCGAAGCTCATCAAAGTGCATCATGGGTAAGGATACCTAGACGGCCTGGGTAAAGGACTCTAGACGGATGTCCTACCAAGATGGGAGGGTGCCTTGTCGCCATTAGCGCGCGGCGGTAGTGTGGGGCGGATGAAGCTTCCCTACGACGACGTGCACCTCATCGCCGATCCGCTCTACGGCTACCTGCGCATCACCCTGTCGCGCGCCGGCGAGATCGCCGAGGCCGACGTCATCGATAACCCGTGGCTGCAGCGACTCAAGCGCATCCACCAGCTGCAAAGCTCCTGGTGGGTGTTTCCCGCGGCCGAGCATAGCCGCTTCGCCCACAGCCTGGGCACCATGCACCTGGCCAGCCAGCTCGCGCGACAGATGTACGCCACGCTGGCCGAGGTGGAGCCGGGCACCCCGTCACTGCCGCTGGTAGAAGAGACGCTGCGCCTGGCGGGCCTCCTCCACGACGTGGGGCACGGTCCCTTCAGCCACTTCTGCGACGAGGAGTATCTTCTGCCGGCTTTCGGCGTCGATCATGAGCAGATCTCGCAGTACCTCATAGTCAACGAGCTGGGCGACCTCATCGCCGAGCTGCGCAGGAGCCCCCACGGAACGTTCGCCGCGGGCGAGTCGGTCGATCCCTGGCATGTGGCGTTCCTGGTGCGCGCCGAGGAGGGCGCGGGGCGTGGCGTGGAGGGCGCCGCCGCGGGCGCCGGCCCCATCCCCCGCTGGGTGCGTCTGCTGCACCGCGCCCTGTCAGGCGCCGTGACGGTCGACAACATGGACTACGTGCGCCGCGACGCCTACATGTGTGGTGTGGCGCTGGGCCCCGTCGACGTCGACCGCCTCATCTACTACACCTTCTGCACGGCCGACGGTCTTACGTTCCACAAGCGCGCCTTGAGCACGCTGCGCGCCTTCCTGAACGCGCGCTTCTACATGTACGAGAACGTGTACTTTCACCGGGTGGGGCATGCCATAGACCTGCACTTGCACGAGATCTTCCGGCCTACCATGGAGCTGGTGCTGCCCTCCAGCCCGCTCGACGACCTGGCCGCCTACCGGCGCCTCAGCGAGTGGTCTCTGTTCACGACCGTGGAAGGTTGGCTGGACGAGCCGCTCACCAGCGTCCGCCGCGAGCTTGCCGAGCAGTGGCAGGCCATCATCCACCGCCACGTGAAGTACAGCATGGTGTACGAGCACCACGTTGAGCGCCAGCAGCCCCTGCCGGCGGCGCGCGACCTCACCGGAGAGGAGTTTCGCGCCGCCATCGTGCGCCGGCTGCCGGCGGAGCTCAAGGGCATCGACTTCGTGGTCGACATCGCCTCGCAAGACCCGCGGCCCCTCAACCCGTTGGTGGGGCCCAAGCGCATCGCCGTGTACGACCCGGTGACCGACGCCATCGAAGAGCAGCTCCTCAGCGGCATCCTCGAGTTCGTGCCGGCCAGGGTGCACCTCTACCGCGTGTTCGCGGTGAGCCGCGAGCACGAGCGCGAGCTCGCTCTCGCGGCGCGCGCCGCCCTGGAAGAAGTGGAGCCTCAGAGCCTCACCAACCTGTAGGTCGGCGGCGCGCCGGTGCCGCAGGGCCGCCGCGCTCACGCCGGCCACGGGGCAGCCGCAGACCACGGTGGCCGCGGTCAACCCTCGTCGTCGAGCGGGTGCGTCATCTCCTCCGGCCGCACCCACGCGTCGAACTGCGCGCCGGTCACGTAACCCAGCGCCAGCGCCGCCTCTCTCAGGGTGAGCCCCTCGTGGTGCGCCCTCTGGGCGATCTGCGCCGCCTTCTCGTAGCCGATGTGCGGACTGAGTGCCGTCACCAGCATGAGCGAAGCCTCGAGGTGACGGCGGATCACCGCCAGGTCGGGTTCCAGGCCGCGCGCGCAGAAACGCTCGAAGGCGCGCGCGGCGTCCGCCAGCAGCTCCGCCGACTCGAGCAGGTTGTGCAGCATCACCGGCTTGTACACGTTGAGCTGAAAGTGGCCCTGCGAGCCCGCGAACGCGACCGCGGCGTCGTTGCCGTACACCTGCACGGCGACCTGGGTGAGCGCCTCCGCCTGGGTGGGATTCACCTTGCCCGGCATGATCGACGAGCCCGGCTCGTTCTCGGGGATGCGCAGCTCGCCGATGCCGTCGCGCGGGCCGGAGGCGTAGAGGCGCACGTCGTTGGCGATCTTCATGAGGTCGCCGGCCAGGGTGCGCAGTGCGGCGCTGGCGTTGACGATAGCGTCGTGCGCCGAGAGCGCGGCGAAGAAGTTGGGCGCCGGCCGAAAGTCTTGGCCGGTGATCGCGGAGATGTGGTGCGCCGCCACCGCGGCGAAGCGCGGATGCGTGTTGAGGCCCGTGCCCACGGCTGTGCCGCCAAGGGCGAGCTCGTGGAGCGGCGGCAGAGTACCTCTCACGGTGGCGAGGGCCTGGTCGAGCTGCGCGACCCAGCCCGAGATCACCTGGCCCAGCGTGAGCGGCGTAGCGTCCTGCAGATGGGTACGGCCCACCATGACGACCGCGGCGAACTCGTCCGCCTTGGCCTGCAGCGTGGTGCGCAGCTCCGTGACGGCGGGGATGAGCACGTCCTCGATCTGCTCGGCGGCGGCGATGTGCATGGCCGTAGGGAAGGTGTCGTTGCTCGACTGGCCGAGATTGACGTGATCGTTGGGGTGAATGGGGTGGCCGGTGCCGCGCGCACTGCCGGCCAGCTCGTTGGCGCGATTGGCGATGACCTCGTTGGCGTTCATGTTGCTCTGCGTGCCCGAGCCCGTCTGAAAGACGACCAGCGGGAACTCCTCGTCAAGCGCCCCGCTCATCACCTCGCGGGCGGCGCCGACGATGAGCCCGGCCTGGGCGGCCGGCAGCCGGCCGAGCTCCTCGTTGGCGCGCGCCGCAGCCAGCTTGAGCACCCCCAGGGCGCGGATCACCGGCCGCCCCAGGCGGAACCTGGCGGTGCCGATGGGAAAGTGCTCCACGGCGCGCTGCGTCTGGGCGCCCCAATAGTGCCGGGCGGGGACGCGGACCTCGCCCATGCTGTCGTGCTCGACGCGCCATTCGTCGCTCATGGCTCCACGCTACCCGCTTTGCCCGTAACGTAGCGCTAACGCGAGATCATCGCCTCGCTACAACGGGATCGACCGTTGCCCGCCTGATCGCCGTCGGCCGTAACGGATGGCGTGCAGCGCGTACGCCACAGCGCCCACCGGCATGGGCAGCCAGTAGGCCACCAGACGGTAGGTAAGCGTGGCCAGCAGCGCTTGGCCGGCGCCGATGCCGGCCAGACCCAGGGTGGCCGTGAGGCCGGCCTCCACGAAGCCCAGCCCGCCGGGCGTGATAGGGATCATGCCGAGAAAGGCGGCCACCACGTACGCCAGCAGCACCAACGAGGCGCGCGGCCGGGCGCCTACGGCGGCGAGGGCGAAGAGCAGGGCCGTGAGGTCGAGCAGCCAGTTGCCGGCCGCGTACAGCAGAGCCTTCCACCAACCGCTGCCGAGCACACTGCGGATGAGGTCGCGCTCGTCGACCAGGTGAGCGGGCAAGTCGTGCAGCGGCGCTCGCCGCCGCATGAGGCGGTTGCCGCCCGCCTGGATAACCACAGCGATGGCCTGCAGGGGGCGGTCGGCGAACAGCAGCACAGCGCCGCCCGCCATGGCGACCGCGCACACGACGATGGCGATGGAGCCCACCTGCAGGAGGCTGCGGTTCACCGGCACCCCCCCGATGATGATGGCGGGGATGCTGAGCAGCGGCAGAGCGAGCAGCGTGGCGGTAGAGATGAGCGACACGGCGGTGACGCTGGCGGCGGCGCGCGCGGGCTGGATGCCCGCCCGGTTAAGCATGTCGAACTGCAGAGGCCCGCCCGCCGCCACGCCGCCCGGCACGATGCGGCTGAAGGCGTTGCTGGCGAGCTGGGCGCTGGCGATAGGGAACCACTCCTGCACGCCGAGCGCGAGCCGCAGCAGCGCCCAGATGCAGACGAAGCTGGCCGCCTCGGCGGCCACGATGGGGATGCCCCAGAGCGGGTTGATGGTGGCTAGCAGCGGACCGGCCGAGAAGACTCTGGCGAGGCTGGGATACACCACGTAGAAGCCAATCCCCGTCACCCCCAGCACGAGGACATTCCGCACGGTGATCACCCGGCGCCGGCCGGGGACCTTGACCATGCGCGGCGTTGGGGTCTCGCCGGCGGGCGGGTTCGGCGACTCGCCGGACGCCGGCGGTCCGGACGCCGGCGGCCCGCCGCCCGCCGCCGGCGCCCCGCCGCCCGCCGCCGGTGGGGGAACTTCGCGGTCGCTCGGGCTCACGTTCGATCCCCTCGCCCGGGCGTCACAGCACGTTGGAGAACAGTCGGGCCGCCTGGTTGCGGAAGTGCCTCAGGCGGCCTACCGCCAGCACATCCTCCATGGTCACCTCGTGGCAGCGCGCCATGTCGGAGAGAAACGATTCCTGCACCTGCCGCGCGAAGGGCTCGTGGAAGACCCACAGCATGAGCTCCTTGTGTAGCTTGAGACTACGGTTGTCCATATTCATAGTGCCCACGGCGCTCAGGTTGCCATCCACGACGATCGTCTTGCAGTGGAAGAAGCCGGCCTGGTACTGGTAGATGTGGCCGCCGGCCTCGATGAGCTTGCGGTGGTACGTCTGGGCCGCCCAGAAGGCGGTCTTCCTGTCGGGGACGCCGGTCATCATGAAGCGCACGTCCAGGCCCGCCAGGGCGGCGTTGATGAGAAGGTCGTACAGGCTGTAGTCCGGTACGAAGTACGGCGACTGCACGTACACGGAGCACTCGGCCTGGGCGATGGCGATCATGTGCGCGCGGCGCGCGGCTTCCCAGGGGTCTTCCACGCCCTGGGCGGCAGCCTCGACGAGGATCGCATCGCGCTCGGCGTGCGTCTCCGCGGCGGGCATGTACTGCTCGCCGAAGAGGTTCTCACGATCCCTGCGGTGCTCGAACCAGCGCGAGGCGAACAGCTTCTCGAGCTCGGCCACCGCCTGCCCCGTGATACGCACGTGCGTGTCGCGCCAGCTGGCGAAACGGGCCCCGCCGTCGATGTATTCGTGGCCCATGTTCATGCCGCCGGTGTAGCCGATCTCACCGTCGATCACGGCGATCTTGCGGTGGTTGCGGTAGTTGATGCGCGCCAGATCGGTGATGTCGGCGCGCACCTGGGCGCCGGCCTCGGCGAGCCGCTGCAGCTCGCGCTTCTTGAAGGCCAGGCTGCCGAACCAGTCGAACATGATGCGCACCTCCACGCCGGCCGCGAGCCTGTCGAGGAGGATGTGCGTGATCTCGGCCGTGAGCTGGTCTTGCTCCCAGATGTAGTACTGCAGGTGGATGAAACGACGCGCCGTGGCCATGTCGCCCTTGAGCCGGGAGAACTTGGCGGCGCCCGTCACGAAGAGCTCGATTGAACGCGCCGGCAGCACGTGGGCAAGATCCTCGGTGCCGATCGCCCTGGCGACCTTGTCGGCGACGGTGCCTGCCCACTCCCTCTTGAAGCGTCTCTCGGCGGCCGTGTTGCGCCGGTAGATGGGGGTCATGGCCTCGGCGCGCACCACGCGCAGCGCCGAGACCCAGCCCCTGCGCTGCGCCACCACCTTCCAGTCGCGGCCGAAGAAGATGAAGAAGAACACGCCCACGACCGGCACGAACATGAGGATGAACAGCCAGGCGATCGTGATGGCCGGTTCACGGTCGTCGCTGATGAGCAGCACGATGAGGACGGCGGTGTAGGCCAGAAACAGGAGGACGATGATGTAGGCAGGGATATTGACCATGGCCGTCACAATAGCAGCGCCGGCAAGCCCCGCGCGAGGCGCCGTGTGTGCCACGCGAGATCGCCTGCGCCAGACGAGGCGCGCACGGGCATGCCTGAGGCGCTGCAAGCCGACCGCACCTTAGCGCAGGGCTGGTGGGTTGTCCACGGTAGTGTGGCGCGCGCGCAGGCGCTCGAGCCAAAGACAGGGGCCATATGGCCCCAGTCTTTGGCTTACGATGGGCGATGTTGCCCCCGGGCGACGCCGGGTGCTTGTCTGTGGCCCGGCGCCAACGCTTGCCCCCCGCACGGCGCGGGTAGGCACACACCCGTCCCGCCGAGAACGAGGAGGTTTCTCCTGTGGCCCTGCAACACCCCAAAGGTCCGCGTGAGCGCAGACGGAGCGCCGCCTTAGACACCGTGTTCTCGGCCGAGGTTGACAGGGTGCCTCGCAACAAGCTGCCGGACGCCGAGATGCGTCCCGAGGTGGCCTACCAGATCGTCCACGACGAACTGATGCTCGACGGCAACGCACGCCTCAACCTGGCGACCTTCGTGACCACCTCCATGGACCAGTTCGCCGACAGGCTCATGGCCGAGACCTTCGACAAGAACATGATCGACAAGGACGAGTACCCGCAGACGGCGGTCATGGAGATGCGCTGCGTGAACATGCTGAGCCGCCTGTGGCACGCGCCGCAGGCCGGCCAGGCCACGGGCTGCTCTACCACCGGCTCCAGCGAGGCGGCGATGCTCGGCGGCCTGGCGCTCAAACGCCGCTGGCAGAAGCGGCGCCGGGCCGAGGGCAAGCCGGCCGACAGCCCCAACCTCATCGCCGGCATCAACGTGCAGGTGTGCTGGGACAAGTTCGCCAACTACTGGGACGTTGAGCTGCGCCTGGTGCCCATGGAAGCCACGCGCTACCATCTGTCGCCCGCCGAGGCGGTGAAGCTGTGCGACGAGAACACCATCGGCGTCGTGGTGGTGATGGGATCAACCTTCGACGGCAGCTATGAAGACGTGAAGACGACCGCCGCGCTGCTCGACGACCTGCAGGCGCGCACCGGACTCGACATCCCGATTCACGTAGACGCGGCCAGCGGCGGCATGGTGGCGCCGTTCCTCGATCCCGAGCTGGAGTGGGACTTTCGGGTGCCGCGCGTGCAATCTATCAACACGTCGGGTCACAAGTACGGGCTGGTGTACCCGGGCGTGGGCTGGGCGGTGTGGCGCGATGCCGCCGCGCTGCCGGAGGACCTCATCTTCTGGGTCAACTACCTGGGTGACACGATGCCTACCTTCGCCCTCAACTTCTCGCGCCCCGGCTCGCAGGTCGTGGCCCAGTACTACACGTTCCTGCGGCTCGGCAGCGAGGGCTACCGGCGCGTGCAGGCCTACGCCCGCAAGGTGGCCACGTACCTCTCGGGTGAGATCGCGAAGATGGGCCCCTTCGAGCTGCTCACCAGGGGCGACGAGCTGCCGGTGTTCGCCTTCAAGCTCAAGAACGAGGTTAAGAACTTCACCGTCTTCGACGTCTCGGCGGCGCTGCGCGAGCGCGGCTGGCAGGTGCCCGCCTACACGTTCCCCAAGAACCGCGAGGACCTCGCGGCGCTGCGTGTGGTGGTGCGCAGCGACATGACGCGCGACGTGGCCGACCTGTTCCTCGAGGACCTCGAGAAGAAGGTGACGCAGCTGCAGACCCTGCCGGCACCGCTGGCCGACGCGACGCAAAGCGGGTTTCACCACTGAGCGGTCGGCGCTGGCGCCTCGGGGGCCAGCGCCTCGCCAGGCGCCTTCAGGCTACCTGCTGCTGCGCGGACCCCGCCTCAAACCAGGGCACCAGTAGCGCGCGGCCCAGCGTGTGACCGAACAGCGCGAAGCTCAGGCTGGCTGGAGTGGCATCGGGGCCGAGGCCCAGCGATGCCACGTCAACGGCATGCACGGCGATGAAGTAGCGATGCCTGCCATGGCCTTGCGGCGGCGCGGCGCCCATGTAGCCGGCGATGCCGGCATCGTTGCGCACGTGAAAGGCGCCGGCCGGCAGGCCGACGGGGCCGCTCTGGCCCGGGCTGCCGGCGCCGCGCGGCAGAGACGTCACGCCGGCGGGGATATCGGCCAGCGCCCAATGCCAGAAGCCGCTGGGCGTGGGCGCGTCCGGGTCGTACATGGTCACCACGAAGCTGCGCGTCTCGGGCGGAAAGCCGTACCAGGAGAGCTGCGGTGAGAGGTTGGCGCCGCCCGAACTCTCGCTCACGTGCTCGCGCGGCATCTCGGCGCCATCGCGCACGTCCTCGCTGGTGAGTCGGAACGACCGTACCTGCGGCAGCTTGTCGTATGGGTTGCTGTTCATGGGAGATCCTTGGTCTCGGGGGCACGTGCTCGCTGGCGCGTGTGAGCGTACCTGCCGTGTGTTCCCCGCGAGCGCATGGAGAAAAGCGTTGAGGGGCCGGGCATACCAACAGCAGCAGGCAGGGGCGGCGAATGATCGTTCGGGCGGAGGTGCCCGGAGACCACGATGCTATCCGCAGGGTCAGTCGAGGCGTAGCACAATGACCTGTCATCGCGGTGCCGTGTGGCCGGCATCGGGTACACCTACCCGACACGTAGAGGGAAGCTCTCTGAGATGAGGCGGAACATGGACGAGAATCTGGTTGGACAAGTCGTGGATACCGCGGCCAAGGCGATGGCCATTGGCATGGTCTCAGCCAACGGTCACGGCAACATCAGCTTGCGGGTCCCGGGAGCGGACGAGATGTACTTCACCTCCGCCCCGTCCCTGAACGGCCATCGGCCCAGCGGGGATAGCCCGGGTCGGCCTGGACGGAAGGCTCCTGGAAGGAGACCTGCCGCCGATCCAGGCGGCGGTCGTGGCCATGCACACGGCGATCTATCAGGATCATCCCGACGTCGGATGCGATCCACGCCCACCCGCCCTGCGCGACCGTGTTCGCTGTGGCGAACCGAGAGATCAAGTGCTGGGTAGAGGCGATGGCCATGTTCGGCCTGGCCGACGGCGTTCCGGTCGCCGCCTACGGACCTCGAGGCTCGGACCAGGCGGTGGCCAACATCCGCGCTGCACTGAGGCCGGGGGTGCCCGCCAGTGCTGTTGGCCAACCACGGTCTGCTCGTGTTTCACCGTGACCCGGACCTCGCTGTGCTCGTAGGAGGAGTGGTTGAGGAAGCTGCCCGGGTGGCGATCGACGCCCAAGCGATCGGCGGGCCCGTCGAGATCCCGGTGGCCATGCGTGCGGCTGCCCTGCAGAGGGCAATGGCCTTCGACGCCGCCGGGGTTGTGAAGGCCTGAGCAAGGGCCCTTAGATTCGACACAGGAGTTGGAGAATGTCTGTTGACGACGAAACGCGAAACGTTACCTCAGCGACCAGCGAAGTCTGGAGCAATCTCGTTCCCATTCCGGGAACAACTGAGGGATTCACGGCTCGCACCACCTATCCAACGAACCCTGACGGGGTCGAGGTGATGCTCGAACACTGGCAACCGGGCACCGAAGAGCCGCCTCACTCACACCCAGGCGACGACATGACCGTCGTCGTAGAAGGCAGAATGTCGACTCAGTTCTACCGCAGGGAGGCGGGCTTCCTGGTCGCCGATGGCGAGAGGATATTCCTCAGCAAGGGCGATGTCGGATATGGCCGCGCAGGCCGGATCCACGACGCCAAATACGAAGCTTGCCAGCTCGTATACGTCCACGATGGGGCTTTTGCCTTCCATCTCGCCGATGCCGAGGTTGGCTGAGCAGGCTTAGCTTCCCTCGTGCGGCGACTAAGCGACAGAAGCGACCGGGGCAGAGGCGTAAGCGTGCGCATCGTCTTCAGGGTCATCGCGATGGCTGTCTGCAACCTCGCTGCAACCCTTCCGTCGTCCCGGCAATCGCGCCGGCACGACGCGCTATAATTGCGCCCTCGTGGGCCGCTAGCTCAGTTGGGAGAGCGCCGCCTTTGCACGGCGGAGGTCAGGGGTTCGACTCCCCTGCGGTCCACCACTCATTCGCAGGAAAAAAGCATTCCCGAGTCTCCCAAGCCGTCGTCGCGGTTGCCCAGTTTGCTGCCTTCCGTCCGCTCGCGACCCTGGACTCAAACTCTTAGAAGGGCCGAAGGTTGCTTGTGACAACTTGTACAAATGATTGACATCATAACGACGCTGTGTACAGTCGAAACACGTACTGACAGGAGCCCGAGGAGCGTGAGATCATGAGTGATCGGTCGCTGTCGGCTCAGGTTGGCCACGAGCGACACCCCCACCTGCCGCGGCCATTCCGTTGAGATGATGGTGAGAATGGCCGTCGGCATCGTCGGAGGTGCGATCTTCCTTACCGCGACGGGTGGGTTGACGGCCCATCCAGGCAATGACTCGCTACCCCGTGCTTCTCTGCTCGCGGGCGCCGCAGCGACTACGCGATGCAGGAGCTTGGGGGCTCTCGCTCCGCGCGCTTCGCCTACCTCTAGTGTCCCGAGTCAGTAATTCGGCTGCAGTAAGCAGCAACCGTCTCAAGGATCTCGTCGCTGCTCTTGGTCCAGACGAAGGGGCGCGGATCCTCGTTCCAGTACTCAAGCCAGTCGCGAATGTCGCGGTTGAGCTCGCGCGTCGAGCGGTGCACGCCGCGGCGCAGCTTGCGCGCCGTGAGCTCGGCGAACCAGCGCTCGACGAGGTTCAGCCAGGAAGCGCCGGTGGGCGTGAAGTGCACGACGAAGCGCGGATGGGCGGCCAGCCAGCGTTTCACGGCCGGCGTCTTGTGGGTGGCGTAGTTGTCGAGGATGAGGTGCACCTCAAGCTCGCCCGGGACCTCGCGCTCCAGGGTCGCCAGGAAGCGCTTGAACTCGATCGCCCGGTGGCGCGCGTGCAGCGAGCCGATGACCTTGCCGGAGGCGGCGTCGAGGGCCGCGAACAGGCTGCTCGTGCCGTGGCGCGTGTAGTCGTGGGTGGCGCGCGCCGGGCAGCCGGGCAGCACCGGCAGGATCGGGGCGCTGCGGTCGAGCGCCTGGATCTGGCTCTTCTCGTCGACGCAGAGCACGATCGCGCGCTCCGGGGGGTCGAGGTAGAGGCCCACGATGTCACGCACCTTCTCGACGAACAGCGGGTCCTTGGAGAGCTTCCAATGCTCGAGGCGATGCGGCTGCAGGCCGAAGGCCCGCCAGACGCGCGAGACCGTCGACTGCGAGAGGCCGACGCTGGCCGCCATCTGACGCGTCGACCAGTGCGTGCCACCATCCGGCGGCACGGTCTCCAGGGTGCGCACGATCAGCTCCTCGACGCGCGCATCGCCGACCGTTCGCGGCCGTCCCGGGCGCGGCTCATCGAGCAGTCCCGCCAGGCGCTCGAGAGCGAATCGCGACCGCCACTTGGCGACCGTCGGGCGCCCGATGCCGAACCGCCGGGCAATCGCGCTGTTGTTCAGCCCGTCGGCGGCCGCCAGCACGATGCGCGAGCGCAGCGCCAGACCGGCGGCCGTGCGACGGCGGCGCGCCCAGCGCTCAAGCTGCTCGCGCTCGCCCACATCGAGGGCAATCTCGAGTGCTTTGGGGCCACGTGAAGACATGCCGGCATGCTATCATAAACCGGCAAGGAAATAAAGACTCAGGACA
>CAWKEZ010000072.1:0-45653 GCA_963848545.1 uncultured Thermoleophilia bacterium
ATATAGAGCAATCTGGTGGTGCGGGCGCTCGAACGCTCGGCTCTGCAGATCGCGTCGCCGAACCCCGTACTGAAAGGCCCGCTTTCGAAGGCCGTGCACACGGCGCCCGGCGGCTCGCTCTCCTGAGGACCGCGGGGCGCTTCATCCAGACGACGTCACGCGAAGTGATCACGCGCACCTCTGTGCTCATGTCCTTGCTCATGGCTTGCCTCCTTCACCGTGGCGTTGACCGGCGCCGCCAGGCCAAGCAGATAGCCCCGTCATCGTCTCCCGACGAGCATGCCAACTCTCAACTGATCAGCTTCTTGGTGTAGTACGCCCGTTTCGATGGCCTCCCCGTGCGCGCCTCGACCGCGTCTGCGCTCTTCATCGCCCAAAGGGCGAGATTGACGCCGAGCCAGCGCAACGGTTCGGGCTGCCACGGCCGCGAACGGTGATCGACCCACGGTAGCTCGGTGATGTCGCTGTCGCGCCCTCCGATGAGATCGGCCAGGGTGCGGCCGGCCAGATTGGCCGTCGCCACGCCGTCGCCCACGTAGCCGCACCGCCCAAGCGGTCCCGCTCCTCGGCTCAAAGCCCACCGAGCCGCACCAGTCGCGGGCGATCCCGATAGGTCCGCCCCAGCGATGGCTGACCGCCGCACCCTTGACGAGCGGCAGCAACGTGATGAGGTCGTGGTACAGCTTGTCAAAGACCTTCGGCTCGCTCTCGTATGAGTCGTCGATGCGCGAGCCCAGGTGATAGGGCGCGCCGCGTCCCCCCATAGCGATGCGCCCATCCGCGGTACGGGAGACATAGATGATGAGGTTACGGCCATCGTTCCAGCACTCGCAGCCGCGCGAACCCAGCTGGCTCCAGAGATCATCCGAGAGCGGCTCCGTGGCGATCATCAGAGAGTAGACGGGGATCAGAGCCCGCCGCAGCCTGGCAGGTCGACGGTGTAGCCCTCGGTAGCACGCACAACGACCTCGGACCGGACCAGACCGGCCGCTGTGCGCACGCCCTGGGGCACGCGATCCAGCACTGCCGTGTGCTCGTAGATAGCTACGCCAAGCGCCTCCACGACCTCGGCCAAGCCGCGGACCAGTTTGGCGGGATGTACGCTCGCGCAGTGTGGGCTGTACCAGGCGCCGAGCGCACCCTCTATCGGGATGCGCGCTCGTGCCTCGTCACGCGACAACCAGCGAAAGTCCTCCTCGCCAAAGCCCCAAGAGTGCTCGTACTCTATGTCTGCCTGGATACTGGCCCGTTGCGCCGCGTTGGTCGCGAAGACGAGATTGCCTCCCTGGTGATAATCAGCGGCGATTGCCTCGGCCTCGCAGACGCGGCCGACCTCTCTTACGGTCTCGAACATCGCTCTCTGCTGAGCGATGGCACCGGCACGTCCGCCTTCGCGAGCCAGCTTCTCGCGCGGTGAGGCGAAATAGGCCGAACACCAGCCGCCGTTACGACCGGAGGCGCCGTAGCCGGCGACCTCCTTCTCCAACACGCAGACTCGCAACGAGGCGTCGGCCTTCTTCAGATAGTAGGCCGTCCAGAGGCCGGAGTAGCCCGCGCCCACGATGCATACGTCCACGTCAAGCGGGCCGGGCAGGGCCGCTCGCGGCGCGTAGTCATCGCCCGGAACCGTGTCGTGCCACATGCTCAGCGCCCGATAGTCTCTCACCGTCTGTCACCTGACCTCGGGTCGGTCGCTTCGTCCCAGACCCGTTCCCGGCGCGGTGCCGGCCAAGGCGGTGGCGCCGGGTGCCGCGGGCGGGGTGCGTCGCAGGGGGACACCGGCGAAGAACAGGGTCAGAGCCAGCCCGGCGATCGTGAAACCCCACCAACCCCATGGGCTCCGCCACGAGGACTGCGACCCGAACGTGACCGCCACGGCGACCACCGAGGTGGGGATCAGCCGCCGCCAGCTCCGCGTCGCCGCGATCAGGGCCACGGCCAGCCCCGGCCACAGGTAGAAGGCGACCATCACCGACTCGAACACCGAGCGCAGCGCCAGGCTCACCGCGGCCCACCAGAGCAGCTCCCAAAGAGTCGCCCGGCTCCACCAGGCGGCGTGCCGCGCCGCGTGCAGCCTGCGCCCGACGATCAGCGCGCAGCCGCAGGCCGCCAGGATAGCCAGGACCCTGGCGGGCCCGGCGGCGACCGCCCCGCCCGCCAGGTGCGGGGCCAGGAGTGTCCATGGGGTCGGGTGGTCGATGGTCGGCCAGTTCGGCTGGCTGGTCACCGCCTGGTAGGTGGCCTGCCAGTTCGCCGCCGCCGCGGCGCCGAGCAGCAGCGCGGCGGGGATGGCCGTCCTGGCCAGGAAGCCGGCCAGCCGCCTCCTCTCGACGACCGCCAGCATCACGGGCAGCGCCAGCAGGACGAGCGGCTGCACCGCGACCGCCGCCCCGGTCAGCCATGCGGATCGACCGAGCCGTCCGTCGGACAGCGCCAGGATGGCGAACAGCAGCAGCCCCAACGCCACGGCGTCCTCTGGGTGGCCCCATTCCAGCGAGACGTTCCACAGCGCGGCCGCGCTCACGACGGCCAGGACGGCACGCTGCGGGCGGCTCACGCGCAGGCGCTCGGCGAGAGCATCGGCGGCGAAGAGCGCCACAGCCGAAATAGCGATCATGTAGGGCCCGGCCACCAGCCACACGACCGGCTGCGCGTTGTGCGGGCCCGGCTGGTGCAGCGAGAGACCGGCCGCGTCGCTGACAGCCGCCGCCGGAGCGAGGATCACGGCTGCGCCGGGGAAGGTGACCAGCCCGGTGGGCGGCGTATACAGCCCGCTCAGGTCCAGGCGCACCAGCCGCTGGGCCGCGATCAGCGTCCCCCACAGGTCGTCCGGCGGCGCCCAACCGGTCTTCCCGATCAGGTGCGGGCCGACCAAGGTTACCGTCATCCCGATGACGATCAGGGCTGCCGTGGCCAGCAGCGGGAACAGCCTCCTGACCAGCCAGGGCACCGCCGCGGCAGCCGGAGAAGAAGCCGCCCTCCCGCCCTGCGTCTCGCCCGCCTCCGGGGCCGTCGCCTCTCTCCCCGCCCCCCCGCCAGCGGACACCCAGGGCAGCTCCCTGCGGAAACGCTGCCGTGCGTCAGGTTGATTACCGCCCGCGTGGCCCTCCATGAGAGCAGCTTAGCAGACACAGAGGGTCTCGACGTACGGGAGGGGTTAGCTCAACCGCACCTGATGAAGCCGCGCCGTTATGCCGCCCTTCCGCGTCTCCGATTCAGCGGTCGTGCGGCGGCCGCGGGACCCAGCGCGGGACGCTACGTCGGTAGGTCTCGTACGCCTCGCCGAAACGGGCCCGCAGCCTGCGCTCCTCGTAGCCGACGACGAGCAGGTGAAACGCGACGGCCAGCACGGCGGCATAGAGAAGGAGATCGACCGAGAGGAACAGCCACGCCTCGCCGGAGACGATGAGCAACGCGCCGATGTAGATCGGGTTTCGGACCCAACGATATGGCCCGACGGTGACAACCCGCCGGGGCGAGTCCCATAGTCCTGGTGTCCCTCGGCCGACGGCTGCGAAGACCCACAGGCAAGCGAAGTACAGGAGAAGACCGGCGGCGATGACGGCGAGGGCATACCACGCGCCTGGTGTGGGTGACGCGCCGTGGCGGGTGAGGATCAGCCAGGGAACGCAGAAGCCGCCCAGCCCCGGCACGATCACGGTGAAGACGAGATTGCGCAGCAGAAGGCTCATGGTGCCATCGAGATTCCCGCGATCCGTGCCATCGCATCCTCCTCTTTCCGACCTCCCACCGGTACGACGGATGTCGCGCGCGATGTGTGACCGGCTCGTCCTTAACGCTTGTCACATCGGGGCCGTCCAGTTCGTCGTCTTCAGTGACGCAGGGCGGAGAGAGGAAGCCCCTCAAGATCGTCGAAATCGACATTCTCGCCGACCCCGCGCGCCTGCGCCGTCTCGACCTGTCGGCTCTTGACGACTGACATAGACGCCTAGCGAGGAAGCCGTTGCAAAGCTCGCCAACGGCGAGCAGATTCACGTATCGGCGGAGGAGTTCGCGCGCCTCCAGCGGCGTTCTTCGCGGAGCTGGAGCGCAGGTTCCTCTAGGCCTGCATGAGCTGCCACGACACGCCGAAGCGGTCCTCCAACCAGGCGTAGCGCGCAGCAAACGGATAGGCGTCGAGCGGCATCAGAACCGTGCCGCCTTCGGCCAGTGCCGCGAAGAGCCGGTCTGTCTCGAGCTGGTCGGCGCAGCTCACGAAGAACGAGATCGACGGCGTGAACGTGAAAGGCTGCACCACGGCGCTGTCCATGGCCATGAAGAGCTGCCCGTTCACTTTGAACCTGGCGTGCACTACCTGACCCTTGAGGTCGGGGCGGTCCGCCCCGTAGTGCTCGATGAACTCAATTCCCGAGTCGGCAAACAGCGTGGTGTAGAAGCCCATCGCCTCCTCGGCGCGGCCCGTGAACATGAGCATGGTTGCGATCTTCTGGTCGGGCCATGACGCCTCCTCAGCTCTCTCTCGTGCTTCGGTCTACTCGCCGAAACCGTCGTCGATGCCCAGGTCGGTGAGCTGCACCATCGGCGCATCCGCGGCGAACTGCACCACCAGTGAGCCACACTGCGGACATGCCGGGCGCGGCGTGTCGCTCGTGAACTCACGGCCGCAACTCAGGCATGCGGCGGCGGCCGGCTGGTACGCGAAGTGCAGGCCGGCGCCCTTGAAGAACTCGTCCTCGCCGGACAGCATCTCGAAGTACATCTCGATGGATTCCTGGGTGAAGTCGGCGGCCGGCGTCATGGTGAGGTAGAGATCGGTGACGCGGCGGGCGCCGTTGGCCAGTGCCGTCTCGCGGGCGCGATCGATGATCCCCTGGGTGATGCCGAGCTCGTGCGAAAGTCTACCTCCGCGGTGGCGGCGCCGGCGCGGCGCCTTCTCTAACTAGGCTCAGTCCCACCCACCGCTGGGCCCTGCGGGCCGGCGGGCGGCTCAATAACGCTACGACGACTACGTCGCCTACGTGGATTAGTTCTACCACGAGGGCCATATAATCGGACGCCAAGCCCCAACCCCAGGCCAAGTTCTGCGCGGAGTGCGGGGCGCAGGCAGCAGGCTGAGGAACCTGATACGCGAATGACGCTCCTCCAAGCAACGACGACCACGACATGCATGACGAGTGAGCCGTGACTCCTGCGATAATCGTTCCATACGCTTGTGCGCAGTGCCCTCTTCTGGTACAACCGCGCAGCGACGCGGTTGGCGCCTGAGGCCTCCGGCCCTGCGCCGCGCGGCGTGGCCACGGAGGCAACAAGGAGGGGGTGGGCAGATGAAGGTTCTCATCATCGGAGCGGGCATGCAGGGCCAGGTGATCACCTGGAACCTCGGCCGCAGCCCGGCCGTCAGCGAGATTGTGGTGAGCGACTACGACGAGGCCCGCGCGGCGTTCGTGGCCGGCCAGGTCGGCCACGGCAGGGCGAGGCCGGCGTTCATCGACGCCTCAGACACCGACATGGTGGCCAAGCTGGGCAAGGGTGCCAAGCTCATCGTCAACGCTGTGATTCCCGAGTACAACATGGCGATCATGCACGCCTGCCTCAAGTGCGGCGCCGCCTACATGGACATGGCTTCCGGCCAGACCAAGACCAAGACCATCGATGAGGCCTTTCTCGAGCAGATGACTCTGGCCGACGACTTCGTTAGGCCGGCATCACCGCGCTCCTCAGCACCGGCATGGACCCCGGCGTGACCAACACGTTCGCCGCTATCGGCTACCAAGACCTCGACAAGTGCCATGAGATTCGCATCAAGGACTACGCGATCTTCGAGAGCCCGGTGCCGCTCCAGGTATGGTCGCAAGAGACCTACTACACCGACTGCGCCCAGCCGCCGCTGCTGTTCGAGGACTGTGCCTACAAGCGGGTCGAGATCTTCGGGCGCCGCGAGCAGTACATGTTCCCGCAGCCCTTTGGCCTGGGCACCGTGATCTGCCACGACCACGAAGAAGTCACCTCTCTGCCGCGTTTGCTGCCCAGGAAGTGGGGCGACAAGGGCCTGCGGTACGTCGACTTCAAGATGGGCGGCGACGAGGCGGGCATCGACGCCGACCTCGCGCTGGTGGGCTCGGGCATGACCAGCAAGTACCCGCTCAAGCTCAAGAACGGCAGTGAGGTGCGGCCTATCGACGTGTTCGTCGCCACGCTGCCGCCCAACCCGCCGGCCGACGAGCTGCCAAGCTCGCCCTCGGCGGCGAGATCACCGACTACGGGGTGGTCACCGTCGACTGCATCGGCGAGAAGAACGGCAAGCCGGCCGGCGTGAGCTTCAGCATCTTCCCGCCCGACATCAAATGGGTCAACGGCCTGATCCCCGGCGCCACCTGCGTCAGCTACGGCACCAGCACGCCATCCTCAATCTACGCCGAGTTCATCGTGGAGGACAAGATCACCGACACGGGCATACTGTGCCCCGAGGTGCTCCCGCGTGCCGTGCAGGATGCGTTCTGCCAGGAGTGCGTGAAGCGCAACATGGCCATCACGCGCACCGATACGGCCCACATCGCGTGAGTGCCGGACCACGCCTGACCCGCAGAGGGTTCCCTGAGGGCGGCGCGCTGCCCCTTGCGCCGCACCAGCCTCGCCGGGCGCCCTCACTGCGGGTCGCGCAGCACCGGACGCGTGAGGCAGGTGGGTCCCCCCTCGGCCTTGAACGATAGGGGCTCACCGGGAAATGTGACCACTTCGCAGCCGGCCTCCTCGAGCAGTCGCTGCGTCGTCGGACTGCCGGCCAGCATGATGCAACGCCGAGGGGCCACGGCCAGCACATTGGTCGCCTGAGTGTGGAGAAACTCTTGCTCCGGCACCTCCAGCAGGCGTACTCCGCGACGCTCGAGCTCGGTCCAGAAGGGCGCCGGCATGAGCGGCGGGTAGGCGGCGGCCAGGTCTACGTCGACCGGGCTGATGAGGCTGAGCAGGTGCAGGCAGGCATCAGGCCCGGTGAAGAACGGCAAGTCGTAGTCGAGCACGCTCACGCCCAGTGGCGCCAACAGCCGGCTCAGCTGACGCACGCCCTCACGGTTGGTGCGAAAGCCGCGCCCCACGGCCAGGGTGTCGTGGTCGAGCCACATGGTGTCGCCACCCTCCACGCGACCATCGCCCTCGATGCGGCCAAACACCGGCACCCCATGCCTCTCGAGACTGCGAGCCAGGGCGGCCTCTTCGCCGCGCCGTGCCGTCTTGCCCATGCTCAGCACCACCGTGCCCTCGTCGGTCACCAGCGCCGGGTCGAAGACGAACACGCTGTCCGCAAGCTCGGGCAGATACTCGTCGTGGTAGAGCACCTCCACATCCCACGCCTGCAGGGCGTCGGCGAACGCGTCGTGCGCGGCCTGTGCCTGCTCCAGATCGATGGCCCCGGTGTAGTGCCACGCGGCCGGGTCGGCAGCGGCCATGGCCGCGCCAGGCCGCCGCATCAGCACTCGCCGCAGACGGCCCACCATGCCCTGGGCGCCGTATGCGCCGCGGCCGCTCAATCGCCGTGGATCTTGCGCCGCCACGGTGCCCACGACGAAGGACGGCTCATGTCCGCGTACTGGTGCACCGGCGTATCGGCGGGTCGCTTGAGGACGAGAAGACCATCCGCGTCGCGCACGTCGAGGCCGTCTGCCTGCAGGTAGGCGAAGATGCTGACGATGCCTACCGCGTCGTGGCCGCCGCCTAGCTCGTCCACGCTCAGCGTGTGATCGGCCAGAAGACGCTTCCAGGTGAGCGTGAGGCGGTCCCAGGTGTAACTTGCCCGCAAGCCGCGCACCAGCAGCGAGAGCCCGGTTTCGTCGGCGCCCACGATGCGGCCCTTGCCTTGCCAGAACACGAGGGGAAACGCCTCGCCCACCATCTGCGCGCTGCGGTGCTTCATCGTCTCGATGGTGATCATGCTTCCTCCTCGCGGAACGTTCCCCTCAGTGCTCCGGCCGGGGCACCAGGCCGACGCGCTCCCTCGCCTTCGCCAACGTGTGCGCGGCGAGCGCCTCGGCTCGTTCGGCGCCGGTCTTGAGCACCTCGAGCGTGTACGTCTTGTCGGCCTCGAGCTCTTTGATGCGTGCCTGGATGGGCGCCAGCGCCTCGGCCACCACGTCGCCGAGGTCGGCCTTGAACGCCGCGTACCCCTGGCCCTCGTAGCGCGCCACGAGGCCGTCCACAGGCTCGCCGCTGAGCACGCTGTAGATGCCGAGCAGATTGGTGAGAGCGGGCTTGTCGGGGCCGGGGCGCACCTCGCTGCCGGAGTCGGTCACCGCGCGCTTGATCTTCTTGCGGATCACGCCGGGTGAGTCGGTTAGCGCGATGAAGCTGCCCTCTGCGCCAGCGCTCTTGCTCATCTTGCTGGTGGGGTCGTCGAGCGCCATCACTCGGGCGCCCACGCCGGGGATCACCGGGCGTGGCACCACGAAGGCCTTGCCGAAGGCGTTGTTGAACCGCTCGGCCAAGTCGCGCGTAAGCTCCACGTGCTGCTTCTGGTCTTCGCCCACCGGTACCTCGTCGGCGCGGTACAGCAGGATGTCGGCGGCCATGAGCACGGGGTAGTCGAATATGCCCACGGCGACGCTCTCGCCTTCGCCACCACCCGTCTTGTCTTTGAACTGCGTCATGCGGCGCAGCTCGCCCATGTACGTGACGGTGTTGAGGATCCAGGCCAGCTCGCAATGCGCCGGCACGTGGCTCTGCACGAAGACGACGGAGCGCTCAGGATCGACGCCGGAGGCCAGGAAGAGGTTAGTGAGATCGATAGTGCTGCGGAGCAGCTCGGCGCGCTCCTGGCGCACCGTGATGGCGTGCAGGTCGACCACGCAGTAGACGCAGTCGTGCGTCCTCTGCATGTCTACCCAGTTGAGCAGGGCGCCGAGGTAGTTGCCCAGATGCAACGAGCCCGACGGCTGGATACCGCTGAAGACGCGCGGCCGACGCTCGGGCTTCAGGGTGTCTGCGACATCGCTCACGGGGGTTGAGTCTACCGAAGCAGGGGCGCGGGAGCCACTCGGCCTGTGTCGCCCCGCAGCATTGCCGCCGTACGCCGGCGAGTGTTACCCTCTTGCTGGAACCAAGGACACCCGGCAACGGCCGCGTGAGAGTCTGCAGCGCCATGTTGGCTGCGGACGCCGAAGGGGCAAGGTGTGCACCAGGATGTGCCACCGAAACTCTCAGGCTAACGGAGCGCGGTCACAGGGACCCCTGGAGCTCTCCGGACGCGGGTGCGTCCCAGCGGACAGGGTGATGGCGACATCGCTCTGTCCGTTGACGCTTAAGGGGGAGCCACATGGCTCACAGAGACTGGCAAGTCGTCCATCCCGGCGGCGGACGGCGCGTAGTGGTCACCAAGGAGCTGCCCGGCGAGCGCTGGCTTGACCTGCTCACCGCCGCCGACTGCCGAGTGGAGGTGGCGTTGGGCCGGGCGGTCTTCACCGCCGCCGAACTGCGCGCCGCCATGGGCCGGCATTGCGACGCGCTGCTCGGCCAGCTCACCGAGCCGTGGTCGGCAGACACGCTGGCAGCCCTGACGGCGGCGGGCGGCCTGGTATACAGCCAGTATGCGGTGGGCTACGACAACGTCGACGTGGCGGCGGCCACGCGCCTGGGTCTGCCGGTGGGCAACACGCCGGGGGTGCTCACCGAGACCACTGCCGAGCTCACCGTAGCCCTTACATTCGCGGCCGCGCGACGTATCGCCGAAGGTGATCGCTACGTGCGCGCCGCCAGCTTCACGGGGTGGCTGCCAGCGCTCATGCTCGGCAAGCTCCTCTGGCGCGGGCAGCTCGGCGTGGTCGGTGCCGGACGCATCGGCGTGGCCTACGCGCGCATGCTCATGGAGGGCCACCGCATGAACGTCGTCTACTTCGATCCGCGCCCCAGCGAGACGCTCGAAGCCCACGCCGCGGAGTTCAACGCCTACCTAGCGGCGCACGGTGAGAGGCCGCTGACCTGCCAGCGAGTCGCGACGCTCGAGGAGCTCTTGCGCGCCTGCGACGTGGTGAGCATCCACGCCGCGCTGGACGAGGGCACGCACCACCTCATCGGCGCGCCGCAGCTCGCCGCCATGAAGGAGCGCGCCGTCCTCGTGAACGCCAGCCGCGGCCCCCTCGTAGACGAGGCCGCGCTCGTGGAGCATTGCCGCTCGCACCCTCAGTTTCGCGCGGGTTTGGACGTGTACGAGCACGAACCGGACCTGCACCCCGGCCTTGCCGAGCTCAACAACGTCGTGATCGTGCCACACCTCGGCTCGGCCACCACATGGACGCGGCAAGGAATGGCGGTGCTGGCGGCGCAGAATGCGATCGCGGTGCTCAACGGCTGGCCGGTGTGGCCCGCGGCCGACACGCTCGCAGACGTTCTGCCGTTCGTGGGCGACGGTCCCCCGCCGGCCGCGGCGCCAAGCATTGTAAACGCGACAGATCTGGGCCTGCCGCGCTTTCTCGCGGGACCCGCGACCAGGGAGGCACAGGCATGAGCGACGACCAAACCCAGCAGAGGCCTCCGCAGGCCGCCCTCAGGCGCACGCCCTTCTTCACGCGGCATGTGCGGCTGGGCGCCAAGATGGTCGATTTCGCGGGCTGGGAGATGCCCGTGCAGTACCCCACGGGCATCATCGCAGAGCACCTCGCCACGCGCGCCGCCGCCGGGCTTTTCGATGTCTCCCACATGGGGCGCTTCGTCGTACGCGGGCCGGGCTCGCTGCACTTCCTGCAACACGTGCTCAGCAACAACGCCGAGGCGCTCGACCCACTGCAGGCGCAGTACACGTTCGTGCCCACGCCCACCGGCGGAGCCGTTGACGACGCCTACCTGTATCGCTTCGTGGACGACGAGTTCCTGCTCGTCGTGAACGCCGCCAACCGCGTGAAGGATTGGGAGCATCTCCAGGATCATCTCGCCGGCTTTCCCGACGCGGAGCTCACCGACGAGACCGGCGAGACCGCCATGCTAGCGCTGCAGGGCAGAACGGCTCGCGACATCCTGGCCGGGCTCATAGAGGCCGGCGGCCTTCCCGAGCCGCTCCGCAACCAGCTCAGCTTCGCGACCCTGAAGTTGCCGGGCGCGGCCCGCTCCGTAGGCGTGCGTATCGCGCGCACGGGTTACACCGGCGAGCCCATCTGCTTCGAGCTGTTCCTGCCGGCCGAGGCTGGGCCGGCCCTGTGGGATGCTCTCATGGGGGCGGGCGCCGCGCCCGTAGGGCTCGGCGCCCGCGACACGCTGCGCCTGGAGGCCGGCCTACCGCTCTACGGCAACGAATTGGGACTCGACCCGGAGGGTAGCGAGATCCCGCTGATGAGCTGCCCGCTGGCGGCGCTTGCGGTGAGCTTCTCGCCGCGCAAGGGTGAGTATGTGGGGCGCGCCGCGATAGGGCGGCAGCACGCCGCCTTCTCGCGCATCCTGCGGCGCGACTACTCGCTGCTGCGCGATCTACCACGGCTCACCCGGCCCGTCGCCGTCACGGGGCGTGGCATCGCCCGCGAGGGTGCCCCCGTATACCGCGACGGCGCGCCGGCGGGCTGGGTGACCAGCGACGGCGCGACGGCGGGCTGGGTGACCAGCGGCACCGCCGTGCCCTACTGGGGCCTCGAGGGCGAGGGCCTGTGCTCCATCCAGGGGGGCGAGCACCACCTGCGCTCCATCGCTCTCGTCTACGCCGACAGCCGCTTGGTGGACGGCGACGCGCTGCAGATAGACGTGCGCGGCAAGCGCGTGCCCGGCGCCGTGGTGCCCTATCACCTGCGCAGCGACGCGCCCCCCTGCGCCCGCGCCATCGTCTGGGATCACATGCCTCAGTTTGCGGTGCCGCGACTCGGCGGAACGAGCGAGGGCGGCGGCCCGCGCGAGGGGGCCTTGCGGCTGCTCGCCGGCGCCATCGAGAACCATAGGTGGCGGCGGCAGGAGTGTATCGACCTCATCCCCAGCGAGATGACGGCCTCACCTATGGCCCGCCTGCTCAGTATCACCGACCCCAGCGGCCGGTACGCCGAGCACAAGAAGACCGAGGCTTTCTACGACATCGAAGTCTTCTACTACCAGGGCACCGGTTTCATCCACCAGGTGGAGAGGCTGCTCGAGGACGAGCTGCGCGCCTTCCTCGGCTGCCGCGAGGCAGAGACTCGCCTGATCAGCGGTCAGATGGCCAACGCGGCCGTCTTCAGCGCGCTGGTGGACTACCTCAACCGGGCCGACCGCAAGGCCGAGCCGCGGCGCATTGCCAAGGTCATCAACAATCACATCGGCAAGGGCGGGCACCTGAGCGCCCAGCCCATGGGCGCGTTGCGCGACTACGTGGCCCGCGACCCCCGCACCGAGCTGCCGGCCGTGGTCAACATCCCCGTGCTGGCCGAGAATCCCTACAAGGCGGATGTGCCAGCCTTGCTCGAGCTCATCGACCGCGAGAGCCCGGAGCTCATCATTCTCGGCAAAAGCATGGTGCTTCACCCCGAGCCGGTGCGCGAGGTGCGCGCGCATCTCGACGCCACCGGCGGCACCGCGGTGCTCATGTACGACATGGCGCATGTGCTGGGGCTCGTGGGGCCTCACTTCCAGAAGCCGTTCGCGGAGGGCGCCGACCTGGTAACCGGGTCGACCCACAAGACATTCTTCGGCACCCAGCGTGGCGTGATCGCCGGCGACTGGCAGGAGTCAGATGAGAAGTGGGAGCTCTGGGAGGCGATCGAGCGCCGCGCCTTCCGGGTCGGTGAGCAACCATCATCTGGGCACGATGGTGGGTCTTCTCATGGCCGCCTACGAGATGAACCATTTCAAGGATGCCTACCAGCAAGCCGTGCTGACCAACGCCAAGGCGTTCGCGCGGGCGCTCCGCGAGGCCGGGCTGGACGTGGCCGGCGACCCCGCCGTGGATTTCACCGAGACACATCAGGTGATCGTGCGGGTGGGATACGGTCGCGCCCCCGAGATAGCCGGCCGGCTCGAGGAGAACAACATTATCTGCAACTACCAGGCGGCGCCCGACGAGGAAGGCTTCACCGCCGCCGGGGCGTTGCGCCTGGGGGTCTCCGAGATGACCCGCTTCGGCATGGGCCCCGCGGAGTTCGCGCGCGTGGCCGAGCTCATGGCGGCGGTGATCAACCGCAGCGGGTCCGCGGACGGCGACGTGGCGGCCGCGGTCGAAGACTTGCGCTCGGGCTTCACCGAGCCCGGCTACTGCTTCACGGGAGCCGAGTTCGACGTGCTCATGCAGAAGCTGCACGGGCTCCTCCTGAGCGTGCCGCCGCAGCGAGTGGATAGGGAGGGACGGCCGGCGGGTGGGCGGAGGCCGTCGGCCGATACCCGGGCGTTCCTGCGCGCGCTGTTCGAGGCGGCGGTGGCGGCAGCGGACCCGGCCCGGCTACTACCGGGCCGCCTTCCACCGCCGTTGCCCGGCCGCACGCTGGTGGTCGGGGCCGGCAAGGCCGCAGCCAGCATGGCCGCGGCCGTGGAGCGCGAGTGGACCGGTGCACGCGGGCGCCTCGAGGGTCTCGTGGTTACGCGCTACGGGCACGGCGTGCCCTGCGAGCGCATCACGGTCGTGGAGGCCGGCCACCCGCTGCCCGATGCGGCCGGCCGCGCGGCGGCCCGCCACATCCTCGATCTGGCCAAGGATCTCAGCGCCGGCGACATGCTGATCTGCCTCATCAGCGGCGGCGGCTCGGCGCTCCTGAGCCTGCCGGCACCCGGAGTAACGCTCGCTGAGAAGCAAGAGGTCAGCGCTGCGTTGCTGCGCAGCGGGGCGCCCATCGCCGCTCTGAACTGCGTGCGCAAGCATCTCTCGGCGGTCAAGGGCGGCCGCCTGGCGGCGGCCGCCCACCCGCGCGCGCGTGGTCACCTACCTCATCAGCGACGTGCCCGGCGACGACCCCGCCGGTGATCGCCTCGGGCCCAGCGTCCCCGACCCCACCACCTACGGCGATGCCCTGGCCGCACTCGAGGCATAACAGCAGGGGCGTGCTCCGCCGGCCGGCGTGCTGCGGCACCTCGTCGCGGGCGCCGCAGGCCGGTGCGCGGAGACGCCCAAACCGGGCGACCCTGCCTTCGCCGGCGACGGGGTTGTGATGCTGGCCGCGGCTCGCGACGCGCTGGAGGCGGCGGCGGCCCGCGCGCGAGCGGCAGGCGTCACGCCGCTCGTGCTGGGCGACGACCTCGAAGGTGAGGCTCGAGAGCTGGGCGCCGCACACGCCGCGCTCGCGGCCGCCTGCGCGGCGGGCGATGACGCCCCACGGCCGCCGTGTGTGCTGCTCTCCGGGGGCGAGACCACGGTGACGCTGCGCGGCCACGGCCGCGGCGGCCGCGACACCGAGTACCTTCTCGGGCTGGCACTGGCGCTCGGGGGCCATCCGCAGGTGAGCGCCCTAGCCTGCGACACAGACGGCATCGACGGCAGCGAAGACAACGCCGGCGCCTTCATCACGCCCGACACGCTGGCGCGCGCGAGAGCCGCCGGGGTAGACGCAGCCGCCGCGCTGGCCGCGAACGACTCCTACGGTGTTTTCGCCGCCCTCGGCGACCTCGTCGTCAGCGGTCCCACACGCACCAACGTGAATGACTTGCGCGCGATCCTGATACAACGGAAAGGGCGCCAGGCCTGAGCAGCCGCGCGATACGTGCGCGGCGCGCTGCCTACGGATCAGGCAGACCTTCCACGGCACCCCTATCGACAGCGTCGGCCGCGCCGGTAAGCCAACTCTGCCAGGCAGCCACAGCTTGCTCTGCGGTCATTCCGCGGACCGCGCCGATGTCATAACCGGCCTTGCGCACGAGGTTGGCCACTAGATGGTAGGGAAGACGAGCTTGCGGGCCCACAGAGGGCTGTTCGCCGGGGCGGCGCGGCGCGATCCCCTTGTCGACGGCAGTCCAGAACTGCTCGGCCGTCACCTGTAGCTGGTCGCGCAGGATGTGCTTGAAAAGGTCTGCGCCATAGGTGCCCTGCCCGTGCGACACCTTCGTGCGCAGGATGGAGCCGTCGGCCAGGGTCTTCTCAAAGCGGAAGTGGTCGCCCGTCTTGCCCCGCGGCGTGGTTACCTCATCCCACCGGTCATCCTTGCAGAACTTCCACAGGTCGCACCCGTCCGGCAGCCTCATTCGCCGAAAAGGATCCGGTGAAGCGCCTGTCGGTCTTCAGCTATCTTCGAGGCGAAAGCCATTTTGCACATCTTGTGCAAGTTGCCAGCCGGCGGCCGGGCAGCACGCCGGAGCAGCAAACGCCCGACGCAGCCTCGTGACGCCCTCCGAAGATTCTCCGGTTGCCGGCCTGACCGCCGTAAACCATCCCGCTTGTTTCTCCCCTGGCCGCAGAATATCCTTATTATGCATTGACATGACGGATGTTCTGCGGCCACTGTGGTCGCGGAAAGCAGCGCTACGGAGGCCCCATGGACGCTCTCGACCGCGACATCCTCGTCGCCCTCCAGCACGACGGGCGGCAAACCAACGCCCGGCTCGCCGAGCGGCTCAACCTCTCGCCCTCGGCGATGCTCGAACGAGTGCGCCGCCTGGAGCGCGATCGGGCGATCCGCGGGTATCGGGCCGATGTGGCGCCGCGGGCTCTCGGCGTCGGCTTGCAGGCCTTCGTGGCGGCGGAGCTCGAGGCGCACAACCGCGACAACATCGCTGCCTTCGAGCGGGGCATCCTGCGCGTGCCGGCGGTGCGCACCTGCTACCACATCACGGGCCGCTTCGACTACCTCGTGCACGTGGCCATGCAAGACCTGGAGCATCTCGGCCGACTCATCAAGACCGACATCGCCGACATCCCCGGTGTGGCCAGGTTCGAGACCCTCCTGGTGCTCTCGGAGGTGAAGACAGACACGGGGTGGCCGGGCGTTTCCCGACAACGACTAATGCCCGTAGGCGCCGTAGTGGTATTGAGCCGCCCGCAGGGCCCAGCGGCGGGCTGGACTAACAGCCGGCCGCGCGCCTTGCCGCGGCCAGAAGAAGGAGAGCAGATGACCGCCACGACCTCGCCCGCCGCCCGCGCCACGCTGCGCAACCGTCTGCGCATCAGGGCCGCCGACCTGGAGACGGTCAACACCGTGCTGTGCGACGCGCAGAACGGCCTCATCGACGACCTTCTTGACCTCGTGGACAAGTACGGCGGGGTGGCGGCCATCAACCGTGCCGCCGACGACGCCGGCCGGCTTGAGAACCGCCTGGCGCGCCTTGCGGCCGACGACTCGCCGCATCTCGCCGACCTCGACTGGCTGGCGCGTCAGCGCGACGCCGGCGCTTTCGTAGGCATCGCCGAGTACCGCCGCGACGTGCTCGCCGCCGCCAACTCCACGAGTTTCAACGAGGCCAACGCCGTGACCCTTGAGATCAGCGCCCTGCAGTACTTTCCCTGGCTCATCGCCGAGGCCGAGAGGGCCATCGCGCGCCGCGAGCTCATGCCCGCTCGCTACATCCGGGTACGGAATATGGCCGAGCAGAGCGCCCCGGGCGGCGACATCATCGCCGTGGCCACGGCCATGCAGATCATCGGCGCGACGCACGTGGAGACGCTCGACACGCGCGGCAGCGACGGCAGCAATGTGCACCTCGGCGGGCCGGATACCCTGACCGGCGACTTCGGCGGTATCGGCCAGCCCAACGGTTACCCGCTACGGTGGGCCGACGAGTACCTGCACTACCTCACCGAGTACGGCATCCGTGAGGTGCTCAACGTGAACAGCGGCACCATTCTGGTCGCCTTGCTGCTTCACAAGCTGGGCGTGCGCAACGAGTTCAAGGTCTCGGTGTTCATGGGCGTCGACAACCCCTGGTCGGCGCTATGGCTGCTCATGGGTGCGCGCCTGCTGGCCGGCGACGAGGGCTCTACCAGCATGGCCGGCCTCAACCTCGCGAACTCCGTGGAAGTCGATACCCTCATCGCCTGCGCCGACGTGCGCAAGGCTCTGGGGTTGGAAGACGCTCTGCGCTTCGAGCACCACGTCACCGAGGCCTACAAGAGCATCGTGCGCCAGCCCTACGACCGACGCGCCGATGTGGTGCAGGCCGCGGCGACGGTGCCCAACGTAAGTGCCAAGCACGAAGGCGGCGACCCCGCTAGTGAGGCGGCAGGCGATCACCCCAGCGACATCCTCGACTACTTCATGCCCTTGGAGGAGGTGGAGCGCCGCGGCCTCATGCCAGCGCTCGCCGCCAATTACCTTGCCAAGCACGTCGCCTGGTCCGCACGGCGGCAGCCCTCACGACGGCGGGGATCGCCGTGAGGCCGGCGGCCCGGCTGCACGCGCCGGCCAGCGACCGCGCCGCCACCGCGGCGGTGTGATCGCCTTCAGCCTTCACCCTCCATGACGGGCACGAATCGCCAAGCACGGCTACGGCTGCGCGCAGCGGCGCCTTGTAGGCGGCTATCGACAGCACGGCCTGCGCGGGGCTCTGCGCGGCAGCCTTGCTCTGCCCGACGCCTCCGTCGTAGGTGACCTCCAAGATATCCATGACCCCGAGGCGCGCCGGGTGTGGCAGCAGACGCACGCCGACGATGGCATCGTAGGGGATCTCAAAGACGAGGTGCGGGTCTGGCCGGGCGGCGAGCGAAGAGGCCGAAGGCGCGCTGCTTGCGGCCGAAAATGCGCCGCTCGGTGAGCTCAACGCGAGTGATGTCGGTCTGCTGCCACTTGAACACGCCGTAGGGGCCCCGGCACACCGAGACGCCAAGGGGGCCGAAGCTGTGGAGCGTCTGCTCGGCGTTGTCCATCGATTCTCCGCCCTGGTCTCGGGTGCCCGCCGCGCGCCAATTCGCCTGCGGTGTCTAGTCTGCGTCGATTTCTTCGTCTGTAGCGCCGCTGTCGCTGACCACTAAGCGCGCCATGGCGCTCACCACATCGCCCTCGCGCATGTTCATCACCCGCACGCCCTGCGTGGCGCGACCGTAGCGTTGGATCTCGTCGGCGCGCATGCGAATGACCACCCCGTCGCGACTCTGCAGGACGATCTCGTGGTTCTCGCGCACCACGCGCACGCCGGCGAGGTAGCCCTTGCGGTCGGTGAGCTGCACGGTGCGCACGCCCTGGCCGCCACGCCCCTGCACGTGGTACTCGCTCATCAGCGTGCGCTTGCCGTAGCCGTTTTCCGTGATCACGAAGAGATCCGAATCGTCGCGCGCGATGTCCATGGCGATGACCTCGTCGCCCTTGTGCAGCGCCATGCCCTTCACGCCTGAGGTGTTGCGCCCGGTGGGCCGCACGTCAGACTCGTGGAAGCGGATGGACTGACCCAGGTGGCTGACCATCATGATGTCGTCGTCGCCCGAGGTATGCCGTACAACCATGAGCTCGTCGCCCGCGCGCACACTGATGGCGATTATGCCGTCGGCCTTGAGCGGCGTGTTGTACGAGCCGAAGAGGGTTTTCTTCACCATGCCGTGACGGGTGCCGAAGATGAGGTACTTGCCCTCATTGACGTCGAAGTTGCGCGTCGCGATGACGGCGCAGATCTTCTCGTCTTGCTGCAGCGGCAGCAGGTTGAGCAGGTGCTTGCCGCGGGCGTTGCGTCCGGCCAGCGGGAGCTCGTGCACCTTGAGGCGGTACACCTTGCCGACGCTGGTGAAGAACAGCAGGAAGTGGTGGGTGCTGGTGATGAAGAGGTGCTCCACCTCGTCTTCTTCTTTGAGCTCCATGCCGGCCACACCGATGCCGCCGCGCTTCTGTTGGCGATAGGTGGCCACCGGGATGCGCTTCACGTACCCCGTCTTGGTGATGGTGATGGCCATCTGCTCCTCGGCGATGAGGTCTTCGAGGTCGATCTCGCCCTCGTCGGGCACGATGTCGGTGCGCCGGTCGTCGTTGTACAGCCGCTTGATCTCGAGCAGCTCGCTCTTGATGACCGCGTAGATGGCGACCTCGTCGCCGAGCAGCTCGCGCAGCTCTTTGATGCGCGCCAGGAGACCCTGGTGCTCCTCGGTGACCTTCTCGCGCTCAAGGCTGGTGAGCTTCTGCAGCCGGAGGTCGAGGATCGCCTGCGCCTGCGGCCGGGTGAGCTCGAAGGTGTCCATCAGGGCTTCGCGAGCACTGTCTACATCGGCGGCGTGACGGATGATGCTGATGACCTGGTCGAGGTTGTCGAGCGCGACCAGCAGGCCCTCGAGGATGTGGGCTCTGGTCTCGGCCTTGTCGAGCTCGAATTTGGTGCGCCGGATAATGATCTCTTTCTGGAAGGCGATGTACGCCTTGAGCATCTCCGGCAAGGTAAGCGTGCGCGGCACCCCGCCGACCAGGGCGATGTTGATGACCCCGAAGGTGGTTTGCATCTGGGTGTGCTTGTAGAGCTTGTTGAGCACAACCATGGGCACGGCCTCGCGCTTGAGCTCGATGACCAGGCGCATGCCGGCCCGATCGCTCTCGTTGCGCAGGTCGCTGATCTCGGGGAGCTTCTTGGTCTTCACGAGCTCGACGATGTCGTCGATGAGCGCCGCCCGGTTGACCTGGTAGGGAAGCTCGGTGACCACGATCGCCGAGCGGTTGCCCTTGAGCTGCTCGGTGTGGGCTTTGGCGCGCACACGCACCCGGCCGCGGCCGGTGCGGTACGCCTCCTTGAAGCCGGCGGTGCCCAGAATGACGCCGCCGGTAGGGAAGTCTGGCCCCTTGATGAACTCCATGAGATCGTCCGCGGTGGCGTCGGGCTCGTCGATGAGGCGCGCGGTGGCGTCAACCACCTCGCCCAGGTTGTGCGGCGGAATGTCGGTCGCCATGCCGACGGCGATGCCGGCCGCGCCGTTGATCATGAGGTTTGGCACGCGGCTGGGCAGCACGGTGGGCTCGCGCCGCGTCTCGTCGTAGTTGGGCACCCAGTCGACCGTGTTGGAGTCGATGTCGCGCAACATCTCGGTGGCGATGCGGCTGAAGCGCGCCTCGGTGTAGCGCATGGCCGCCGGCGAATCACCCTCGACGGAGCCAAAGTTGCCCTGCCCATCCACCAGGGTGTAGCGCATGTTGAAGTCTTGCGCCATGCGCACCAGCGTGGGGTAGATCACGGCCTCGCCGTGGGGGTGGTAGTTGCCGGAGGTGTCGCCGGCGATCTTGGCGCACTTGCGGTGCTGCTTGTTGGGCGCCAGACCCAGGTCGTTCATAGCCACCAGGATGCGGCGCTGGCTGGGCTTGAGGCCGTCGCGCACATCGGGGAGGGCGCGGTCGACGATCACGCTCATCGCGTAGTCGATGAACGACGAGCGCATCTCGTCTTCGAGCTCTATGGGCTCGATCTTGCCCTCGAGTGTCTGCAGGACGTCAGACATCGAGGAACCGTACCTCCTTCGCGTTCTTCTCGATGAACTCGCGCCGCGGCTCGACCTTGTCGCCCATCAGCATGGTGAAGACTTCGTCGGCCCCCTGGACATCTTCCAGGCCCACCAGCTGCAGGGTGCGGGTCATGGGGTTCATGGTGGTCTCCCAGAGCTGATCGGGGTTCATCTCGCCGAGGCCCTTGAAGCGCTGCAGCTGGATGCCTTCCTTGGCCAGCTCTACGATCTCGACACGCAGGTCTTCGTAGCTCTGCGCCTCGGCTTTGCGATTACCGAGGTGCAGCATGAACGGCGGCCGGCCGACCATTTCTTTGACGCGCACATGCACGCGCTTGAGCCCCTGGAACTCGCGACTGGACACGGCTTCGTAGGGAATGCGCAGGTTGACCGCGAGGCCGGTACGGCGCTCCACCAGCCGCGTGTCGGCCATGCGCTCGTCTTCGTCGACGCCCAACACGTCGATGACGTAGCGCTTGTCGATGTCTTCGCGCAGGGCCTGCAGGAGCGACTCGAAGGTGGGGAGATCGGCCTCGACCATGGGGCCGTTCTTGAGCCAGTCGATGAGCTCGCCGCCCCACTGACTCTTGAGCTTCTTGACCCAGCCCTCGTACTCGCTGAAGAGCTTGAGGAAGCGCTGGTACTTGGTCTCGCTGAAGGTGAACCCCGTGGCGGTGTTTTCGACACGGATCTGCTCGAGGCGGCCGCGCAGCAGAATCTCCTCGAGCTGGCTCTCCTTGTGGATGTACGTCTCCTGGTTGCCCTGCTTGAGCCGGTAGAGCGGCGGCTGGGCGATGTACACGTACCCGGCCTCGACCAACGGCTTCATGTGGCGGAACAGGAAGGTGAGGATGAGCGTGCGGATGTGCGAGCCGTCGACGTCGGCGTCGGTCATGATGATGATCTTGTGGTAGCGCGCCTGCTCGACGTCGAACTCGTCGCCCAGACCGGCGCCGATGGCGCTGACCATGGTGAGGATCTCGTTGTTGGCGAGCATTTTGTCGATGCGCGCCTTCTCCACGTTGATGATCTTGCCACGTAGCGGCAGGATGGCCTGGAAGCTGCGGTCACGCGCCTGTTTGGCCGAGCCGCCCGCCGAATCGCCCTCCACCAGGTAGATCTCGCTGAGCGCCGCGTCTTTGATGGAGCAGTCGGCGAGCTTGCCGGGCAGTGTGCTGCCCTCGAGCAGCCCCTTGCGGCGCGTGAGGTCGCGAGCTTTGCGCGCCGCGTTGCGCGCCCGGGCGGCATTGACCGATTTGTCGACGATCTGCCGCGCCTCTGATGGGTTCTCCTCGAGGAACTCGGCGAGCCTGGCGTTCACCGAGGTCTCGACCAGGCTGCGGATCTCGGTGTTACCGAGCTTGGTCTTCGTTTGGCCCTCGAACTGCGGGTTCTTGAGCTTTACCGAGACCAGCGCTGTGAGGCCCTCGCGCACGTCTTCGCCAGAGAGGTTCTCTTCCTTCTCTTTGAGAAGGTTCTTCTGCCGTGCGTAGTCGTTGATGGTGCGTGTGAGCGCGCCGCGGAAGCCCGAGAGGTGGGTACCGCCCTCGGTGGTGTTGATGTTGTTGGCGAACGTGAAGATGGACTCGTTGTACGACGAGTTCCACTGCATGGCGATCTCGACGGCGCCGTCGTCTGTCTCGTTCTCGAAGTAGATGATGGTGCGGTGGATGGCGTCTTTCTCGCGGTTGATGTAGGCCACGAAATCTCTGATGCCGCCCTGGTACTGGAAGACGATCGTCTCGCCCTCGGCGCGCTCGTCGTGGAGCTCGATGCGCAGGCCCTTGGTGAGGAAGGCGGTCTCGCGCAGGCGCTGAGCGAGGACGCGAAAGTCGTACTCGACCTCTTCGAAGATGTCGGAGTCGGCGAGGAACGAGACCGTCGTGCCGCTACCTCCGCCTTTGGGGATCTTCTCGAGACGCTCGAGGCCGCCGACCGGGGCGCCGCGTTCGAAGCGCTCGTGCCAGTGGTAGCCGTCGCAGTAAATGTCGAGCTCGAGCCATTCGGAGAGCGCGTTGACGACAGACACACCGACGCCGTGCAGGCCGCCCGACACCTTGTAGCCGGCGCCGCCGAACTTGCCGCCGGCGTGCAGCATGGTGAGCACGATCTCGGCGGCCGGCTTGCCGTATTTTTCCATGATGCCGACAGGGATGCCGCGGCCGTCGTCGGCGACCGTGATGGAGTTGTCTGGGTTAATGGTGACGACGATGCCGCTGCAGTACCCGGCCAAGGCCTCGTCAACCGAGTTATCGACAACCTCGTAGACCAGGTGGTGGAGGCCGCGCGGGCCGGTGGAACCGATGTACATGCCGGGCCGCTCGCGGACCGGCTCGAGGCCCTCAAGGACCTGGATGTCTTGGGCGTCGTAATGCGGCTGCTTCACTCAACCTCGCAGTTTGCCGAGGGACTGGACTGGGGTTCGAAGGGCGGGCCCGACTAGCCTGCGTAAGCATATCAGACGGTGAGCCTCAGGGCGACCCTCAGACATCGCCAAAAGTGCCGCAAATTCGGGGTTTTCGTCAACCGCCAGAGGCGCCGCCGCTGGGAGCCTCGGGGGGCTCCCCGGTTGATCCGCGCAGCACGGCCTCGATGGCCGCCCGTAGCCGCTGATCACGCACTCCCTCCACCTGCGTCCGCGCCCCTTCCAGGTCGGGCGACGCGAGCCTCTGGTACCTGCCCTCATTCTTCGCCGCCGCAGGCTCGTCTTCCTGCTTTGCGGCGGTACGCGCAACCACGAAACGGAACCTCTTGATGGGATGTCCGGGGCACACCTCGTCGAGCCGCGCGAGGAGCTGGCCGCCGAGGTACGTGAGCTCGTTGGCCCACACCGACGAGTTGCACTCCACGGTGAGCACGCCGCGCGCGAAGTGGCGGGGATGCGCGCCCGAGGCGACCTGGTCGCCGGCGGCGCGCGCCCAGGCGCCATAGGCACGCGCCTGCTCGCTGGTGGCCATCCGGTCGAGCGCCGGGCTGATGATATCGCCCAGGCGTCGCGGCAAAGCGCTACGCTCGCGCCCGGTGGCTGTGGGCCGTGCCCCCTTCGCGCGGGCGGCGTCCGGACGCGCGGCGTTGTCTCTGCGGTCGCTCACAGGGCGTCGTCCAGTGGTGGGGAGCTTGCGGCGCCGGCTGGCGGCAGAGCCGCCGGTGGCGCCCCCGCCGCCAGCGATCCACTCAAGGGCAGTTCGATGACGGTCGCCTGCGCCAACTCGTGCTCCGCGAAGTAGTGACGGTTGGTGGTGGTGATGATGGCCTGGCCGGCGGACGCCAGAATGCGCACCAGCAGCCTGCGGCGGGCGTCGTCCAGCTCGCTCATCACGTCGTCGAGGAAGAGTGTTCCCTGTTCTCCCGTGTCGGCCGCGGCCAGCTGCTGCTCCGCGAGCAGCAACGCCAGCACCGCGGCGCGCTGCTCGCCCTGCGACCCGTAGAGGCGCAGGTCGCGGCCACCATGGGGCAGCTCCACGGGGCCGCACGACGGGCCTGCGGGAACGCGCCCGACGTGCCCCGTGGCGGCCGTGGCCGCCGGATCGGCGCTGGAGGCGGCGGCCGGCGCCCCTCCGGGACCGGCCACCTCCACGAAGCTGAGGTCGTCGCGATGCGGCCCGAAGAGCGAGAGGCCGCGGCGCGTCTCCCCAAGGCGCCGGGCGTAGAGCTCCTCGCGCAAGGCCTCGTCGTCGTAGGCCACCGCGGCCAGCTGGCTGCTGAGCCGCAGGGTAAAGCCGTTGCCCTCTGGCGCCAAGGCCGTGGCGGCGGCGGCGAAGCGCTCTTGAAGGCGGGCGACGAGGTCGCGGCGGCGGCGGCCCATGCTCCCGGCGGCGCGGGCGAACTGCACGTCCCACGGATCCAGGGTAGCGCTCGCGGCGCCCAGCTTGACCGCCAGGAGCTGGGCGTTGCGCTGCCGCAAGGCGGCTTGGAACTCGCGCACCGCGGCGGCATACGACGCCTCAAGGGCCGCGCCGAACGCATCCAGGTGGGCCCGCCGCCGAGCCGGGCTGCCCTTCACGAGCAGCAGGCTCTCGGGCACGAAGATGAACACCTGGCTGCGACCGCGGAGGTCGTCGAGCGAGGCGACCTCGACGCCGTTCCAATGCAGCCGCTTGCCCTGCCCCGGCACATAGCCGATCTCTACCGTCTGCGGGCCGGCGACACGGCCGGCGAGGGCCAGCTCCACGCGCGCGTAACTCTCACCCCAGGTGATCAACTTCTCCTCGCGCCGCGTGCGCGGCGAGCTGCCGCGTAGCGCGAACCACGCGCCTTCGAGCAGGTTGGTCTTGCCGGTCGCGTTCTCGCCCACCACCACGTTCAGCCCGGCACCGAAGGCGACGGAGGCGTCGCAGTAAGAGCGGAAGTTGATGAGCCTCAGTGCGGAGACGAACACACGCGATACTCCTCGCCGCTCACGACCACCACGTCGCCAAGTTGCAGAGTGTGGCCACGGCGCATCTCTACCTGGCCGTTCACCTCGACCTCACCCTCCTGGACGAGCAGTTTCGCGTGCCCGCCCGTGCCCGCGGCGCCGGCCAGCTTGAGAAAGGCGCCCAGCGGCAGCGGCCCGGTGACGGCGATGTCTTTCAGCGCGGCGACGTCTTTCAGCTGCTCAGACGGATCGGCATGATGAGGTACACGAAGTCGCCTTCGCCGCCGCTGATCAGCCCCGGCCGCAGCGGGCTCGTGAAGCGCAGCAGTACGGCCGGCTCGGCGATCGCATCGATGCCATCGATGAGGTACGCGGGGTTGAAGCCGATCTCGAAGGCCTCGCCGGCGAACTCTATGTCGAGTGACTCCTCGGCTTGGCCGACGTCTTGGGTGAGCGCCCTCATGGTGAGCTTGTCGCTGGCGAACGAGAGGCGCAGGGGCGCGTTCTTCTGGGCCAGCAGGCTTACGCGGCGCGCGGCCGCCATGAACACGTCGCGGGCGAGCGTCACCTCGTGGTCGAAGGAGTCCGGCAGGAGCTGCTTGTAGTTGGGGAACTGACCGTCGATGAGCCGCGAGGCGATCCACACGTCGCCAGTCGGGTCGCTGACCTGGAAGAGCGCCTGGTTCTCGGTAATACCGACGGCGATGTCGCCGGGGCCCAGCGCCGAGGCCAGCCGTGAAACCTCGCCTAGCGCCTTCACGGGGACGATCGCCTGCACCTCCGCCTCGACCGTCGCCTCGAGCTTGGTCTCCTTAACCGCCAGACGGTAGCTGTCGGTGGCGACCATCTTGAGCGCGTCGCCGGCAATGGTCATGAGCACACCCGTGAGGATCGGCCGCGTCTCGTCACGCGAGGCGGCCCGCCCCACCTTGTTGAGCGTGGCCACGAACGGCTCGCGCCCAACACTGAAGGCGTCACTCGTGTCGAACGTGGAGGTCTGGGGAAAATCGCTCGCCGACCAAGCGTTCAGAGCAAACTCGGCGCGCCCGGCGCTAACCTTCACCGTCGCCTCGCTAGCCTCGATCGCAACGGTGTCTTCCGGCAGGTTACGCACGATGTCGGTGAAGAGCCGCGCCGGCACCACTATCTCGCCGTCGCGCTCCACGATGGTCGCGAGGCTCGCCTTGATGGAGAGCTCCATGTCGGTGGAGAACAGCTCAAGGTTGCCGTCTGCCGCTTGCAACAGGATCCCCGACAGCACCGGCAAGGCGCTCCGTGTGGAGACGCCGCGAGCCAGGATCGTGAGCTTCTCGACCAGCGCAGACCGATCACACGTGAGCTTCATCCCGACTCCTTATGACTGTAAAGAGAAGATATCTCTCCTCGCCATCGTCATAGCTCCTGTTGACGGTGTGGAGAGAAGGGGTTCTTCCTGCATGACAAGGATACTGACCTCTGCACGCTGTTGTGGAAGGCGTGTGCAGAACCAGGCGCTCCTCGGCTGCGGACCCAATCTCGCAGAGCGAAGCATAGCCGATGTGACGAGGTTTTGGCACTTCGTCCACGGGTTCACTATGGAGATTGCACAGGGTCTGTGGAGAAAGCGCCGCGCCTTGGCGAGACCTCAGGTGGGCCACCGGCGACGCCTGGGCAGTGAGTGGTGCACTTGCGGCGCCCCACTCGTTAGATCGCCTGCGGTGTCTAGTCCGCCTCGCGGCGGGCACTTGCGTACCCGCGAGGCGCTCAACAACACTACGGCGACTGCGTCGCCTACGGGGGTTAGTGGGCCGACTTGAGGCGTGCCCCGATGAGCTGCACAAGGTCTTGCAGCTGGGGATCGTGCCCGTCTTTGAGCTGTCGCTCGATCTTGTCGATCGCATAGAGCACCGTGGTGTGGTGGCGCCCGCCGAAGCGCATGCCGATCTGCGGTAGCGATGCCTCGGTGAGATCGCGGGCGAGGTACATGGCGATCTGCCGCGCGGTACGACACGTCTTGGGTGCGGCGGTTGCCGCGCAAGTCGTTGACGTGCAGGCCAAACTGGCGCGCCACCTCGGCCTGTACCATCTCCACCGTCACCGGGTGCTGGTAAGCCTTGGGAAGGATGTCTTTGAGAGCTTCCTTGGTCACCTCCACGGTGACGTCGCTGCCGCGGATGGAGGCGAAGCTCACCGCCCGCGTGAGCGCTCCGTACAGCTCGCGGATGTTGGTGGTCACGCGCGCCGCGATCCACTCGAGCACCTCGGGATCGGCGATCTTGAACCCCTCCCACTTCACTTGCTTACGCAGGATGGCGATGCGCGTCTCCAGGTCGGGCCGGCTGATGTCTACCACCACGCCTTGGCCGAACCGCGTGCGCAGGCGCTCTTCGAGCGTCTCCAGCTCGCGCGGTGGCTTGTCGCTGGTGATAACGATCTGCTTGCCGGCCTCGTAGAGGAAGTTGAAGGTGTGGAAGAACTCCACCTGCGTCCCCTCTTTGCCGGCGAGGAACTGGACATCGTCGATGAGAAGGATGTCGTTGCTGCGGTACTTCGTCTTGAAGCCCTCGACGCGGCTCTTGTCGCTCACCCCGCTGATGAAGTCGTCGGTGAATTGCTCGCAGGTGACATAGCGGATCTGCAGCTCGGGATGCTGCTCGAGAGCGGCATGAGCGATGGCCTGGATGAGGTGCGTCTTGCCGAGGCCGGTGTCGGCGTAGACGAACACCGGGTTGTAGGCTGTGGCCGGCGACTCGGCCACACTGCGGGCCACGGCCGTAGCGTACTCGTTGTGGGGACCGGTGACGAAGCGCTCGAAGATGTAGCGGGGGTTGAGATCGGCGGCGGCGCGCGCCGCGCGCGCCGTCTCGCGGCGCCGCTTGGGTTTGGCCGCCGAGGCGGATAGGGCGGGGTCTGGGGCGGCGTCTCCCGCGCTGGCCACGTCCGGGGCGCCGGCATCGCCGGGCGCCTCGTCCACCACCGAGCTCTGCTGCGGCAACTCGGCGGCCCGGGGGTCTACGACCACACGCACGTCCACCTTGTCGCCGAGCACCTCGCCGAGAGCCTCGGCGACCAGGCCGGCCAAGCGCTTCTCGATCCACTCGCGAGCGAAATCGTTGGGCACGCCGATGACGAAGGCACCGCCGTCGAGCCCGAGCGGCAGGGTACGGTCGAACCAGAACTGGAAGGCCGATTCGTTGAGACGCCCACGAAGATGCTTCTTCGCCGCGTCCCAGATGACTGTCAGCTGGTCGTCCGTAGGTGCCCCGTCTTCGTGATCTCCGGGGATGCGCCGGCCCACCGGAGACGCTCGAGTCCGTCAATCAGAGGATGCTCTCGAGGAGGCGCAGACCCTCCTCGTGCAAGGCTCGCTTGCCGTCGCCAAGCGAGTGTATCAACCCCATGTCTTGCAGTACAACGAGTTCCCGAAACGCCGTTGCCGGGGCGATGCCGAGCTCCTTGGCAATGGCCGTAGGCCCCGCCGACCCGAGCTCCATGAGCAGCACCAGCACCTTGATCTGGCGGGTGCTAGAGTTTCACCTTCGGCGCCTTCTCTGACGCGGGCTGGTCAGGGGCGTGCGCCGGCATCTTGATGGTGAAGACCGCGCCGCCGCCGAGGTTGTCCTCGACCGTGAGCACGCCGCGCAGGAACTGCAAGGACTCGCGGGCGATGGGCAGACCCGATCCGACGCCGCGAATGATCTGGCGCTGCACAGCGGTGGCGGTGGTGAAGCCTGGCCGAAAGGCGCGCTCCTTATCGTCTACACCGGGGCCGTGGTCGGAGATGCGGATCGTCTGGCCGTTGTCCAGGATGGTGATCACCACGTCGCGAAAGTAGGCGTGCAACAGGTTCTCCATGAGCTCCTGGATCACGGTGTACGGCACCTGCCCGCCTTGCTCGCGACAGCAGTGGTAGGTCTTCTCGGCGAGCGCCGCGATGAGCGCGGGCAGATCTTTCTCCTCCACCGCGATCACCCGCGGTGGAGAGGTGAGGGTGTCGTAGATCGCGAGGCGCGGCGCCCCGGCACCTGTGGGCAGGGCAGGAAGATCTGGTTCCTGCTGCGGGGGTGCATCGGCACCAACAGCCGCGCTGGCGGTGCGCCCGGCGGACTGCCGGGCGGCCGCCCCTTGGTCGGCCAACAGCCTGTCGAGAAAGGTCTCCATAGGGGCGCCGAGTATAGCAGGTTGCACGCCGCCGCCGAAACCAGAAAGGAGGGCCACGAAACGTGGTTTTGCAGCGGAAACGGCAAGGTTATCCACAGGGTGTTCAAGATATGTGGAGAGAGCGCCCTGGCAAGCGCGAGGACGTGCCCAATTTGCGGGAGTTGTGGAGAGTGAGATTTCACGGGCCGCCATGCGGCGACCATTGACGCGCTCGTGCACCGTTCCGGCGCGACCCGCGATGGGAGGCGGTCGTAGGGCCTGCAACGGTACACAAACACCTGCGTACAGGCACCGCCCAGGTGTTAATGACGTGTTAGGAGGCTGTCAAGGCAAGCGGAAGCCGCTAAGGCCTTATCCACTGACGTTGTGAGCCTGCCAGCGCGGGAAAACGTTGTTATCCACATTCTCCACAGCCGCTGTGTGACACCGGCCCGGGTGGGTGAAACACGGTTGGCCGGGCTGCGGCCGGCTGCAGTATGCTGTGGGCGTCCGCGGGGCCCCCGCGGGAACACCCGCGAGGGCGCTGTTTCGGCACCGCGGCAGGCCGCCGCCGGTGCCTGACCGCTACCGGCCGATGCCAGCGAAGGGAGGGAGCCAACCGTGGGTACCCGGCAGGCCGCCACCGGCCTCATAGCCGTCGTGTTTCTCGACGGCCTCTACGAGGACGTGGCCTATTACCGCGACTGGGCGCGGCGTGCCGACCTTGTGGTGGCGGCCGACGGTGGCGCGGCCTTCCTGCTGGGCGCCGGTCTGACGCCGCAGGTGGTGGTGGGCGATTTCGACTCGCTCTCGCCGGCCGCCGCGGAGCGGGCGCAGGTCGCCGGCAGCGAGCTCGTGCGCCACCCCGTGCGTAAGGACGCCACCGACGGTGAGCTGGCCGTGGACGAGGCCCTGGGCAGAGGCGCGACGGAGATAGTGCTGGCCGGCGCCCTCGGCGCTCTCGATCACACGCTCGGGCACCTGGCCATACTATGGCGCCTGGCGGCGCGCGGCATCGCCGCTCGCCTGGTGGCGCCCCAGCTCTCCGTGCGCGTGCTCGTGGCGCCGGCGGAGACTCGCCTGCGCGCCTCCACGGGGACGCGCGTCTCGGTGGTGCCGCTGGGCGGAGACGCGGTCGTGACGCTACGCGGCCTCGCCTACCCGCTCACGCGCGGCACCCTGCCAGCGCAGGCCTGCCTGGGCCTGGGCAACGCGGTCGTGGCGGGCGACGATGAGGGCGCCCCGGCAGGCGCCGCCCACATCGCGGTGCACGAAGGCGCCGTGGCGGTTCTGGTAGAGTCGGGTGCCGAGACCTTCACGGATGGCGGCCGCGCCGCGGCGGCGCGGCCTGCGCGGAAACTCCCGCTCAGCGTTGTGACGTCCGCTAAAGCGGCGGTGCCGCGCGGTCCTCGGGCTCGGCGGTAAACGGCGCTCGCCCAGCTCGGCGATGTCCGTGTGGACAAAAGCCGGCGCCGCCCTTGGGGCTCGCGCTGTTCAGTGTGGCCGTGTGGGCTCGGGCGACGAGACCACGATGGCGTCGCGGATGACGCTTGCCGCCACGTCTTCGGCCGGCACGTCGTAGGCCCTCTGCTCGACGAGGCTGCGGAGGGCAGAGACGCGGCGCTCGCGCAACCCCGCGGGATCGTGATCGGGCTTGATCTGCGGCTGCTTCGGGCTCACGGTGCTCCTTCGCGTCCTCTCTCGAGTAAGTGAATCGGGCCACGGGGCCGCAGAGTTTACTAAGATGCGTAAACAATTATGACTCCACCGGGGAGACCGATGTGATCACCATCCACGAAGCCCTCGAAGCAGTGCTCGCCGCAGCCCGCGAGAAGTCCGGCGAGGATGTGCCGCTGCTCGAGGCGCTCGGCCGCGCGACCGCCGCGGAGATCGTTTCGCCGGAGCGCGTGCCCGCCTTCGACAACTCGGCCATGGACGGCTTCGCCGTGCGCGGCGCCGAGCTTGCTGCCGGGCGTCGCGGGTTCACGGTCGCCGTCGAGATCCCCGCGGGGCGCTGGGTAGACACCGAGGTGCCCGAGGGCGCCGCCGCCAAGATCATGACCGGCGCTCCACTGCCGCCAGGGGTCGATACTGTGGTTCAGGTGGAGCAGACCACTGTGCGCGGCGACACGCTCACGGTGGCGGAGGCGGTGCCGCCGGGCACCAACGTGCGCCGCGCGGCGGAGGACGTCGCCGCCGGCGACGTCCTCTTCCCGCGCGGCGCACGTCTCGGCCCGGCGGAGATCGGTCTGCTTGCCTCGGTAGGCTTCAGCACGGTGGCGGTGGCCCGCCGGCCGCGCGTGGCGATCCTCGCCACCGGCAGCGAGCTGGTGCCCGCCGGTTTGCCGCTGGGCCCGGGCCAGATCCGCAACTCGAACTCATTCACGGCCTACGGCCAGGTCCTGGACGCTGGCGGAGAGCCCGTGCTGCTGGGCATCGCCCGCGACGACCTCGAGGAGACGCGACGTCTAATGGCGGCGGCTCTCGAGCACGACGTGGTGATGAGCTCGGGAGGCGTGTCGGTGGGCGAGTTCGACTTCGTCAAGCAGGTCCAGGAGGAGCTGGGTGTGGAGCGCCGCTTCTGGGGCGTGGCCACCAAGCCCGGCAAACCGTTGGCCTTCGGCGTGCGAGGCGACACTCTCGTCTTCGGCGTGCCGGGCAATCCGGTGGCGTCGATGGTGAGCTTCGACCTATACGTGCGGCCCGCTCTGCTGGCTATGCAGGGCGGCACCGACATCTACCGGCCCTATCTGTACGCGGCCGCCGAAGAGAGCGTCAGGCGCACCAGGGAGCGCACAGAAGCGCGCCGCTGCCGTCTGGTGCACCGCGAGCACGGCTGGGGTTTCAGCACCACAGGCCCGCAGGGTTCGGCGATCCTGAGCTCCATGGTGGGGGCCCATGGCCTCGCCTTCATCCCGCCCGGGTACCCCGGCGGCGTGGCCGGCGAGGAGTTCCTCGTCACGCTGCTCATCGGTAGCTCGGCAGAGCGCCCGCCGTATCCGGGCGCTGCTCGCTAGGGCGACGCAGGGAAGGACCTTCTTGAGCGGCGTCTCGCTGACCAGCGAGGCCCACAGGATGAGTCGGTGGCTGGCGCTATACGGCGGTGTGCAGGTGGTGAGCACCAGCGCGTACCCGCGGTCGGCCAGCACCCCGGTGTTGGTGGGCAGCACCGTGGTCTCCTTGGCGACGGCATAGGTAAACCTGGCGTACGGGGTGTCGAGCGTGATGCGGCCCCCGGCCCGGAGCTTGTCGAGACTGTAGAACGGGGCGCCGTACGTGGTGCGATGACCGGCCACGGCGAACGGGTCCCCCTCCCCGGGCAGAGGCGTGATTGCGTAGTGCACGGGGCCATTGCGCAACAGCCCCGCATCGCCCGCCGGGTCGAGCCCGGCGCGGCCCGGGACGCCCTGCTGCACGATGCGGTCCAAGTTGATGGCGGGGATCTTGAGGCGCCCTATCGGGTCGCCCGTCTTGAGTTGCGCGCCGTAGAGCACGGCCAGGCGCCGCACCACCTCGGCGGTCGGCACCCGATAGTGACGCTTGGCGATCGCCGCGACGCTGCGGTCGAACGCCGTGCTCTTCTGGCGGTAGGCCGCGTCCAGGCGGTTCTGCTGGATCTGGGCGAAGCCCGCCGACCAGAACGGGTAGGCCAGCACTAGCCCGCCGGCGATGAGGAGTACGTCGGCTAGGCGGCGCGGCAGCCGACCGGCGCCGCGGCGGCGCCTCGCGGGAGGCGCGCTCGCCGCCGGCGTTTCGCCGCCGTTCTGCCGAGTGTCTTCTGCCCTCATGATCGCATGGTACCCGCGGCTTCGGGCGGCCACAAACGTGCTAGTGTCCCGAGTCAGTAATTCGGCTGCAGTAAGCAGCAACCGTCTCAAGGATCTCGTCGCTGCTCTTGGTCCAGACGAAGGGGCGCGGATCCTCGTTCCAGTACTCAAGCCAGTCGCGAATGTCGCGGTTGAGCTCGCGCGTCGAGCGGTGCACGCCGCGGCGCAGCTGGCGCGCCGTGAGCTCGGCGAACCAGCGCTCGACGAGGTTCAGCCAGGAAGCGCCGGTGGGCGTGAAGTGCACGACGAAGCGCGGATGGGCGGCCAGCCAGCGCTTCACGGCCGGCGTCTTGTGGGTGGCGTAGTTGTCGAGGATGAGGTGCACCTCAAGCTCGCCCGGGACCTCGCGCTCCAGGGTCGCCAGAAAGCGCTTGAACTCGATCGCCCGGTGGCGCGCGTGCAGCGGAGCCGATGACCTTGCCGGAGGCGGCGTCGAGGGCCGCGAGCAGGCTGCGCGCGCCGGTGGCGCGTGTAGTCGTGGGTGGCGCGCGCCGGGCAGCCGGGCAGCACCGGCAGGATCGGGGCGCTGCGGTCGAGCGCCTGGATCTGGCTCTTCTCGTCGACGCAGAGCACGATCGCGCGCTCCGGGGGGTCGAGGTAGAGGCCCACGATGTCACGCACCTTCTCGACGAACAGCGGGTCCTTGGAGAGCTTCCAATGCTTGAGGCGATGCGGCTGCAGGCCGAAGGCCCGCCAGACGCGCGAGACCGTCGACTGCGAGAGGCCGACGCTGGCCGCCATCTGACGCGTCGACCAGTGCGTGCCACCATCCGGCGGCACGGTCTCCAGGGTGCGCACGATCAGCTCCTCGACGCGCGCATCGCCGACCGTTCGCGGCCGTCCCGGGCGCGGCTCATCGAGCAGTCCCGCCAGGGCGCTCGAGAGCGAATCGCGACCGCCACTCGGCGACCTGGTCGGGCGCCCGATGCCGCACCGGGCCGGGCAATCGCGCTGTTGTTCAGCCCGTCGGCGGCCGCCAGCACGATGCGCGAGCGCAGCGCCAGACCGGCGGCCGTGCGACGGCGGCGCGCCCAGCGCTCAAGCCGCTCGCAGCTCGCCCACATCGAGGGCAATCTTGAGTGCTTTGGGGCCACGTGAAGACATGCCGGCATGCTATCATAAACCGGCAAGGAAATAAAGACTCAGGACACTAGACTGGCGCCGCTCTTCCAGGAGGCCATCCGGTGCGATCGTGCAGCGACATCCACAACCTCTTGAACGAGAGAGGCGTGCCGCACGAGATCCTTCATCTGCCGGCCCTCTCCGCCTCCGCCCGCCGGGCGGCCGAGGCCCTCGGCGTGCCCCAGACCGAGATCGTGAAGTCCCTGGTCTTCTACCTGGACGGCGTCCCCACCATGGTACTGGTGCCCGGCGACACGACGGTCGACACGGTCGCTCTGGGGCGCGAGCTCGGGGCCAGGGAGGTCGCACTGGCGCGTAGCCAGCAGGTGCTCGAGGTAACCGGGTACCGTTCCGGGGCGGTGCCGCCGTGCGCGCTGAACACAGATCTACCGGTGATCGCCGACCCAGGGGTGTTCGCCAGCGACGTAGTGTACTGTGGCGGTGGCACGACTACGACCATGCTGAAGATACGGAGCGCCGACCTCAGGGCGCTCGTGCAACCCCGCATGGCGGCGGTCGCCAAGCGGGGTTGAGGTCTACCCTCTTCATCTCCTCACTGTCCGCGACGAGAAGGACGCCGGAATGACGAACGCCCTCGCGCACATCACGGGCACAGCCGGGCGCCTGGCCATCCTGCCCCACGACGACCTGGAACGGCTCGATGCGGCAGCGCTCCGCGTGCTGGCCAACTCCGGTGTGGCGATCCCGTCGGAGCGCGCGCGCGCCGCGCTCGCGGCCCAGGGGGCCGAGCTAGACGGCGGGCGCGTGAGGCTCCCGCCCGAGCTGGTGCGCCGGCTGGTTGCGCTGGCGCCGCCGACCATGACCCTGGGCGGCCGCGCCGCGGCGCCCCTCACCACCGGGCAGCGTGCGCTGGTCACCACCGACGGCTGCTGCGTGGAGATCTACGACCTCGAGAGCGGCGAGAAACGCGGCACCGCGGCCGACGACGTGGCCGCCATCGCGCGCGCCGTCGACGCCCTGCCCGAGATCGATTTCTGCTGGCCCGCGGTGAGCGCCCAAGACCGGCCCGCCGAGGTCCGCGGCCTGCACGAGCTCTACCTCGCCCTGGCGAACACGGGCAAGCACGTGCAGACCGTGACGATCGTGGAGCCCGCGCAGGCGGAGGTCGCGGTGCAGATGGCGCGCGTGCTGGCCGGCGGTGACGCGAAGCTGCGCGCCGCGCCGCCCATCTCGGCGCTGCTCGGCACGGTAACGCCGTTGGGCAACGACGCCGGCACGCTGGAGGCCGGCCTCATCTTCGCGGCGGCCGGCATCCCCATAGGGTTCGTGACCATGCCGATGGGCGGGTCGACCACGCCTATTACGATGGCCGGCTCGCTGGTGGTGGGCATCGCCGAGGCACTCGCTGCGGTGTGCGTCATCCAGGCCGCTTGCCCCGGCGCGCCGGTGTTCATCTGCTTCATCCCGAGCGTGATGGACTTGAAGACCGGCGACTTCACCGGGGGGGCGCCGGAAGATACGGTGATGGCCGCCGCGGTGGCCGACGTAGGCCGGTTCTACGGCCTGCCCACGCAGTGCGGCGTGAACTCCTCGGGAGCCAAGACGCCGGGCTGGCAGTCGGCGCTCGACGACACCACCACGACCTACCTTTCGCTGGCCGCCGGCGTCGACATGCTCACCGGTGTGGGCATGCTCTTCGGGGGCCGTGTCTTCAGCTACGAGGAGATGGCCCTGGGGGCCGACATCATCACCCGGGCACGCGCCATCGCGCGCGGCGTCGACCTGTCGTCTCTGGGCGGGGCCGTTGAGGGTTCGCCAGCCGGCACGGGGCCGACCGCGCCCTACAGCCCGACGCCGGCCGGCCCCCCTCTCATCGACGACCAGCCGCACCGGTACTGGGCCGCCGGGGGCCGGCTCACGGCGCTTGACCGTGCTCACGAGCGCATGGCGCGGATCCTCACCGAGCATGTTCCCCGGGCCCTGGAAGCGAGCGTAGACGCCGAGCTGCGCGGGCTGGCGAGCGTAGACGAAGGGATCTCCTTTTGAGCGGGGACGCCAGGCGGGGAGCCCTAGCCGCAGCCCTCCTGGCAGGCGTTTGGCCATCACCGCGTGGTGTGCCGGCTGTGGGAGCGCGAAGCCCGCCGGCAGCTCGTCCTCCGGGCCGGTGGGCAGCGCCTTGCAACGCGCGCAGACGATACTGGGTCACGCGCCGACTGGTCTTGCCCAGACGATCGTCAAGAGCGGTGTGCTGGTGGTCGTGAACGATGGCGACTACCAGCCGCAGAGCTACGTAGACTCCAAGACCAAACAGCTCGCAGGGTTTGACGTCGACGTGGCCAAGGCCGTGGCGGCTATCCTCGGGCTCAGCGTCAAATGGACTCATGCCACCGTCGTGCAGGTGCCCGCCGGCCTCAAGAGCGGCTCCTGCGACGTGGCCATCGACTCGCTGCCGATCACGCAGGGCCAGACCTCCATCGCCTTCACCAAGCCGTACTACTACACCTTGGGCGAGGTGTTTACGCAGAAGGGTGGGGTGCTCGTCACAGGGCCCTCGGGGCTGGCCGGCAAGACTGTCGGCGTCGCCATCGATTCTGTGTTCTACGAGTACCTCGAAGGAGCACACCACGGCGACTGTGGAACGATACACGACCGACGCGGATGTTGTGCCGGCTCTGGTGGCCGGGACCGTCGCGTACTGGATGACGGCAGCCCAGGTGGGGCATGGCGCGATGGCGACTCAGCCGATCGTGGCGGCCAGCAAGCCGCTCTGCCATCAGGCCCTGGCGTTTGCTACCAGAGCGAACGAGCCTGACCTCCTGGCGCTGCTGGATTACACCATCACGAGGATGAGGGCCAGCGGCCAGCTGAGCTCCTCGTCCAAGCGGTGGTACGGTCTCGACCTTACCGCCAAGCGCTGACGGCGCGTTCGCGCGGCGGTCGCTCGGGCTCACCGGGCGGTGCTTGAGATTGGCGAGGCGAGGTGTATAAATGCGATTCAAGTCGGTTGGGCGACGGGGGCCCAACCAGTGAGAGTGTCCGCGAAGCCCGCGCGCAGATCCGGCCGGGAGGCCGGGCCAACCTCTTCTTCCACCCCAGGCACAATCGCACCAAGTCGTTCTTGCGGCACATCTTGCCGAAAGAGGGCGACAACGTGGAGCGCGTCGCCGGCGGGGCGCCGCTCGGCATGGGCGCCGAGGCCACCTACACCCCGCGCGTCGAAGACGAGCCCGTTGGCGACGCGGCCGATACGGCGATTCCAGACATACCGCTGGCCGGCGGTCCGGCGGGCGAGGTGCCGCTGCCGCCGGGCGACGAGGTGCTCTAGAGCCGGCCGCGGCCGGGTGCAACGACGGCTGAGGGCCGGAGCGGCTACGCCGCTCCGGCCCTCTCCTCGTCCGCCGTTGCTTCAGGCGACGCCCTTCTCCTCATCGGCGGCGGCGACGATGCGGCGCACCTGCGCCGCCACGTCGGCGTCGAGCGGGTCGGGTTGATGGCCATCCACAAGATCCACGGCCCGGGCGCGGCAGCGCTCCGCGAGATCGGTGGCGCCCATCGCCTGCCAATCCTCGCGCACGCGGCGGTCGAGCACCGCCGGCTGGCTGAGCTCGCGCATGTGGCGCAGCGTGGCATCGAGGCTGAGGAAGTCGCCGAAGGCGCCTACCCGGGCGATGTCGTCAACCGCCAGCCTGTCGTCGTCTACCGGTATACCGCCCACCACGTGCTTGATCATCTTGGCGATCTCATCGTCCATGACGAGCTGGCCGAAGTCGAAGGTGACGCCCGACTCGATCATCCCCGCACCGTAGATCTGGTTGGCGCCTGCCAGCGCAGAAAGGAGCCCGGTGAGGGTCTTCTCGTGACCGGTCTGGGCATCGCCGGTCTTGCTGTCTGCCTACAACCCGGCGACGAAGCTGGGCAGCAGGTACCGCCGCGCCATCTGGGCCACGGCGGCGCTGATGAGGGCGAGCTCGGGCGAGCCTACGCTGGCGGCCGCCAGCCTGAGGTCCATGGCCGTGGTGGACGAACCGTACATGACCGGGCAGCCGCGTTCGGTGAGCTGCGCCAGCACGATGCCGCTCAAGACCTCGGCGTTGTGCACCACCAGGGTCCCGGCCAGCGTGACGGGCGCCGACCCGCCGGCCATGGCCATGCTGAGGATCGTGTCGACTACGCCGGCGCGGGCCGACTCGATGATTACCTCGGTGGCGTCGCGGGGCAGCTTGAGCGGGCTCACCGGGCACACCCCAAAACCGACCAGGGGCCGGCGGCGGAAGGCATCCTCCCCGCCGGCCACCACGGTGGCCATCGCGATCACCTTGCGCACGTCCCAGGCGCTGGTGGCCTCGCTGCCCACCGGCTTGCCGGTATTGTGGATGGCCGCCTCCCACTTGTAGAGGCTGGCCGTCTCCATGGGCACGTCCCGCGCGCCGACCGCCGACTCGTAGGTGTCGATGTTGGGCAGTGCGTCGACCAGGCGGGCGACCTGGCGCACGTCCTCGATGTCTGGCTGGCGGTACTCGCCGCTACGTGGGTCGACGAGCATGATGCCCTCATCGAAGTTGCTGAAGTAGACGCGGGTCGACTCGAGCACGATGTCGTGGGCCGGATCGCGGCCGCAGAGGTATACCTTGGGAGGGCACGCACGCAGAGCGTCGTCTACCACATGGGGTGGCAGGCGCACCATGTGCGTCTCGCGGTCAACCGCGCAGCCGCCGTCGCGGAAGATGTCGAGCGGCTCGTCGTCTTCGACGAACACACCGGTGCGCTCGAGCACCTCGAGGGTGGCGAGATGGATGTCGTCGAGCTCGGCCTCGGTGAACACGTTGACGCTTAGACCGCCGGCGCGGGTGTGGCCGGCGTGCAGGTTGCGCTTCATGGTGCCTCCACGAACTCGCCGCCTAGGGCGTCAATCTACGGAGGGTTAGCACGAGAGTAAAGGCCGGCGACCGTGCGCGCCCAAGTTCGCCGAGCTATCGGCGACGCGGATGGCGGCGAGCGCGCGAGGTTCGCAGAGGTTTGCGCGGGCCTGGGGACTCCTCCGCGTGAGCGGGTGGTGCTAGACTGTGCTCGTGGTTGCCTCCTGCATCAGCATCAGCACCATCAACCGCTCCTGCGGTCTGTAAGCCCGTTCGCTCCCGCGGACGGGCCCTCGCGAATCAAGCGCTCTCTGCCGGCCCGACCGCCGACCACCGTCACCCCTCACCCGATAGATAGTCGGACACCTGCGAGGTTGCTGCCCATGACTGCCAGAATCGACCCTATCGCCCCCCGTCTTACCTGGGACGTTCTCTCCCCCGACGACCTGGGGCGCATCCACGAGGCCTCACTCGAGATCATGGTGGAGGTGGGCATTCGCTTTCCCAGCGCCAAGGCTCTAGACATCCTCGAAGAGGGCGGCTGCCGGGTCGATCGCGCCACACAGTTGGTCAAGTTCCCGGCGGCGGTGGTGATGGAAGCGGTCGCCGGCGCGCCCCGCGAGTATGTGCTGGCCGGGCGCGACCCCGCCGCCGACATGCTCATCGACGGTCAGCACTGCTACCTCAGCAACGATGCCTCCGGGGTGTTTGTGTACGACCACCGCAGCGGCAAGAAGCGGCCATCAACCAAGCGAGACGCGGCCACCAGCGCACGCTTTGTCGACGCGCTGCCCAGCCTGAGCTACTACTGGGGTCCGGTGGTCACCTCGCAGGACGCGCCGCCGGCCAGCAATGCCCTGCACGACGCCGAGGCCGTGTTCAACAACACCAGCAAGCACTTCCAGACCGTCACTACAGTGGGTGAGAATGCGGCGCGTTACGTGATCGAGATGGCCGCCGCCATCGTCGGCGGCAGTGCCGAGCTGCGCCGCCGGCCCATCCTCAGCTTCATGGAATGTGCTGTCGACCCGCTGGGTCACGACGGACCCAACCTCGAAGCCAACCTGGTGGCCGCGGAGCACGGGCTGGCCGCCGGCTTCATGCCCATGCCGCTGGCAGCCGGCACCGGGCCGGCCACGCTGGCCGGCAACCTGGTGATACAGAACGCCGAGGCGCTCAGCGGCGTGGCGTTGCTGCAGCTCGCCGCTCCCGGCACGCCGTGTTTCATGGCCGGGGCACCCAGCGTGATCGATCTCAAGACGGGCGGCTACACGGGCGGCTCGCCCGAAGACTACCTGCTGGCCGCCGCGTCCACCCAGCTGGCTCACTTCTACGGCTTGCCGATGGCGATGGGCACCATGGCCACCGGTGCCAAGGAGCCGGGGTGGCAGGCGGCCATCGACGATTCGCTCAGCACGTTCGCCAGCGTCATGAGCGGCGCCGACATGATGAACGGCGCCGGCTTGCTGAACGGCTCCAAGATCCTGAGCTACCCGCACCTGGTCATGGAGACCGAGATCTACAGCATCGTGCAGAAGGTCGCCGGCGGCGTGGAGGTCACCGACGAGACCCTGGCCATGGACGTGATCAAGAAGGTCGGGCCGGGCGGCACCTATCTGGCCGAGAGGCACACGCGCCGCCACATGAAGGAGATCTGGCGCCCCACGGTGTGGGACCGCGTGCCTTACGACAGCTGGCTGCGCGAAGGCAAGAAGGGCGCCCTGCAAAGGGCCACCGAGATCGCCGACGAGATCCTCGACTCGGTACCAGCCCGCGCGGCTGCCAGACGATGTGCAGCAGGAGCTGCGCGCCATCGTGACGCGTGCCGACGAGGACCTGGCGAGGGCGTAGCGTGCCGGCGGCCCGCCCCACTGAGCCGTTTCCCATTCTCGCCATGCCGGCGCGCCTGCAGCTGCGGCTGCTCAGCGATGACGACGCGGCGCGCCTGCACGCGGCGGCCTTGGGGTTGCTGGGCGCGGCCGGCCGGGCGGCGGAGAGGGCGGCCCGCGAGGCGCCCAGCACGTTCGTCCTGGGCGGACGGGCGGCCGAGCACGACGTGGTCGTGGGGGCGCGCCTCTGCTGGCTGGCCGCCGGAGGGGCGGCCGCACGAGTGCGGCCGCGCGCCGGCGGCGACCCGCGACCGGCCAGCGCCGCCGACCTCGAGGAGGCGTGCCGTCTGGCCGATGCGCTGCCCGAGGTTGCCATCCTCACAGGCCCGCCCGTGCGGGTGGCCGGCGAATCGCCCCTCGGCGAGCTAGCGCGCTGTCTTGCCGCCACCAGCAAGCATGTGCAGATCGCCGCGCTCAGCACGGTCGCCGAGGCGGAGGCCGCGGTGCGCATGGCGCGCGCCGTGGCCGGCGGCTCCGCTACTGAGCTGCGGCGGCGCCCCATCATCTCTCTGCGTGGCGCCGCCGAGGCGCTGGGCGCGGCTTGTGTGTTCGCCCGCGCCGGCTTGCCCGTGGGCGTGGTGGCCACACCCAACAACGGGGGCGGGGCGGGGTCCCGGGGCGGCGGCGGCCGGCGGGGGGCCGGCCGCCGCCGGCGGCCGGCATTCTGCCGCCGCCGAGCCCGACCTAGCCGCAGCCCTCGTGCGGCACCACGCCGGCGTGCTGGCCGCCTGCGCCGCCGTCCAGGCGGCCGCTCCCGGAGCGCCCTTCTTCTATCTCGCGGACCCCGCCCTGGCGGGGCTCGCGGCCGGCGCGCCCGCGGCCGCGATCTTCCAGATTGCCGCCGCCCAACTCGCCGGTCTGGTCGACGTCCCGGTTATCGGGGCCGGCATGGCCGGCAGCGGCCACGAACCTGATTGGCAGGCGTGCTCGCAGAGCGCCCTCGCCTCGCTCAGCACTACGGCCGCGCACCTCGACATCACGGCAGGCGCCGGCCTTCTCGGCGGCGGCGTGGCGTTCGGCAGCCAGGGCGGCGCGGCGTTCAGCGCCCAGGGCCTGGTAATGGACAGCGAGATCTTCTCGTGGAACGCCACCATCGCCGGCGGTATCGAGGTGAGCGACGAGACGATCGCGCTGGACGTGATCGAGAGGGTCGGCAGCGGCGGCAACTACCTCGCCGAACGGCACACGAGGCGCCACATGAGAGAGGTGTGGCGGCCCCGCCTTCTCGACCGCAGCCCATGGGACGCCTGGGTGGCCTCGGGCAGGCAGGGCGCCTACGAGAAAGCCACGGCGCTCGCCGACCGACTGCTCGCCGATCACCAGGTCACGCCGCTCGGCGATGAGGTCAGCGGCATGCTGGCGCGCATCGTCGCCGAGGCCGGTCTGTAATATCCTGATACACACATGCATGGCGCGCCGCCGTGCAGTGAAGTGCCGGGCCGGCGCCGCGCCGGCTCCCGATCCATCAGGAGACCGTGAGAAGTCCAGGGGGGCCTCACGAGAGGAGGCAGACCATGACGAGGGGCTACCGCGACATACCGCTCTTCAAGGACGTGACCGACGAAGAGTGGAACGACTACCACTGGCAGCTGCGCAAGCGCCTCACCACCACCGCCGATTTCGACCAGGTGCTTCACCTGAGCGACGCGCAGCGCGCCGACCTCGACGCCTGCATGGGCAAGTTCCGCGTGAGCGTAACCCCCTACTACGCGTCGCTCATGGATCCCGACGACCCCACCTGCCCGGTGCGCATGCAGGGGGTGCCGTCGCCGGCCGAGCTAGTGATCCACAAGGAAGACCTGAAAGACGCGGTGAGCGAGGATTTCGACTCGCCAACTCCGCGCCTCACGCATCGCTACCCCGACCGTGTGCTGTTCGTGGTCACCGACATGTGCTCCATGTACTGCCGTCACTGCACGCGCCGTCGCCTGGTCGGCGGCACCGAGAAGATGGCGAGCGAGACCGACATCGACAACGCGATCACGTACATTTCGCGCGCCACCGAGGTGCGCGACGTGTTGATCAGCGGCGGCGACCCGCTGGTGCTCTCCGACGGCCAGCTCGAGGAGATCGTCGCCCGTGTGCACGCCATCCCGCATGTGGAGATCATCCGCATCGGCACGCGCGCCCCGGTCGTGTTTCCGCAGCGCATCACGCCCGCCCTGGTGGCGATGCTCAAGAAGTACCAGCCGCTCTACATCAACACGCACTTCAACCATCCCAAAGAGTTCACGCCCGAGAGCAAGAGGGCCTGCGACATGCTGGCCGACGGCGGTTTTCCGCTGGGCAACCAGACGGTGCTCATGCGGGGCATCAACGACTGCTCGCACGTGATGAAGAGACTGGTGCACAAGCTGGTGCAGTACCGGGTGAAGCCCTACTACTACTACCAGTGCGACCTCGCCGAGGGCACCGCGCACTTTCGCACCTCGGTGGCCAAAGGCATCGAGATCTACGAAAGCCTGCGCGGCCACACCACCGGCTTCGCGGTGCCGACCTACATCATCGACGCCATCGGCGGCGGCGGTAAGACGCCCGTGTACCCCAACTACGTGATCTCGCAGGCCCCCGGCCAGATCGTGCTGCGCAACTACGAGGGCCTGGTGAGCAAGTACACCGAGCCGGAAGACTACATACAGCCCGAGTGCCACTGCGAGGAGTGCGAGGCCGAGAGGTCTCGCCTCGGCGTGGCCGGCCTGTTCGACAGCGATGTCCCCACGCAGGGCGACGTGTGGGCGATGCGCATGAAGAAGATCGTCGACCGCAAGAACCGTATGCGCGACGCGCCCGGCGCCGTGCAGGCGTAGGACGTTTCGTAGCTCAGACAGTAGACTCGGCGGGGCGTCCCTGGCGGCGCCCCGTCTGTGCTACGGTCGCAAAGGAGTCTGGCGTGCCCAAGGTCTTCGTGGAGCCCATCGGCGTCACCCTTGAAGTGAACGAGCAGGAGACGCTTCTCGACGGCTTGCTGCGCGCCGCCGTGCCCATCCCCACCGATTGTGCCGGGCGCGGCACGTGCGGCAAGTGCCTCCTACGACTGGGCGCCGGCGAACTCAGTCCCCTCACCGAACGCGAGCGCAGGCGCATACCGGAGAACCTTCGCGCCGACGGCTGGCGCCTGGCGTGCCAGGCGCACGCTGTTTCGGCGCGGGTGAGCGTGGAGGCACGCGCCACCGGCGGGCAGAGGCGCATCCTCACCGCCTCGCGGCTGCACCACGGCAGGGCCAACCCGGCGGTACGCTCTCAAGAGATCACCATCGCGCCGCCCTCCCTGGCCGACGCGCGCTCCGATCTGGAGCGCTTCGACGAGGCCCTGGGCGGCGTCGAGGTTCCCCTCTCGGTGCTCCAGGAGCTGCCCGACACGCTTCGTGCGGGCCGCTGGCGCGTCACCGTCTCACGCAACGGCAAGCGCGTCGTCGACGTTCGCCCCGGAGCCGCGCCGCGGCCGCTCTATGGCGTCGCCGTCGATATCGGCACGTCCAAGGTCATCGCCTATCTGTTCGACCTGCGCCGCGGCAGGCTCATCGACCAGGAGGCCGTGGAGAACCCGCAGATGCGGTACGGCGAAGACGTGATCAGCCGTATCGCCCAGGCGGCGCGCGGCAGCGGGCGCGCCGACCTCGCGGCCGCCGTGCGCGAGGGCATCAACACCGACCTCGCGACGCTCTACGAGCGGCAGGGCCTCGCGCCCCGCGACGTGTGCGACATGACCGTGGTCGGCAACACGGCGATGCATCACCTGGCCCTGGGTCTCTCGCCGCTCGGCCTCGGCCAGGCGCCGTTCGCGCCGGCGGCGGCCGAGCCGCTCGCGCTGCGCGCCAGAGACCTCGGTCTCAACATCTGTCCCGAGGCCGACGTGTACTTCCCGCCGCCGATCGCCGGCTTCGTCGGCTCCGACGCCCTGGCGGTGATCGCCGCCACCCACTTGGCCGGCAAGAAACGGCCGTCGCTGGCCGTCGACATCGGCACCAACACCGAGATGGCTCTGGTTCACGACGGAAGGGTGACCGTGACGAGCTGCGCCTCCGGGCCCGCCTTTGAGGGATACCAGATCAGACACGGCATGAAGGCGGTGGCGGGCGCCATCGAGCGCGTGCGCATCTCGCGCGCCGGCGACGTCGTGGACGTGCGGACGATCGCCGGTGAACCACCGATCGGCATCTGCGGCTCCGGCGTGGTCGACTTGCTTGCCGGCCTGGTGCGCTGCGGCGTGGTCGACCACTCCGGCCGCATGACCAACCATCCTCGCGTACGCAGGGGTGAGGAGGGTCTCGAATACGTGGTGGCCGACGGCCCGCACGGCGAGATCGTGTTCACGCAACACGACGTGCGCAGCCTGCAGCTCGCCAAGGGCGCCATCAACAGCGGCTGGGAGTTGCTGCTCGACACCCTCGGCGTGCCGCTGGAAGAGCTCGACCGGGTATACGTGGCGGGTGCCTTCGGCAACTACCTCGACCTCGCAGCCGCGCAGTTCCTCGGCCTCTTCCCGCCGCTCAGCCGGCGCCGTGTTGCCTTTGTGGGCAACGCCGCCGGGGTGGGCGCCGAGATGGCGCTCATCGACGTCTCGGCGCGTCGCCGCATGGCACGGCTGCGCGAGCGCATCGAGTTCCTCGAGCTCGCCACCGACAAACGGTTCCTGGATGTCTTCGCCAGCCGCCTCGGGTTCTCTACTCCCTGACCGCCGCCTGCGCGGCTACGCCGAGATCGGCGCCTCGTCGCTGATCCTGGGCACTTCCGCGACGCTGATCCAGATATGCTCGATGCCGGTTAGCCTGCTGGTGGTGCTGCGCATGGGGCTGGCCGGCATCGTGCTGGGCGTGATCTTCCTGCTGCGCGGCGGCGTTGAGGAGGTTCGCCGCAGCGGGCAACTGCGGCGCCTCATCGTACTGGGGTTCGTAGTGGCCCTGGAGCTCATCTTCTACTTCGCCGCCATCCGGCTGGCCGGCGTCACCGTCGGCGTGGCTCTCGAATACACGGCGCCCGTGTTCGTGGCGCTGGCCGCGCCGTGGGTGCTGCGCATGCGGCGTCAGACGATCGACATGGTGGCGGTCGCCGTGGCCGTGGGCGGCATGGCGCTGATCGTGCTGCCCGGCCTGACCCTGTCGGCCTCGCGCGGCAGTGTGCTCGGCATGGTCTTCGGTCTCCTCGCGGGGATCATGTTCGCCACGGCCGCCGCCGGGGTGCTGGTGGTGGTATGCGGCTCGTCGCAGGCCGAGACACTCGTGGAGCCGATCGCGTGAGCGGGGCGCCCCCAGAACGCCTGCGTGGCTACGTCGAGGTGGGCCTGGCGTCGCTGGCTAACGGTTCCATAGG
>CAWKEZ010000073.1:0-10763 GCA_963848545.1 uncultured Thermoleophilia bacterium
ACTAGCGGGAGACGAGCAATAAGTGCAGGCGTCTCTCGCCGGCGGAAGCATAGCGACCGACGCCGGCGAACACGACCTCGGAAGTCCCGACTCCGCCGGCTGGGCCCAGCAGCACAACCGTGTAGAAGCCGCGCCCGAGCTTGAGCGAGAAGTCCCCGTTCGCGGCGGTGCGCGTTCGCGCCACAACCACGCCGGAGGCCGCCAGCGCCTCGACCGTCGCTCCAAAGAGAGGCCGACTGGGGGCGCCGGAGGGCCCACCGGTCATGGCGCTGCCCCGCACCGTGAAGCGGCTGCAGCCCGCAAGGGCAAGGCACAGAGCGACGAGGAGCGTCGCCACCGCCACAGGACGCTTGCCGCGCATCACCCTCGCCCCCCAGAACTCACCGCTAGTCCGCCTCGCGGCGGGCACTGCGTACCCGCGAGGCGCTCAACAACACTACGGCGACTGCGTCGCCTACGGGCATTAGCCAGGCACCGGACTCTGGCCGTCCGCTAGCGATATACCCGCGCGAGCGCCGCCACTGACGTGTGAGGCGGGACCAGGCAGAAGCGTGTCGAGGCGGCGCAGATAACCGCAGGATCTGTCGCGGCCATCATCCCGCTGCACAGTCGCCGCGGTGGTCTAGCTCAGGGCGAAGATGGATGAGCGATCAACGGCCGACACACTGTTTCTCGCAGAGCCTGTCTGGGTAGCCTGCCGCCAGGCTTTCGAGGAGGGGTGAGATGCAAGGTAACGCAAGGGTGATCGACGAGCTCAACGCCAGGCTGGCCGAGGAGCTCACCGCCGTCAATCAGTACATGGTCCACGCCGAGATGTGCGAGGACTGGCACTACGGCCGCCTCGGCGAACCGATCAAGAAGCGCGCCATCACGGAGATGAAGCACGCCGAGCGGCTGATCGAGCGCCTTCTCTTCCTCGACGCCCGCCCGATCGTCAGCACGCTCAACCAGATCCACATCGGCGGCCGCCGTGCCGGAGATGCACGTCAACGACCTGGCGAGCGAAGTCGACGCCGTCAAGGCCTACAACGAGAGCATCCGCGTGTGCGCCGAAGTGAAGGACGACGGCACCAAGGAGGTGCTCGAGGCGATCCTCGCCGACGAGGAAGACCATGTCGACTGGTCGAGGCCCAGCTTGCCCAGATCGAGCAGGCCGGCCGCGAGAACTACCTGGCTGGACAGATCGGGTAGGGCCGCCGGCGGCTCTCTAGGCGCAGCCGGTAGGGCCCAGCCCGCTCGTGGCGCTGGTGAAGGTGTCGCCGAGGCAGGTTCTGAGTGCTGCCCGACGACTGCGTCTTCCAGGTGGCGCCGCCGTTGGTGGTGGTGAGGATCGTGCCGTTGTTGCCCACGGCCCAGCCGTGGCTAACGTTGGCGAAGGCGACCCCGTCGAGGTCGGTCCCGGCGGCGCCGAACGTCTGCGCCTTCCAACTGGCGCCGCCGTTGCTCGTGTGCAGGATCGTGCCGCTGTTGCCCACCGTCCAGCCGGACTTGGCGCCGGAGAACGCGATGGCGAAGAGGCCCTCGGCGGTGCCCGACTTCTGCGCCTTCCAACTGGCGCCGCCGTTGACGGTGTGCAGGATGGTGCCGCCGGAGCCGCGTCCCGCGCATGGCCTCGATTGACCATCTTGATGCGCTACTTCGTCACGACGATGTTACCGATGGTGCCCGATACGGCGGTGTTGTAGATCATGGTCTGGCACGTGTAGCGGTACACCTCCCACCCCGGGCCCCAGTTGGGCGTCGGCCGACGCCGGCAAGGGGTTGCCGCCGGCATCGAGGAAGTAGTTCGTGTACCAGAACCACCAGGGACCCGTGTTGCCGACCTGCACTGGCCCTGGGGGCGTGCCGTACCAGCCCAACTGGACATCGGCTGGCGAGCCACCCTCGTCGACCGGCGGCTTCCAGCCGAACCGGTCGAGACCCGGGATGAGCTTTCCCGTGAAGGTCCAGGTGACCCAGCCATGGACCGTGCCGCCGCCGTCGGCCTGTTCGACCGGAGGCCGGTCTTCGGGTCGCAGTTGGAGCTCGGCACACCAGCATAGGTGATCCACGTGCCGCGCATCGTCTCGATCGAGTAGAACGAACCGTCCGGGATCTGCCAGACCTTCACGTGCTCGCGGGTCGCCGGCAGATACGCCCAGTAGCCGACGTTGCCACCGTCCTCGCCTTTGATGTCGAGGAAGCGGATGTTCATGACGAGGTGTGAGCCGTGCGGCGGGGGCGAGGGGTTGACGTGGAGGAGATTGGCGGGAATTGCCGCCGCCAGGGTGGATGAGGCGAGCAGGCCGAGGCAGGCGACGGCAAGCACGGCGAACAAGGCGAACAACAGGAGTCTCTTCATGGAACGCTTCCTTTCGCGACGCTCCGGTGGGGCGCTTGCCGCGACCACCGCGGCTGGCGCCCCTCTGCTTCTCTGGCACAGGCCTCTCCTTCGTGGGGTTCCGCGAGTGCGGCTCAGACCCGCGCGGCGCTGACCGAAGCGCGCGTCAGCGCACGCATTCGCCAAACATCTGCTTCACCGGTGCTGCCCTGCTCAGCGGGGCCAGCGCGCCGGCAGCCGCTGCAGGAAGTGGCCGGCGCTGAGCTGCACGACGCTGCCCGGGCCGGCCTTGACGGCGGCGTTGAAGGCGTTCTGGATGTTCGCCGTGTCGTCCTTGCCAGTGGGGGTGACGTAGAAGGTCTTGGCGCTCGCCAGGGCCGGCAGTGCGAGCAGGCCCAACGCGGCGACGATGAACACAGCGAAGACCGGTAGTCTCTTCACGGTGCTGGTCCTTTCACGACGTTTGGTGGGGCGCTCGCCGCGGCTGCTGCGGCGAGCGCCCCTATAACGTCTGCGTTAGAGGCCCCTCCTTCTCACGGTCGAGCCGACGAGTGCAGCCTCTGCATCAGGCCGGGCTTCAGGTTCATGCTGGCGTTGGCCCGCATCGAGAGGGCCGCGATGGGCGCCGACAGCGGGTCGACGTTGATGAGCGTGTTGCCGGTGCCCTGGTTGAGCACGGTGGTCTTCAGCGCGCCGCCGATGACGGTGCAGTCGCTGGTCCCAGGGCCCAGCCAGATCGGCGCCACCGAAGCGTTCACGTGGCTGACGTCGTTGCCGATGATCTGCCAGCCGCTGACCGCGCCGGCAGCGTCGTCCCCGGTGAGGTCGGTACCCAGGTAGATGCCGGCCAGTCCGGTGCCCGAGATGCAGTTGTCCAAGACGCGGACGTCCTGCGCGTAGTACTCGCCGATGCCCGCGGCGTTCACCAGATCCGGTAAGGTGAGCGAGCCCGAGAGGACGATGCGGTTGCCCGAGACGACGGCCTCGATCAGCTTGCTCGCACCACTCGCCACGTTGAAGTCCCAGAGATCCACGCCGTCGGCGGGCGGCGCCACCTGGAAGCTGTTGTCGCTGATGAGGTAGTGGGACGGGGCGGCTGCAGCGCCGAAGGAGTAGGCAAAGGCGGTGACACCGGCAGAGTAGAGGGCGTCGCCGAGGGCGTCGCCGACCTGGAAGCGGTTGTGTGAGACCACGATCTGCGCGTCGCCGAAGTCGTTGAGGGTGCAGCCGATGCCGGCGCTCTTGAAGAGGTTGCCCTGGCCGTCGCTGCCGCCGATCATGACCTTGGCGCCCACGAGGCCGGAGCCGTCGCCGATGCCCTCCAGGGTGGCGCAGGGGCAGCGGGTCATCGTGAAGACGCCGCCGCTGGTCGTTGCGTCGCGATCGAGCCAGACGCTCTCGTCGGCGTTCATCCCGTAGAAGTCGCCCGCATGGCCCGTGAAGGCGACATCGTCGACGGTCGCGCTCGACTCGTCGACGAGATGGACGACCGTTTCCAGGGCCGTGACGGTCAGCCCGCCCGTGTAGTCGGGATCACTCCACGGCTCTGCGGGGAGGGGGCGCTGATATCGAAGCTCAGGTCGGAGAGTTTCAGGGCCCCGCCCTGGAAGCCGAGCAGGAAGGGGAAGACCTCACCGCTCATCAGCGTCACGGGGTCCGCCTTCGGCGTCTTCGGGTTGCCGCGCAGGGTGTCGATCACGGTCGCGCCCTCGCCGGCGCCCTTGAAGATGCCGTTGAAGCCCGTGACAAGGAAGTCGTTGACGTAGAAGTGGCCGGCCGTGAGCTGTACGGTGCTGCCCGGCCCGGCCTTCACGGCGGCGTTGAAGGCCTTCTGGATGGCCGTCGTGTCGTTGCCGCTCTTGCTGGGGGTGACGTAGAACGTTGCCGCGCTCGCCAAGGCGGGCGCCGCGAGCAAGGCGAGGCCGGCGGTGACGAGCAGGACAAAGAGCAAGAGTCTCTTCACGGTGAGTACGCCTCCTAAATGTGCTGGGGCGTCGCGTGCCAGGGCCGACGACCCGGCTGGTGTGCAAGCGATCCCCTGTGCCATAGGCCCCTCCTGCCTACAGGCCCCAGACCCCCCGGGCAGCCCATCGGTCTCAAGAGAACACAAAGACCGGCCCGCGGGCCGGTCTCACCAGTGGCTCCCCGCCGGTTTGTGGTGGCCGTCAGGTGCCACCGGCGGATCAGAGCCTCCCGTACGACGAACTACCTCTGAAGAGTCTCTTGCTCCATCCCTTCTACGCCCGAAGGTGAGTCGCCGCAAGCGTTGGGCGGTGATAGCGTTGTCCGTCGCCACGACGGGTGCGCCGGCGTCTCAGCCTGGGCAGGCAAGGCCGCCGTGTACACAGGGTGGCGCTTGTGATGTGCTTCACGATAAAGTGTGTCTCAATCCACCTAAGCTGATCTGACCCGCCGGGCATGAGCCGGCCGAGGACCTTGGGAGGTCACATGGGGAAGAGGATTCTGACAAGGCGCGCGGGACTGCTCGTACTCGTCGCGGCCATCGCCGTCGGCGTGTTCGCGGTGGTCGCGGGGCCGGCTGCCGCGTACCCTCAGTACGTGCACGGCGGCGCCACGTGCCTGATCTGCCATGGGACCAACACCCCGAGCTCGCCGCCCGCAAGCAATGACGTGTGCACTACATGCCACACCGGCGGCTTCGTGGCTCTCGCCGTCGCCGGCACCAGCGCCGACGGCACGTGCTGGGGCTGCCACACGCCCGGCGAGGACATGTCGTTCGTCACGGCCACCGCCACGAGCTGCGGCACAGCGGGAGCGGCGGCTGGCTGCCACGGCAGCGCCTCGCCGCACCCCGGCGCCACGGCCACGGGCTGCACCACCTGCCACGCCCTCGGGGCCGTCTCGCCGACGAACCCCGGCACCAGCCCGCACCACGATCCCAGCGCGACCTCCATGCCGGTGCTCACCGTCGCGCTGAGCAAGTCCACTATCAAGGTGAAGACGTCGATCAAGGCCAGCGGCCTCGCCTACCCGGCCGCCCTCGGCAAGGTCACCGTGCTGGTGCAGAAGAAAAGTGGCACGAAGTGGGTGAAGGTCACCTCGAAGGCGGTGACCCCCACCGCGGCCAGCGCTTGGAGCTACTCTTACAAGGCCACCAAGAAGGGCAGCTACCGCGTGCAGGCTAGCACCCCGGCCGTGACCGGCGTGACGGCGGGGCTCGTCACCTCCAAGACGTTCAAGGTGAAGTGACGGCTCGATCCCGAGCCTGAGTGACGCGACGGGGCGCCGCAAGGCGCCCCGTCGCACATCCGATCTGGGCCGCGCGCGGGTCGCTCGGTTCAGCTGAGATCGGTCACAACTGCCCGTGCCGACGAGCAGCGACGCAGCCAGCGGCTGTCCGGCCCTTTCCCGCTCACATGCCACCCGCAGCGATCTCGCAGAGCGCTCATGCCAGTCAGCTATGAGTACCTCGTATTGTTGTCTCGCAGGAAGAGGTCTGCAGATGAACCACGAGGACGAGATGAACGACGAGACGCCCGAGGCGGCACCGGATGAGCCAGCCGAGGACGCCGCAGATGAGAGCGCCGCTACGTCGAGCGGCGAAGTGGCTGAATAGGATGCCCAGCAAGAACACTCACGGGCGGCCCAGCGCTGGCAGCCCCCTCATGGAGAGCCTCTTTGCCCATGTGAGCGCTACGCTGAGCGTGTCGATGGGCCTCCACCGGCCACCCTGGGAGACGGTCGGAGAGCCTGCAGCGGCAGATGACCGCGATCGCGTCGCGCTGCACGACAGGATGAGCGAGGACCGGCGCTCACTGGCAGCCTAGCACCAACGAGCAAAGCTCGTCTGCGTCTCATGGTCTCTCCCTCGCTGGGTGCCGCTCAGGACCGAGGGTGGCACGACCGCCCGCAACGAACATCGTCGCGGGCGGTCGTGCCGGAGCTGGATTACTGTGTGCAAGGACTACGGGTCATCCCACGGCCCGCTGACGGGAAGCCGATGGCAGCTCGGCCTGCGCGCCCTCTTACTGGAAGCGCGCACATCATGATGAGTACAGTGACGATCAGCTGGCCCCGGCGGAGGCTGCGCGGGTCCAGGGCCCCTTGCCCGCATCACAACTGCGCCCGGTCCTGGCGGGGCGGGCGCAGACGTTCGCGCAGCTTCTCGGCCACGTCGATGATCGGCAGTGCACCTTGCCCCTCGGCCCCCGCCGCGTCCCGCAGCATCGTCAGGCAGTGAGGACAGGCCACGGCGATCTGCCCGGCGCCGGTGGCCGCGAGCTCCTCGTAGCGGATGGCGCTGATACGTCTCTCCTCGTGTCCGACCTGGTAGAAGCTGTTCGCGCCTCCGCCGCCGCAGCAGAACGTGCGCAGTCCGGAGCGTTGCGGCAACACGGCGGGGCCGCCGATGACCGCTAGTGCAGCAGCGCTCGGACGCTCGGCGCGGGCGAGGTTGCACGGCTCGTGGTAGGCCACCGGACCGCCCTCCGCGGGGCCCACGTCGAGGCGACCTTCGGCCACGAGCCCGGCGAGCAACTCGGCGTGGTGCACCGCCGGCATACTGTAGCCGAGCGCCGGGAACTCGTGGAGGAACGTGTTGAGGCCGTGCGGGCAGTGCGTGACTATCTTGCGCGCACCAGTCTCTCTGATCATCTCGATGGCCGTCATGGCGAGTAACTGGAAGCGGCCCTCTTCGCCGAGCCGCTTGGCCGGCTCACCGCAGCAGGGCTCCGCGGGCCCGAGCGTGGTGAAGCTCACGCCCGCCGCCCGGAGCAGGTCCATCGTAGCCCGAACGACCTGGCTCGAGCGCTCATCGTAGGCAGCAGCGCAGCCGATCCAGTACAGGTACTCGGGGGGGGCAGAGGGTTCCGCCACGCCAAAGGTAATCTCTTCCGCGTAAGGCAGCTCCCTCAGCCACGCGGCGCGCTCGTGCGACGGCAGGCGGTACGGATTGGAGTTGCGGTCGAGGGCCTGGAGTACCGCGCCCTTCTGCTCGTCGAGGCGGTTCTCGCCGACCAGCGCCCGGCGAAAGTCGAGGACGAAGTCCACGTGGCGGATACGCGCCGGGCACGCCTGCTCGCAGGCGTAGCAGTTGGTACACGACCATACCGCCTCTTCGAAGTCGGCCGCGGGAAGAGCGGCCACGGCAATCCCCGCATCGCTACCGAGCGACCGCCGGATATCCTGCACAAGGTCGCGCGGCGAGAGCGGCCGTCCGGCGGCACGCGCCGGGCACTCGATGTGACAACGACCGCAGGCGACGCAGGCGTCGGCCGAGAGCTTCTCAGGCGGCGTTAGGGCCGCCGTGGTCGCCGTGCCGGCCACCAGATCCACATCTTCTTCGGACGCCATCGCCTCGCCGAGGTCAAACGGCGTTGTGAGTTTCGTCCGCGGGCGGGCGGGGTCGTGAGCGGCGATCGTCGCCGGCAGCACGAACACATGCGAGAGGCCGGTCCATGCCAGTCCCACGATGAGGCTGAAGGCGATTGCCGCGTGCAGCCACCAGAACACCTGATAGACCCGCACGCCGGAACTATCGACGGCCCCACGCATGAGGTGCGACAGGGCCCAGCCGACGGGCGCTGCGGCCGCCCATTCGTTCGGCTGCGCGGCGATGCGATACGCCTCAAGCCCGAATCCCGAGAGGCCCATGAATAGCAGCCCGGCGAGAATGAGGTTGGTGGAGAGCTTGCGCGTCAGGTGCTCAGGCCTCAAGACGAAGCGCCGCCACATGGCGATGCCGACGCCGATGACGAGCGCCAGCCCGGCGAGGTCGAGCACGCACTCGAACACCACGTACATCAGCCCGCCCAGCTCGAAATGGCCGAACCAGGGGAGGACATCGGCGTAGAGGCCGACGATGGCAGTGCCGATGAACAGCAAGACCATACCGTAGAAGATCGGCAGGTGCAGGAGAGCGGGCAGCCTCCGCTCCCTTACCTTCGCCTGGAACGCCACGTCGCGGACCATGCACGAGAGTCGCGGACCCCAGGGCAGCGCGCGTCCGCTCGCAGTCGCCCAGAGGCCTCGCCCCGCGCTGCGGTAATGGCGCACGCGGCGGACGAACCCCCACACGACCAGGGCGGTCACCACCGCCACGCACGAGTACAGGGCGATAAGCGTGGCTGTGCGGGGCAGGAACGGCAGGTACTCCCGCACATAATGGATGTGCAAGGCGCCCCGCTCAGGATCCTTCGCCCAGAGCGGCCACAAGCTCGGGGATGACCTTGTACAGGTCGCCGACCACGCCATAGTCGGCGTTGCGCACGATCGGCGCGCGGGCGTCGCTGTTGACGGACACCACAACACGGGCGCCCTTGATGCCGGCGAGGTGCTGCACCTGCCCGGAGATGCCGAGTGCCAGGTACAGGGCGGGTGTGACCGACGTGCCGGTGAGCCCCACCTGGCGTTCCCGCGGCAGCCATTTGAAGTCCTCGGCGATGGGGCGGGAGCAGCCGAGTTCGGCGCCAAGGCGACGCAGCAACGGGTCCACGAGGTGAAGGTCCTCGGCCTTGGCGAACCCCCGGCCCACCGCGACCACGGCGGTGGCGGCAGCGAGGTCGATGGTCTGGGCGACGGGTACCTCGGAGAGGAGAGTGACCTCGTGCGCCGGTCCCACCAATCGGCGGCGCTCGACAGCCGGCGCCACGCCCGTGGCCTCGCCCTCGACGGTACTGGTACTGGAGGTCAACAAACACACCGCCGGCGTGGCGAGCAGCGCGATGTTGCCGTCGGCTAGGCCACCGTAGACGGAGCGCTTCGCGAAAAGGCGGCCATCACCGTCTCGCGCCAGCGTCTCGCACATGCTGACGCACGACCCGCCGCGGGCCGCGGCCACGCGTCCGGCCGCCTCGCGGGCCGCTGGGGCGTCGGCGAGCACAACGCCCTCGACGTCGTCGCCGAGCGCGTCGAGCAGCGCCGCCGCCCACACGTCGCCCCGCAGCCATGGCCCCGCGCCGTCGTAAACGATCACGCTGTCGGCGAGCCCGCCGAGCTCCGCCGCGAACTGCTCGGCGCTGGCGCCGGCCGGCGCCAGCGCCTCACCGCCCCCCATGAGCGTGACGGCCTCGACGCGCCCGCCTGCTCCCGCGAGCTCCCTAGCGACGAACGCGGCGCGCCGCAAGTCTTCTGCGGAGGCGGCGCTGACCAGGAAACGGAAGGCCATCACAGCACTCCCTCTTGCACAAGCGATTCCACGAGCCGGACGGCGCACTCCTGCGCCGGCCCCTCCAGAACGACTCTCTTGCGAACAACCGCCGCGGACCCATAAGCAACGAGCTGCGCACACGTAGCGAGCTCCTGTGCGCCGGGCGAGAGGCCGGCGTCACTCAGCGACACCCTGGCGATGCGGTCGGCCTTGACTTTCATGACCTGCAAGACCGTAGGCAGCCGGGGCACATTCATCTGCGAGTCGATGCCGAGGACGCACGGCATGAATGCCTTTACCGTGCGGTGCACGTCGTCACCATCGAGGACCGCCTGAACGGCGTCGTCGCCGACGTGCAGCTCAATGACCCGGCGCCGGATCGGCTACGTCCAGCAGCTGCGCAAGCGCCGCTCCCAGCGATCGCCGTTGTAGCCGTCCTCGGAGACCAGGCCGCACATGATGAGGTCGGGCAGCTCGAGCTCTCGGAGGACGGCGGCCAAGACGCGCGCGGTGCGCAGCGGGTCGAAGGGGTCGTCCCACCCGCCTTCGACCAGGTAGCCCTTGTCGGCGCCCATGGCCACCGCTTCCTTGAGCGTCTTTACGGCCGGCTCGGCCCCCACCATGAGCACGTCGAGATCCACGTCCCCGCGGGTCTCCTTCAGAACGACTGCAGCCTCCAGGGCGTTCCTGTCGTAGTCGCTGACCTTGGTAGGCAGATTGCGTAGTACGACCTCGCTACGCTCGTCGTCCCAACGAATCTCGGTCGAGTCAACGACGTGTTTGGCGCACACGACGATCCTCATGGTGCTCCCCTGGACGGTCGCTTTGTCGCCGGGGCCGGCGGTAGCGCGCGCAGGCGCGAGCCCGCTGGTCCGCGGCCCCGGCGTCTCTCCCTCACGCCCTGGGCTCCCACTCGCCCTCCGGGGGCGGAGAATCTCGTAGGCGAAGTGCCGGTGGTACCAGTCGAGGTGGATGTTGCGAGCGCGGACGATGCGTTCGCGCTCGCCCTCGTTCATCTCTTGCTGGCGGATGTATGTCTCCATCCGCGTGGGCAGGACCTCGATCTCGCCGTACTTGTACAGAACGTCTTCAGCCATGTTGGCTCTCCTTCTCGCGGTCAACCGATGGTGGGCGACGTCGTCTGCCAGTCGATGCCCATCGCTTTGGCGAGGACCTCGAGGACGTGGACGGGCTCCACGGGCAGACCGGCCTTCGCCTTGACGTCGGTGAACTGGTCCTTGCAATGCGGGCAAGCGACGAGGATGGTGTCGGCCCCGAGGTCGGCGGCGGCGCGCAGACGCTTCTGGCCGATGCGATAGGCGACGTCTTCGTGGA
>CAWKEZ010000074.1:0-6233 GCA_963848545.1 uncultured Thermoleophilia bacterium
TTCATCGGAAACGGCGACACACACGCCGGACGCAAGAGCATCCTCGCGATCCTCGCCCGGCGCTACGCGGTCAGCCGCGTGGCGCGCAGCAAGCTCGCCGACCTCTACCTGGTCACACCGCGCCTGTGAGCGCGATCCGGAGGGCGCGGTTCAGTGCTGGGCGCTGGCAGCCTGGGCGCTCAAGACCTGCTCACGCAACACCCAGCGACGCGCCACGAGGTAACGTGGCAGGTGCACGACCAGGCTGAAAGCCCGCGGCGCGCCCACGAGGCTTGCGGCCCCGTTCTGCTGAACCTCGATCCAGCCGTGCCACTCACCGGGGACGTTCAGGGGGACCGCCGCCTTGATCAACTGCGACTGGCCCGGCTGCAGGGTCAGCGGCGCCTGCGAGACCATGTCTTGGCTGGCGCCGCCCGGCCCGCGAACGGCGAGCCGGATGCCCTCCAGCGACACAGGCTGGCCGCCGCCGTTGGTGATCACGAAGTGCATGTTCACCGGCTCCCCGACCTTATGCCGCCGGCTGTCGACCACCACGCTGCCGGCGAGCGCCACGAGGCCCGGCTGCACGCCGGGGGCCGGCGGGGCAACCACCGCCACGCGCGTGTCCAGGGGGTCGCCGCCGAGCTGGCTCATGAACGTGTCGACGTTGCTGATCCAGTTAGCGGTGCCGTCCGGGCAGTACCGCGGGGCAATGGCGCTCACCGAGTAGAGACCGACACCGTAGTACAGCGGTCCCGCGAGCCCTTGGGCCACTTGGCTGATGGCATCGTCCCACGAGGTGAAGTCGCTCTGCTGCCGGGTGGGCCCATAGAACCAGTTGAAGGCGTTGTACGTGCTCTGGTCGCTGTTCGACGAGTAGAGGAACTCGCCAAAGCCCGTCTCGGCGCCGGCGATGGCCACCAGGAATGCCGGGTTCACACCATACTCGTCGCCCTGTGCCACGAAGGTCGCTCCGCTGCCGACCATGGGCGAGCCTTGCTGGGCCAGAAAGGCGTCGATCTGCACCGCGTTGCTGGCCGCCGTGGCGGCCGGCGCGAAAGCGCCGGCCGCCACGGCGGCCAGCAACGCCGCGAAAGCCGCGACGAGCAGCAGCGCGCGCCGCCCGCGGGCGGCGCCCGGCACAAGCCAGAGCCTGGAGTGTTGGCGTGGTATCCCGGCCCCCATGGCCGTAGTCCTTTCCGAAACGACGCAGGCGTCCAGTATACCTGAGGCGGGAGGCAGGCGGCGGGCCCGGGTGCCGCCGAGAGGCGCGCGCGACCTCCTGGAAACGGTAGGATGACACTGTGAACGAAGACCCCACCATGAGCCACGATATCCTGCCGCGCGACGCCTGCGACGAGCGCTTTCCCGGGCTGCAGGTGCTGCGCCTCGTGCGCCGCGCGATCGCCCGGCACAGCCTGGATCTGCATGGGCTCTGCGTGCTCACCGAGGCCGCCGCGGGCTACCGCCGAGTGACCCCCGTGATCGCCGCCCTGGCCGGCGCGGACGAGGTATACGCCGTGGCCCGCGACAGCGCCCAGGCCGCGCGCGGCCAAGCCGAGGAGCAGACCATGTACCTGGCCGCGCTGGCCGGCGTGCAGCATCGCGTACACATCCTGCCCACGCGCCTGCAGGCGCCGCTGGCGCAGGTCGACGTGGTCACCGACCTGCCGGGGGTGCGTCCCGTCGACGAGGCCGTCCTGCGCAACCTGCGAGACACCGCCGCCGTGACTCTTATGCGCGGCGCGACCGAGTGGCGCGCCGCGGACGTCGACGTGGCCACTTGCCGGCGCCGCAGCATCGCCGTGGCCGGCGTAGATGAAGACGCCATCGATGCCTACAGATACCTCCCCGTTGAGGCCACGTGGGGGCTCCTGCAACTTGGCGTTGAGGTGGTAGGCGCAACCCTGCTCCTGGCCGGGGAAGGTCCCGCGGCCGCCAAGGTGGTGCACGGCTTGGCGCAAGCGGGTGCTCGCCTGCTGGTGGCGACAGCGGAGCGCAGCGGCCGCATCAGCCTGTACGGCGGCGAGAAGGTCGCCGACGGCCTCGCCGAGGCGATCACTCGCGGGCTGCTTGCCGAGGCCGACGCTCTGGTGCTGTGTCCGCCGTTCCCCGGCGACCGCACCGTGGGCCCGGGTGCCTGGGCCCAGGCGACCGAGATCGCCGCAGCGGCGCCGCACCTCGCCATTGTGAGCCTCGCCGGCGAGATCGACCGGCAGAGTTTGGCCGGCGCCGGCCTGCGCAGCTGGCCCGGCGGCGCCGACGGCGCGCCCCTCGATCTTCTACCGCAGCCGCTGATCGACTTGTACAGCGCCGGTCTCAAGGTAGGCGAGGCCATGACGCGCGCCAGACGCCGCGGCTCTTCCCCGCTGGCCGCGGAGCAGCTGGCCGCGACTGAGGCGCACGCCGAGCAGCTCCCCAAAGACCTCGGCGCCGCCCGCCGCCCAGCGCCGTGAGCGGTCAGTCCGCCGGCCGTCGCACCGCGCCCACGGGCGCCGGCGGGCACGCCGGCAAGCTCCTCGTGGTCGCCAACCCGTATCCGCCCATGGCCAGCGCCGGCACCACTCGTGTGGTGCGCTTCCTGCGCTATCTGCCGCGGCACAGCTGGCAGTCCACCGTGCTGGCGGCAAGGGCCGCCGGGCCGGCGGTAGAGCCGCCCGGCGTGCCCGTGGTGCGCGCCCCCAGTGCTCACTCCCAGCAGTTGCTGGGCGGGGGGCGGCGCAGCACGCGCCTCAACGCCTGGATCAGCGTGCCCGACCCCTACTTCACCTGGGTTGGCCCCGCCGTGCTCAAAGGCCGCGAGCTGCTGCGCGGCGAGAGCTTCGACGTCATCTTCTCGAGCTCGCCGCGGCCCAGCGTGAACCTGGTGGCCGCGATGCTCGCGCGCAGCAGCGGTCTGCCCTGGCTGGCCGACTTTCGCGACCCGTGGGCCACCTATATGTTTCGTACCTATCCCACGACTCTCCACCGAGCCGCTCACCTGCGCCTCGAAGCCTGGGCCTTGCAGCGGGCGGCGGCGGTTACGGCAGTGAACCGGCCGATCATCGATGACCTCGTGGCCCGCCACCCCTGGCTCGCCGGCCACGTCCACGTGCTGCCCAACGGGTTCGACAGCGCCGAGACGGCCGACCCCGTCTCCCTCGGCGACGGCTTCTGGCTGGTCCATACGGGCCGGCTGTACGGCCGCGAGCAGCAGGTGAGCGCGCTGCTTACCGCCCTCACGGCGATGCCCGCCGACGTCAAGATGCTGTTCGTGGGCGTCGACGAAAGCCGCATCCGCCCCGCCGCCGAACGGCTTGGGCTGGGCGACCGGGTGCGCGTGAAGGCGCTCGTGTCACACGAGCTGGCCCTCGGCTACCAGCGCGCCGCGGACGGCCTGCTGCTGGTGAACGGGCACCGGCCGGAGGCGCTCTCGAGCAAGGTCTTCGAGTACCTGCAGTCGGGCCGGCCGGTGTTTGCCGTGTCGCCGGCCGTCTCGGCCGCCCGCGCCCTGTTCGAGGAGGTCGGCGGGGGCACGTGCGTGCTGCCCGACGAGCCCATGGCCGAGCCTCTCGCGGCGTTCGTCGCGGCGGCGCGCGCCGGTCTAGCGCCGCACGCCGACCAAGCCGCTCTGCAGCGCTACGAGGTGGGCGGCCTCACCGCCCAGCTTGCCGAACTGCTCGACGGCCTCGCCGGCCGGCAGGCGAGCGCGGCGCAGAGCTACGCGGCGATGCGGTAACATGGGCACATGAGCGACAGCGCCGGACCATCATCTGAAGCGCCGGCCCGGCTTCGCTTCGGCGGCCGCGACGCCGTACTGATCGCGGCTGCCGCGGGCCTCACCATCGTGCTCGCGGCGGCCGTCGCCAGGAGGCTCACCGAGGGCCTCGCCGTGCTTGCCGTCGTGGCCGTGCTGGCGGCGCTCGTGCTCACCCGGCGCCGTGTCGCGCGCCTGCGCATCCGTACTCTCCTCAGCGCCGGCGTGCTGCTGATGCCTATGGCGGCGCTCCTCGGACCTTCGCTGGCGCTGCACCTCGCAGCCGCAGCTCTTCCTCTATCGCATCCTGCTGGCCCTGGTCGTGGGCGTCGGCATCACCTACCTGGTGGTGCAGCGCGCACCGCTGCCGTTCGCGGCCAAAGACGTGGCCCTGCCCATCACGCTGTGGTTCGTGTGGCTCCTCATCGGCCCGCTGTGGGCCGGCGACAAGGCCAGTGCACTGAGGTATGTACTGGTGGTGTTCACCATGGTGGCCGCCACGGCGGCTACGGCGGCGGTCGGCGGCAGCCGCCGTCACCTCAGGGTGTTCGGGCTGCTGATGATCCTGAGCTACGCGCTCATCCTGGGCTTCACCGTCCTGGAGGCCGGCTTGGGAGTGCGCCTCCCCGTGTCGGCCTTGTACAACGCCGTTAACAGCTCGCAGACCTTCGCCGTGACCAGCGTGTTCCACAACCAGAACGACCTCGCTACCTACATCGCCCTGTGCTGGCCGTTCATGCTCGCCGCCTTCTTCTTCACGCGACGTCGGATTTGGCTGATCCTGGACGTGCTCTTCATCGTCCTGGGGGCCGCGGCCTTCGTGCGTAGCGGCTCGCGCTCGAGCCTCATCGCCGCCGGCATCTTGACGCTCGCCGCCGCGGTGCTCTTCGCGCGCCTCGGCCGCCGTTTGGGTCCCCGCCTCAGCACGCGCTCGGCAAGATCCTCGGGGCTTGCGTGGCGATCGTGCTCGTGGCCGGCGCTGGCGACCTGCTGTTCAACAACTCGCAGCACCGACGCTGCGCGAGTTCCGTCTCGCGTCGCTCCTCGGCCAGGAGCAGACGGGCTCGGGCTCAGGAGCCATCCGTGCGAGCCTCACCGCACGCGGCCTGGAGATCGCCGGCGGCAGTTACCTTGTGGGCGCCGGGCCCGGCCAAGCCGAAGCCATCATCTCCTCGGGCACCAACGCCCTCGGCATCTCCGACCTGCACGAGCTGGTGGCTGGAGACGTTCGCCGACGGCGGTGCCGTGGGCTTCGTGTTGCATCTGACGTTCTTCCTCTGTGGTGATCGGGCTCTGGCCGCTGCGCTGCGCGACCCCGACCCCTTGGTCCGCTACCTGGCCAGCGGCACGGTGCTGGCCTTGCTGGGATTCACCGTAGGGGCCCTGGGACCGAGCAGCTCCGTGAGCTTCGCCCCCATGTGGATCATGTACGGGTTGGGGCTCGCGCTCACTGCGCTCACGACTGGCGGCCGCCGAGCGGCAGGCAGCGCTCGCGACGGGAGGTGCAGCCGCAGGCGCCGACGCCGACCGGGGTTCGTGCCCGTGAAGGTACTGGTCGTCTCGCACCTCTATCCCTCGCCCGGCATAGAACGGCACCTGTTCGTGCACGAGCAGATCCTCGCCTTGCGCGAACTGGGGGTGCAGGCCCGGGTGATCAGCCCCACCCCGGACGTGCCGCGTCTGCTCCGGCGTGACCCCCGTCAGCGGCGGCGCGGCCAGAAGCCGTTGATGGCGGTGCGCGACGGTGTGGCCGCCGAGTACCCCCGCGTGCTGCAGCCGCCGCGCAGGCTGTTCTTCGAGTACCTCGGCGACATGGCCTACTACCGCCTGCGGCACCTGCCCTTGCTGAAGAGCGCGCGCGACGATCTCATCCATGCCCATCAGGCGCTGCCCGACGGCGCCTTGGCGCAGCGACTGGCGCACGACCTGGGCGTGCCGTATGTGGTCACCGTGCACGGCGTCGACGTGTACCAGCACTTGCGCAGCGGCGAAGCGGGGGCGCGCCGCGCCCGCGATGTGCTGGGAGGAGCCGCCGCCGTGATGGCCAACTCGAGCGCCGTGGCCCGCTTGCTCGCCGCTGAGGTTCCGCCTGAACGCCTCTGGTGGTGCTCAACGGCACCACCGGCCTCGGTGAGACGATCGCGCCGGCCGCAGACTACCTGCCCGGCGAGCCCTTGGTGCTCACCGCCGGCTACTTCATCGAGCGCAAGGGCATGCGCGAGCTCGTCGCCGCCACCGGGATCCTGCGTCGCCAAGGGCGCCGCCTGCATCTCGCCATGGCCGGCGATGGCCCGTTGCGCGATGCCCTTGTCAGCCAGGCCCGCGCGGAAGTACGTCGCCGCCGAGGTGCACCTGCTCGGCCGCATGCCGCACGCGCGCCTGCTCGCCCTCATGGCGCGCGCCGAGGTGTTCGCCTCGCCCAGCTGGGATGAAGCGTTCGGTCTCGTCTACACCGAAGCCATGGCCCAGGGCACAACCGCGATTGCCACCGCGGGTGAAGGACCCGAAGACTTCATTG
>CAWKEZ010000075.1:0-41880 GCA_963848545.1 uncultured Thermoleophilia bacterium
AGCACGGCGTGAGCGGGTATCTGGCACCGGCTCGCGACCCGGCGGCGCTGGCGAGTATCATCGCCGCAGTGCTGGACGACCGCGAGGCCGCGGCCAGGGTGGGCGAGGCCGGGCGGGCGGCCGCGCTGGCGCTCGACTGGAGGCGCAACGCACGCCTCACGGCCGACGTCTACGCGCGCGTCGTGGCGACGGCACCCTGAAAGGACGAGCATGCTCTTCGACAGGTTCCTGAGGGCGGCGGAGAAGCAGCCGCCGGCGGCGGTGCTGCAGGTGAGCTACAGTTGCGGCCTCGACATCGTGCGTGACTTGGGCCGGCACGGCGTGCCCATGCTGGCCTTCGACGCCGACCCCGGCGCCCTCGGTTTGCGCTCCCGGTACGCAGTCGGCATGGTCTGCCCCGACCCGCGGTAGATGAGGAGGCCATCCTCACCTACCTGGACGATCTCGGACGGCGGCTGCCGCAACGGGCCGTGATCTTCCCAGTCACGACCAATACGTCTGGCCGCTCTCGCAACGCGCCGAGCGGCTCGCGCCTTCCTGGATCGTGCCGTTCTCGCGCTGGGACGACATGCGCCATGTGTACGACAAGCGGGCCCAGATGGAGGCTGCCTGGCGAGTGGGTATCGACACCCCCAAGACGGTCTTCGTGAACTCGTCCGCGGAGCTCGAGACGGCGGCGGGAGAAGTGCCGTTTCCGGCCGTCCTCAAGCCGGTCGAGTCGCTCGCTTTCAAGCTGCGCTTTCACCGTCACATCATCGACGTGGAGACGCGGCGGACCTCGCGCGGGTGTACGGCAAGGTTACGACCTGGGGACGCTCATCCTGCAGGAACGCGTCCCGGGCGGCGAAGACCAACTCTACACCGTGGGCTCGTACCTCGACGCCGGCTCCCGCGCCCTGGCCGTGTTCACAGGCCACAAGTTGCGCCAGTACCCTCACAGCGGCGGCAGCTGCCTGGCCGGGGTGAGCGAGTGGGTGCCTGACCTCGCCGACGCCGCCCTGCGCCTCCTGCAGGAGTTGCACTTCCACGGTGTGAGCCAGGTGGAGTTCAAGCGCGACGCACGCGACGGGAGCTTCTGCCTCATGGAGATCAACGCCCGGCACTGGAAGTGGCACGGGCTGGCCACCGCCTGCGGCGTGAACCTGTCACTGGCGGCTTACAGCGACGCCGTCGGTCGCCCGTTCGTGGCGCCACGCCAGGTAGACGGGGTCAAGTGGATCGTGGCCAACAAGGATGTGCCGCTGGCTCTGCTTGAGATCGTCCGTGGCCAACGAGACGCCGGCCAGTACGTGCGCTCCCTGCGAGGCACGCGCACCGACGGACTCCATGCCTCACCGACCCCGTGCCCGGCTTGCTCAACGCGTACCGGGTGGCGAGGCAGGTCGTGACCCGTCAGCAACGGGCTCGCGCCGAGGTGTGACGCCGGGGTGCGCCCGCGCCTGACCGTCTTCAGCGATGTACCGCAGGCGTTTGCGCCGCGCGCCGCCTGGACCCTGCAGACGATGCTGGCGCCGCTGGGGCGCCGGCTCGCGCTGACGCGCGAGCCGGCGCAGGTCGGCGGCGCCGCCCTCGCCTACGCCAGCGTGCCGCTGCCCGGCGTGCCCACCATTCCGTGCAGCGCCGCAGCGCTCGAGCTGTTGCGCGCCGGCCGGCCGCTGCCGGCCGGCGCGTTCGCGCCGCGAGAGAGCGCCGTCGGCAGCGCCGTCGGGGCCTTTGCCGCGACCCAGGGCGGTCCCGACTTTGCCGTCTCCTTCGACCTGCTCGCCTCGGCGTTCGTCTTGCTGGCCTGCTGGGACGAGCACACCTCAGCCGTGCGCGACGAGTTCGGGCGTCTTCCCTACTCGGCCGCCGTCTTCGCCGCCAACCCGGCTCTCAAGATCGAAGAACCGGCCGTAGACCGCTATGTGGAGCTCCTGCGCGCCGTGCTGGCCCCACGCCTCGCGCAATTGGGCCTCGAACCGCTGCCCGCCCCCGGCTGGATGTGGGCCGACGGCGCATCAGAGGCCGCTCAGACCGGCGCCGTCGAGACCGGCGCCGGCGGCGGCGCGCGCTTCGCCGTGGCCCTCACGCACGACATCGATCATCTCTGGCGCTGGACGCCACGCGAGTTCGCGGCGGTCGGCTACCGCAGCGTTCGCGCCCTGCGGCGCCGCGACGCCGCGGCCTTGCGCTGGAGCTCGGCGACATCGCCGACTGGGCCACCCGCCACGTGCCGTCACGCAGCGATTCGTACTGGACCTTCCCGCAGATGCTTCACGGCGAGAACGCGCGCGGCGTCTCCTCCACGTTCTTCGTGATCGCGCACCACTCACACCCTCGCGACGGCATTCAGCCAGAGGTGTACCGCAGACATGTGGCCCGCGCCCTGCGGCTGCTCGCCGACGCGGGCCGCGAGGTCGGCCTGCACGGCAACGACCGCGACCGCCTGGGCCCGCCGCCACTGAGCGCCGACCGCGCCGACCTGGAGGCTCGCGCCGGCTCGCCTGTACGCGGCATGCGGTACCACTACCTGCGCTGCCTCTACCACGAGACCCTGGCCCACCTCGAGCAGGCAGGCTTCGAGTACGATTCCAGCCTGGCGTTTGCCGAGCACGAGGGATATCGCTGCGGCGCCTCCTTCCCGTTCTTCCCCTACAGCCTGCGCGAGGAGCGCCCCTTGCGCCTCCTGGAGCTGCCCCTGGCGGTGATGGATACGAGCCTGCAGGGCGCCCAGTACCGCGCCTTGCCGGCCGCCGACGCGGAGCACGTCTCGCGCGCCATCCTGGGCACGGCGCGGGCCTCCGGCGGCGCCGCCGCCATCCTCTGGCACAACCTGCGCTTCGACCGCCGCGCGGCCCGCGGCTACGACGATGCCTACTGGCACCTGGTGGAGTGGGCCCAGGGCGAAGGTGCCTTCGTGGGCCCCGCCGGCGTGATCGTGCGGCGCTGGCGGCAGAGCACCGAGGCCGCGGGATGATCCGCGTAGCCCATCTCTCGGTGGTGCACAAACCGGACGACCCGCGCATCATGGAGCGCGAGTGTCGCACCCTGGCGGCCGCCGGCTACGCGGTCACCTACATCGCTCCCGGGGCACACACGGGCCGCGACGAGTGCGGCGTGCTGCGCACGCCGCTGCCGCTACGTGGCCGCGCCACGCGTTTCCTCAGCGTCGTCGCGGTCGTGCGCGCCCTGCGTGCCCTGCGGCCCCACGTGCTACACGTGCACGACCCCGAGCTGCTCACGCTCTTCCCGGCGGTCAAGGCCTTTGTGCCGCGCCTGGTATACGACATGCACGAGTACGTCCCCGAGGCCGTAGCCGCCAAGCACTACATCCCCGCCGGGGCGCGGCCGCTGGCAGCGCGCCTCACGGCGCAGGCCCAGAGGACGCTCGCCGCGCTGGGCGACGGCGTGGTGGTAGTCACGCCCGAACAGCTCGCGGCCCTGGGCGGCGCTCCCCGGCTGCGCCTCGTACTGCCTAACTACCCGCGCGTGGAGCGCTTCGCCGGCGCGCGCCCCGTCGCAGAACTGGCCGCCGACCCGCGTCTCAAGCTGATCTACGTGGGCAGTTTGTCTCGCACCCGCGGCTGCGAGACCATGCTCGACGCGATGGAGAGGCTGGCGCCCGACGAGGCGGTGCTCTACTTGGGTGGGACCTTCGCCGACCCCGCGCTGGAGGGCGAGGTGCGGGGCCGGCTCGCTCGCGGCCTGGACGACCGCGTGCGGCTGCTGGGCCGCATCGCGCCGGCCGAGCTGCCCGCCCACCTGGCGGCCGCCGACGTGATCTGGGTGCCGTCGCAGCCCAGCCGGCAGTACGCCCATCTCACCATCCCCACCAAGCTGTTTGAAGGCATGACCATGGGGCTCGCCGCCCTGGTGAGCGACTTGAAGGGCCGCGGCGCGCTGGTGCGCGACGAGGACTGCGGCCTGGCGGTGCCGCCCACCGTAGAGGGCCACGTCGAAGGCCTGCACCGCCTGCTCGCCGCTCGCGCCGATCTGCCCGCCATGGGTGAACGAGGCCGGCGCGCGGTGCAACGCCGCTACTCGTGGGAGGCCGTGGCTGCCGATCTGGTCGCGTTCTACGCGACGCTCTGCGCGGGGCTCGCCTGAAGGAGAGTCAACGGCGCGAGCCGGGACGGGTCCCTGGCGTCCGCGGCAATCGCTGGCCACGTCCCTGTTGCCGGCACGTGGCCGTGACAAGGACGCTATACTCTCCTGATACTTTGACCCGACCGACTGCGAGGGCTTTCGTGAACTGGGATGCCTACGACTACCACGCGCCGAGCGGCTCATACATCGCCAAGGATTTCGTCCACGGCGACGACTTCGACCACGGCCTGCAGTGCATCATCGACCCCGACGTAGTGCTGGGTAAGGGTGTGACGCTGGGACATCGCGTTCACCTTGCCTCCGGCACGCGAGTGCTCGACGACGTTGAGATCGCCGACGACTGCGTCACCACCGGCGTCTGCTTCATCGGCAACCATGTGCGCGTGCGCACCGGCTCCTGCATCTCCAAGAGCGTGATCATCGACGACTGGTGCTTCGTGGCCGCCGGCATCATGAGCTCGCACACCAAGAACGTCGACCACGCCCGTCCGCGGGCGCCGAAGCGCCAGCTCATCACGCGCTTCGGCTACGGAACCGTCATCGGCAGCCGCACCAACACCAGCGCCGGTGTGAGCATCGCGCCCGGCGCCATCGTCGGCTACGGATCGCACGTGGTGGTCGACCTCGAGGTACCGAACGGCGTGTACTACAACGACCCGCACCCCTACGCGACCTTGCAGCGCGTGCTCACGCCCGATAACCCGTACTTCGTCGAGATCCCGGCCGATTACGTGCCCCACCAGCTCGAGCCCGAGCTGCTCGAGAAGTACCTGCCGTACGCGCCGCGCTGAGAAGCCCGGCAGCCGAGCGTCCTGCGCCCGCGACGCGCACCGCATGACCGTCACCGCCGCAGACATCGTCGCCTTCCTCGAGGAGGAGGGGCAGCTGGTGCGGCTCGCCGGTGCCCCGCGCGAGACCGCCGCCGGCGTCGTCGTCAACGCGGTGAACACGCACCTGGGGGCGGGCGGCGGCGACATCGCCTGGACGAGGTGCCTGGAGGAGGCGGCCCAGTTCTCCGGGGCGCTGCTGCTCTCCGGGGAGGCCGGCCTGAAGCAAGCGGCCGGCCCGGACGAGGCGCGCGCCGCGGCCGAGGCCGTCAGCGGCCCAGCCGCAGCGACGGCCGAACACGGCGCTGGGGATGCCCGCCCGGTCGCGATCTGCCGCAACCCTCGGCTCGCCATGGCCCTGGTGGTGCAGCGTTTCTTCGCTCACCTCGCAGACGACCGGGAGGCGGAGTTCGGCGACCCGAGAGTCGCCGCGCTGGTGGCCCACAACCGGGCCTGGGTCAGGAACGCGGCCGTGGGGGCCAATGTGGTCATCGGGCCGCTGGCCGTCATCGGCTGCAGCGGAATGGGCTTCGAGCGTGACTCGCAGGGCAGGCTGGTGCGCTTTCCGCAACTCGGCGACGTGGTCATCGCAGACGACGTCGACGTAGCCGCCCACGCCAGCGTGCAGCGCGGCTCCATCGGCCCCACGGTCTTGCGCCGCGGCGCCAAGATAGGGCCGCACGTCAACGTGGGTCACAACGTGGTCGTCGGCGAGGATGTGCTGGTGGCCGGGCACGCCCAGATCGGGGGCAGCGCCAGCATCGGCGCGCGCGCCGTCATCTGGCAGGGCGCGACCATCGCCAACGGCGTCAAGGTGGGCGACGGTGCCACCGTGGGCATGAGCGCCGCCGTGCGCAAGGATATCGGTCCGGAGAGGTGTGGGCCGGCAACCCGGCCCGCCGGATCCGTTGACCAATTGAGGGAACGACCGAGAGGTGGTTCGCACGTGAGCATCGATCGCTTCGCCAACGTCCTCGTCACGTCGCGCCGCACACCGACGACGGCGAGTTCGGCTGCGGCGGCACCATGGCACGGCTCATCGAAAACGGCTCCAGGGTCACCTACGCCGCCTTCAGCACGGCCGCCAAGAGCGTGCCCGAAGGCTTCCCCAAGGATGTGCTCAAGCACGAGGTGCGGGCCGCCACGGCGGTGCTCGGCATCCCCTCGGATGATCTGAGGGTGTACGACTTCGAGGTGCGCACCTTTCCTACCGTGCGCCAGGACATCCTCGAAGAAATGATCGTGCTGCAGCAACTGGTCAAGCCCGACTGCGTGCTCATGCCGGCACTGGTTGATCTCCACCAGGATCACAAAACCGTCGCGGAGGAGGGCCTGCGGGCCTTCAAGCGCACCACCGTGATGGCCTACGAGATCCCCTGGAACAATCTCAACTTCTACACCAGGTGTACGTAAGCCTCGAGGAGCGCCACGTAGAACAGAAAGTTCGCGCCCTGGCGTGCTATGAGAGCCAGGGCCATCGCAACTACACGAACGAGCACTACATCCGCAACGTGGCCCTCACGCGTGGCATCGACGTCGGCCTCGATTTCGCCGAGGTGTTCGAGGTCTACCGCTGGATCATCTGAAGGCCCACGTCGACGGCCCGCGCGACCACACGGTGACGCTTCCGCCACTCAAGCTTGTGCTCACGGCCGCCGGGTGCCCCGGGGCGGCCACGCTCATCCGTATGCTCAAAGCCAACGGCGAGCGCGAGATCGTCATCACCGGCGTAGACATGCGCGACGACGCCGTGGGACGCTTTCTCTGCGACTCCTTCGCGACGGTGCCGGCGGGGGCGGACGACGGGTACGTGGAGGCGCTCGCCGACGTAGTCGGCCGCGAGCGCCCGGATGTGCTCTTCGTGCAATCATCGGCCGAGGTGGAGCATGTGGCGCGGGCGCGGGCCACCTTCACCGACCTCGGCGCCCGCGTGCTGATCGCCTCCCCCGAGGCCGCCGCGGCCTGCGGCGACAAGGAGGCGATGCACGCCGCCCTGGCCGGCGCTGGAGTGCCCGAGCCGCGCGTCGTCGTTCCCGCCTCGCTCGACGAATTCGTGGCCGCCGCACGCGAGCTCGGGTATCCGGACGTGCCCGTGTGCTTCAAGCCGCCGGTGGCCAAGGGCTCGCGCGGCTTTCACGTGCTGCAGCCCCGGGTCGACGCGGCCTGGCAGCTCCTCAACGAGCGTGGTGGCAACCTGCCTCTCACGCTCGACGACTTCGTCGCCGTCATGCGCCCCGTGGCGCCGTTCCCACGACTGCTGCTCATGGAGTACCTCGAGGGCATCGAGTACACCGTCGACGCGCTCTGCGCCGACGGCGAGATCGTGCTGCACCAGACCAAGACGCGTGAAGCCATCCACGCCGGCCTCGCGATGGCGTTCAAGACGGTGGAGCGGCCTGACCTCGTGGCGCTGTCGCGCGAGATCTGCCGCAGCCTGCATCTCGACTGGTTCGTGAACGTCCAGTTCAAGGGCGACAAGCTCCTCGAGGTGAACCCGCGCGTGTCGACGTTCGTGTACCAGGACGACTTCAACCTGCCCTACCTGGGCATCAAGTACGCGCTCGGCGAGCTGGACGCCGACGCCGTGGCCGCCGCCCAGGCCCGCGTGCGCCCGTCGCGCCGCACGGTGCGCTACTACGACCAGATGTTCTGGGACGCGTGAGCGGTGCACATCCTATTCCTGAGTCACTACTTCGTGCCCGAGAACAACGCGCCGGCGGCGCGGGTGCACGCCATGGCGCGCGAGTGGACGCGCCTGGGCCACCGTGTGACGGTGCTCACCTGTGCCCCCAACGTGCCCGCCGGAGTGGTATACGAGGGCTACCGCAACAAGCTCTGCCAGACCGAGCTGATCGACGGTATCCGCACGGTGCGCGTGTGGACCTACCTGGCCGCCAACCGCGGCCGCGTGCGGCGCGGCCTCAACTTCCTCTCGTACCTGGCCACCGCCGGGGCCACTGGTCCCCTGCTGCGACCCCGCGCCGACGTGGTGATCGCTACCTCGCCGCAGTTCTTCGCGGGCTGGGCCGGCGTGCCGGTGAGCCGTGCCCACCGCGCCCCCTTCGTGCTCGAGATCAGGGACATATGGCCCGACTCGATCACGGCGGTCGGAGCACTCAGGCAGGGCCGCGTGATCGGCGCGCTGGAGAAGCTCGAGCGCGCCCTCTACGACGCCGCCGACCACATCGTCGCCGCGGGTGAGGGCTATCGCCAGAACATGATCCGCAAAGGAGTGGCGCCGGAGAAGGTTTCCGTGGTAACCAACGGAGTCGACGCGGAGCTCTTCACGCCACGGCCGGTCGACGCCGGGCTGCGCGAGCGACTCGGACTGACGGGCAAGTACGTGGTCACTTTCGCCGGCACCATCGGCATGGCCAGCGGCCTCGAGGTCGCGCTCGGTGCCGCTCGGCGTCTGCGGCAGCGTGGCCGCGACGACATCGCCTTTCTGCTCATCGGCGACGGCGCCGTGAGGGCCGAGCTGGAGGCCGCGGCCCGCGCCCAGGGGCTGCACAACGTGGTGTTCACCGGGCTCGTCGCACGCGACCGCCTGCCCGACTACCTGGCCAGCAGCGACGCCTGCCTCGTCCACTTCCGCAAGCAGGCGCTGTTTGGCACAATCCTGCCCAGCAAGTTCTTTGAAGACGCCGCCATGGAGAAGCCCATTCTGCTGGGCTTCGAGGGGGAGGCTCGCGCGCTACTCAACGAGGCAAAGTGCGGCATCGCCTTTGAACCAGGCAACGATGCCGAGCTGGCGGAAGCCGCGGAGAGGCTCGCCGCCGACCCTGCCGAGGGCCGCCGCCTGGGGAGCAACGGCCGCCGCTACGTCCTGGAACACTTCGACCGTCGCAGCCTCGCCCGAGAGTACCTCGAGATCCTTGCGCGCGTGCGCGCCGGCCACGTTCGGACGGCGTCTCTGTAGGCGACCGACACGCGCCGTAGGGCGCCGGGCTGCAGGCAGCCCACAGCCACGCTAATATGGCATGATGAACCCACCCCGGAGGAGCGCATGAGCAACGACGACGCCAACACCCTCGATGTTGGCTCCTGGCTGCTGACCCTGGTACGCAACTGGTGGGTCATCCTCGGCCTGCTGGTGCTGGGAGCGGTGGTTGGCGGAGGCGTCGCCTTCGCCTCGCCCAAGGAGTACACAGCCACGTCATCGGTGTACATCGGGCAGACCACCGACGCCAATGGCAACGCCATGGCGGGCCTGAACTCCAACTCCAGGGCGGCCACCGAGCTGCTGGCCAGCGATGTCGTGCTGGACCAAGCCGCCAAACAGACCGGCATGGGAGAAACCGTCGGCCGGCTGCGCCGTGATACCACGGTGCAGACGCCGTCGTCGACCGTGAAAACCACCACCTCGGTGGTCAACATCGTCGTCATCAGCGTCACCGATACCAAGAAGGCGCGCGCGGCGGCCGCGGCCAACGCGCTCGCCGACGTGCTCGAGCAGAACATCAGCCCCGGTGTGAACACCAAGATCGCCGTGCTCCAGCAGCAGCTCGATCAGGGCACGGCGGCCATGAACGCCTCGGTGGCGCGTGCCAACGCCACCCAGAAGAGCATGGCCGCTATCGCCCAATCGAACGCCTCCGCCGCCGAGAAGGCGATGCTCGAGGCGCCCTACGTGGCCGTCGCGCAGGCGGCCGCCTCCGAGCAGTCGACTCTCGTGGCAGCCAACCAGAAGACGCAACTCATGCTGCTCGTGGCCAAGACCGTAGAGAAGCCGAGCATCCTGCACAAAGCCGCGATACCAAGTTCGCCGAGCGGCCCCGACACCAAGCTCAGCGTCGCCGCGGGGGCCCTGGCGGGCATCGTCATCGGCGTCGTCGCCGCCTTCGTGCGCCGCCGGCTGAGCGAACGCAGCGCGCCGGTCGCGGGCACGAGCGCCGCGGCGTAATCGGCGCCGCCGCGGCCTGCGAGGGCCGCGGCTACAGCCCGTAGGCCTCCGGCCGGCGGTTCGCGAGCGATGGTATCTGGGCGCGCACCTCGGCCAGGCGCTCCAGGTCGAGGTCGGCCACGCAGATGCCCACGCCGTCCTGCACCTCGGCCAGCACCGTGCCCCAGGGGTCCACGACCATGCTGTGGCCATAGCTGGCGCGCCCCGGCAAGTACTCTCCGACTTGGCCCGGGGCCACCACGAAGCAGGTGTTCTCGATGGCCCGGGCACGCAGAAGTATCTCCCAGTGAGCCGCGCCGGTGAACGCCGTGAAGGCGGCGGGCACGAGCAGCACCTGAGCCCCACGCAGAGCCAGCGATCGGTAGAGCTCGGGAAAGCGTAGGTCGTAGCAGATCGTGAGGCCCACGGTCACCCCATCGACCTCGGCAGTGACGATCTCGGCGCCCTCCTCCAGGATGTCTGACTCACGGTAGACAACGCCGCCGCTCGCGGCGTCGAACAGATGGATCTTGCGGTACGCCGCCATTGGCCGCCCGTCGGGACCGAACAGCGCGGAAGTGTTGAACACACGCCCGGGCCGCGCGGCGGGCTCGTAGATCGAACCGGCCAGAACGTACACGCCCAGCCGCCGAGCCAGCTCGGCCAGGGCGCCGTTGCTGGAGCCGTCCACGGCTTCGGCACTGGCCACGATGCCGGCGCCGGTCCCTTTGTAGGTCCACGTCTCAGGCAGCGCTACGAGCCGCGCGCCGGCGGCGGCGGCCTCCACGATGAGCCTCGTCGCCGTGCTCAGCGTTGCGGCGGTATCGTCGCGCGTATTGAGCTGCACGCAGGCGACTCGCAGGGTCAAGGCGCCACCTCGGGGCGCTCGGCAGCGACCAGGCTGAGGATCTCCCACGCTACCGTCGCGGCGAGCGTCGCCGTGAGGTGCGAGCTGTCGAGGTCGGGCAGCACCTCCACCACGTCGGCACCCACGATCTGCAGGCCACGGCAGGAGCGCAGCAGCGCCAATGCCTGCATCGACGAAGGGCCGCCGCACTCGGGCGTGCCGGTACCGGGCGCGAAGGCCGGGTCGACGAAGTCGATGTCGAACGAGAGCACGGCCTTGCCGGCGGCGCGTTCCACGGCGGCCGCCACCGCCCCCGTCCCCAGCTGCGCGAGGTCGTCCCAGGGGAACACCGTGAACCCCATCTCCCTGTCGTCTTCGAGCTCGGCCACGCGGTACATGCCGCCCCGCACGCCCATGAGCGTTGAGCGGCGTGGGTCGATGAGGCCCTCCTCCACGGCGCGTCGTACGGCGGTGCCGTGCGTGTATTTCTCGCCGAAATCCTCGTCGTTGGTATCGCTGTGCGCGTCGAACAGTAGCAAGGCGAGCGGACCGTGGGCCGCGGCGGCGGCACGCAGCTCGGGGAGGAGCACGCCGTGATCGCCACCGAAGCAGATGGGCAGCACACCGGCCATGTGGATCGCGGCCAACGTGTCCTGCATCTTGTCGTAGGAGCGATCAGTGAAGCCGGGCACCACCGACGCGTCGCCGTAGTCGATCGCCGAGAGGCGCTCAAACGGCGCTACCCGGTGGGCCGGATTGTAGAAGGGGCGCAGGGTTAGAGACCCTTCGCGTACAGCCTTGGGCCCGAAGCGCGCGCCGGCGCGAAAGCTCACACCGGTGTCGAAGGGCAGGCCGACGAAGGCGACGTCCACACCCTCCAAGCGAGTGGTGTGCGGCAGCCGCAGGAAGGTGGAGATGCCGGCGAACCGCGGTGATTGCAGCGGGTCCGCGGGACCGTACCCTTTCACATGCACCTCCGGGGGAGAGTTGGATTCATGTCCGGCAAGTCTACCTGGTTAACGTTTTGGGCAATCGTGGCCGATGTAGTTCATGGGCGATGGTCTCGGCGGACGTCCAGCGGGTACACGACGGCCGACCAGCGGGGGGCTGATGTCAGGCAAGAAGATCCGCATCCTTGTCGTCGACGACGATGAAGAACTGACCGCGAGCGTCGCGGTGATCCTCGGGGGCAATGGGTACGAGGCTCTGATCGCGAACGATGCCGAACGCGGTCTGGAGATCGCCTATACCGAGCATCCGCACCTCATCCTGCTCGACGTCGCGCTGCCCGACATGGACGGCTACCAGGTGTGTCGCGAGCTGCAGTTCGGCTACACCAAAGACATCCCCATCGTGTTTCTCACGGCCAAGACCCAACTGTCCGACATGATCGCGGCCAACCGCTGCGGGGCGGCGGCCTACGTCACTAAGCCGTTTCGCAGCGACCACCTGCTGCAGACGATCCGCGACGTGCTACGCGATACGTCCGTGTATCGCGACGAGATCACCGGTCTTCCCACGCTCGCCAACGTGCAAGTGGAGGTGCAGCGCACGCTCAGCGCCCGCAGCCAGCTCGGCATCCTCTACATCACCGTCGACGGTGTGCAGGCGCTCGAGCAGATGCAAGGCTTCGAGGTGGTCGACGAAGTCTTTCGCGTGATCGGCAAACGCCTCACCGAGGCGCGCGGCCAGCTCCTGCGCAACGAAGACTTCGTGTCTATCTCAAGCCTGGGCAACGCGTTCCTGGTGATCCTCTCGCCGGCCCGCGAGCGCAGCGTCATCGATGAAGACGATCTCTGCTCCGTGAAGCTGAGACTCGAGCAGCAGCTCCTCGAACGCCTCGGCGACGACCTGGAAACCATGCTCTTCGCCACCATCGACCTGCACGTAGGGTGCGCCAAGCTCTCACAGTCGCCCAAGGTGCGCTTCAAGCGTGCCCTCCTCGCGGCCATCGAGACGGCCACCCGCGGCATAGACCTGGAACGCGATTGCAGCCGTCACCGCTTGCGCGACGAGCTGGACAGCGTAATCAGCGGCGCTCAGATCTCCTGCGTCTACCAGCCCATCGTGGCCCTCAACGACTTCTCGGTGCTGGGCTATGAGCTGCTGGCCCGCGGACCGCTGCACAGCGAGCTCCACCGGCCCGACACCCTCTTCGAGGTGGCGCGCGCCGAGGCGCGCGTGCAGGAGCTCGACCGCGTCTGCCGCATGGCGGCCACGCGCGGCGCATCGACGCTGCCAGCCCACCTCTTGCGTTTCATCAACACGGAGCCCATCAACCTCTTCTTCCACTCGCGCAGTGACCGCCTGGTGCAGGAGTTCGTCGACGCGACGCCCGAGGACCTGCGCGCGTGCACCGTCATGGAGATCACCGAGAACAGCGTGATCGAGGATTTCGCACGCGTGCGCAGCGTGGTTCGCACCCTCCGCGAGCAAGGGTTTCGTATAGCCGTCGACGATGCCGGCGCCGGCTATGCGGGTCTGCAGACCATGGTGGAGATCGAGCCCGACTTCATCAAGCTGGACATGAGCCTCATCCGCAACCTGGAGAGCTCGAAAGTCAAGCAGAAGCTGGTCGGCACGCTGCGCGACTTCTGCCGCGAGGCCGGCATCACGCTGATCGCCGAGGGCATCGAGACCCAGGCTCAGCTCGACACCCTGGTGGCGCTCGACGTTGCCTATGGCCAAGGCTTCTTGTTCGCCTACCCCGGGGCGCCGCATCTACAGCAAGACACCTTCCGCCCGCTCGGCATGGTACAATCCCTGCCACGATGACGAGGTCCACCGCCAATCGACGCAGCGCGGCCACCGTGTGGGGCGCCGTGAGCGCACCGCACGGCGACGGCCGCAGCAACCCGGGCGCTCGGCGCCCGTGGGCCTGGCGCGCGTAGCGCGCCCATTACCGACATCCGCGCGGGCCACGCCCGCAGCCCCGGCCACCAGCAGTGGTCAAACCGTACCCGAAGGCAGGAGAGCACCCGAAGTGCACCACACCGCTTTGCATCACACGAGAGGAGGTGCGTCATGACGCGTAAGAAGTTCGTCCTTGACGAGGAGAGGATCCCCAAGGCCTGGTACAACATCGTGGCAGACCTCCCCGAGCCGCCGGCACCGCCGCTCCACCCCGGCACGCTGCAGCCGGCGGGTCCCGGCGACTTGGCTCCCATCTTCCCGCCCAGCATCATCGCGCAAGAGGTTTCGGCCGAGCGCTACATCGAGATCCCCGACGAGATCCGTGAGATCTACCGCATCTGGAGACCTTCACCACTCATCCGTGCCACGGGCCTGGAGAAGGCGCTGGATACGCCGGCCAAGATCTTCTACAAGTACGAGGGGGTCAGCCCAGCCGGATCGCACAAAAGCAACACGGCCGTGGCGCAGGCCTACTACAACAAGAAAGACGGCACCACCCGCTTGTCCACCGAGACCGGCGCCGGCCAGTGGGGCAGCGCCCTCAGCATGGCCTGCCAGATGTTCGGCCTCGAGTGCATGGTCTACATGGTCAAGGTGAGCTACCACCAGAAGCCTTACCGGCGCAGCATGATGCAGCTCTGGGGCGCCAACGTGCTGGCCAGCCCGACCGACCAGACCAACGCCGGCCGCGCCGTGCTGGCCGAAGATCCCGAGTCGCTGGGCAGCCTGGGCATCGCCATCAGCGAAGCTGTGGAGGACGCGGTCACCCATCCCGGCTCCAAGTACGCGCTGGGCAGCGTTACCAACCACGTGCTCCTGCACCAGACGGTGATCGGCGAAGAGGCCGTCCTGCAGTGCCAAGACGCCGATGAGTACCCCGATGTAGTCATCGGCTGCGTGGGCGGCGGGTCGAGCTTCGCCGGCCTGGCCTTTCCCTTCCTGCGCGAGAACCTTGCCGGCAAGACCAAAACGCGTTTCGTCGCGGTCGAGCCGACGGCTTGCCCTACCCTCACTAAGGGTCAGTTCGTGTACGACTTTGGCGACGAGGCGCAGACCACCCCGCTGTTCAAAATGTACACGCTCGGCCACGACTTCATGCCGGCCGGCATCCACGCCGGCGGCCTGCGCTACCATGCCATGGCCCCGCTGATCAGTCACGCCTACAACCTGGGACTGATGGAAGCCGTGGCCGTGCCGCAGACTAAGGTATTCGAGGCGGCACAGCTCTTCGCGAAGACCGAGGGTATCGTGCCGGCGCCGGAGAGCGCCCACGCGATCCGCACCACCATCGACGAGGCGCTGGCGGCCAAGGAGGCGGGCGAGAGCAGGAACATCCTGTTCAACCTCACCGGCCACGGGTTCCTCGATCTGAGCGCCTACGACGCCTACCTCAGCGGCAAGCTCGAAGATTACGAGCATCCCGAAGAGGCGATCGCCGCCTCGATCGCGAGGCTGCCGAAGGTCGACTAACCCCCGTAGGCGACGCAGTCGCCGTAGTGTTGTTGAGCGCCTTGCGGGTACGCAAGTGCCCGCCGCGAGGCGGACTAACCCTCGTAGCGCCGCGTGACCGCCCCGTATGGGGCGGTCACGCGGCGCGGGCCGCTCTATGGTGCCGCCGGCAGCTCCACGGTGAACACGGCACCGCCGCGCGGCCCGTTGGCGGCCTCAATGGTGCCGCCCTGCGCCTCGATGAGACCGCGAGCCACGGCAAGACCGAGCCCGATGCCCTGCGTGCCGCGAGCGGCATGCGAGCGGTAGAAGCGGTCGAACACGAAGGGTAGATCGACTGGGTCGATGCCGGGGCCAGAATCGGTCACCGTGAGGCGTGCCGTGCGACCGTGAAAGGTGCCTGCGGCGGCGGCAGCCTGGGGGCCGGCGCCGACGGACGCCTGCGTAGCAGTGGCCCGTGCCGCGGCGCCGCCGCGAGGGACCTTGGCGGCGGCCACGGCCAGCACAACGCGACCGCCCCTCGGCGTGAACTTGAGCGCGTTGTCGAGCAGGTCGGCGATCGCCTGCAGCAGCCGCTCGCGGTCGGCTTTGACCATCACGGTCTGCAGGTCGTCCGAGAGGGCGACGCCCTTGGCGCCGAAGGCTTGCGCTACACCGTCGCACGCGGCGCGCGCCACATCGCTCAGGTCGAGGCCCTGGTACTCCACGCTCAGGTCTTCGCTCTCGAGCTCGTTGAGGCTGTGAAGGGCGCCGAGCAGGTGCCCCAGCTGCTCCACCTCCGCACCGATCGCCCGCAAGGCCTCCGGGGTCGTCGGCGGAGCGCCGTCTTCGAGCGATTCGAGACGCTCCTGAATGATGGCCAGCGGCCTGCGCAGCTCGTCTGAGAGATCGGAAGTCATGTCGCGCCGCCACTGCTCGTCGCGTGCCAGGCGGTCCGCCATGGCGTCGAAGGCCACGGCCAGCGCACCTACTTCGTCGTCGGCGCGCGGCGCCACGCGTACGTCGAGGTTGCCGGCGGCGACGTCTTCGGCGGCGTCGGCGAGCTCCTCGAGCGGCCCGGTGAGACGCCGGCTCACCAGCAGGCTGACGAGGAGGGCCGCGACCACGGCGACCAGGCCCGCGATGGTGAGGTTGCGAAGGAGCGAACTCTGGTAGGCAGACTCCGCGGTGCCGCGAAGGTCTCGCGCCGCGTACGCGTCCACGCTTCCGACCGTCTTGCCGCCGACCCTGAGGGCGTAGTGACTCACCACGAGCTGGCCGGCCTGCAGCGTCGCCGCCCGAGAGGCGGACGCAGGGCCGGCGTGCAGCCCCTGAGCCGTGAACAGCAGGTCGCCGCTCGGTGAGTACACGGCTACGTCGACAGCGTCGACGACGGCGATGCGGCTGACCGCGAAGACCGCCGTGGCGTCCCACCCGACGGGCGCGCGGTAGGTGGCCGTCAGGGTATTCACCAGCACCGCCTCGCGCGCCTGCTGCACCTGGGTCAGGTAGCCGTCGAACCGGCTGCCGCCTGTCGCGCTCACGATCACCGCCGCGACGATCACGGCGAGCGCCGCCACCGCGGCGTGCGTGATGGTGAGTCGCAGGCGCAAGCGACGCTTCACGCCGCGCCCGCCAGGAAGCGGCCCATCCCGCTTTCGTTACCCTCGGGGGTGCGGGTGGCAGAGTACATGGGCTCATCTTACCCTGGGCCTGACGGGGCTCGCGTTTGATAGGATGCACGGCACGCCCAAGGAGGACTCCACTGCCCAACCTCAAGGTGTATCGAGCCGCCTGGGTGGTCGCCCTGATCTTCGTCGTGGCCGCTCTCTTCACTCTGGGAAGGCCAGACACCCCCAGGCTCAGCGACGAGCCGGTCTCGTTCGATGGCACGCGCGCCATCACCGACCTGCGGACCATCGCCAACGACTACCCCCAGCGCGTGGCCGGCAGCGATCGCGACAACCGCCTCGCCATCTGGATCGTCCAGCAGTTCAAGGCTGCCGGCCTGGAGACGCACCTCGAGGGCTTCCCGGCCACGATAAACGGCAGGAAGGTGACCCTGCAGAACGTGTGGGCCGTGTCGAAGGGCACCACGCAAGGGTCTATTCTGGTGATCGCCAACCGCGACATCCTGCCCTTGGCCACCCAGGGGGCCAACGACAACGCTTCGGGCGTGGCTATGCTCCTCGAGCTGGCGCGCTCGTTTACGGTCACGGCGCACAGCCACACGATGATCTTCCTCTGCACGAGCGGGGATGCCCTCGGCGCGCTGGGGGCACAGCATTTCGCACAAGAGAACCGGATCAGCAACTTGCTCGCCGTGATCGCCTTGCGCAAGGTCGCCACGCCACACGCGGCGGGCCTGGCGCTCGACGGTTGGAGTTCTAGCGCCAGAACGGCACCACCCTGGCTGTGGTTGCTGAGCGCGCCGGCGGCTCGCGTGGCGGCCAACATGGATGCCTTGCTGCCCACCGTGCCGGCCCAGATCGTGCGCCTGGCCGTGCCCACCAGCTCCGGCTCGCAAGGGCCCTTCGTGGCCGAGGGCGTGCCGGCCATTACGGTGTCGGCGGCAGGACCCAGGGTGCCCGCGGCCACCGACACCCTCGACAACGCCTCCAGCGAGACGCTGACCAGGGTGGGCAACACCGTTCAGACGATGCTCATGGCAGTGGACGCGATGCCGGCGCCGGGACCCGGGAGCGGCGGGACGATCTTCCTCACCCATCAACGCACCTTGCCGGGCGCCGCCTTGGCGGCCATCCTCGCCGCCTTGTTGCTGCCGCTGGGCGGCGTAACCATCGATCTGCTCGCCCGTTGCCGGAGGTCGCGCGTGAAGCTGCGTCCGGCCATCGTGCGAGCGATCTTGCATCTGGCGCCCTGGCTCGTGCTGCTGATGATCGTCTACCTGGCCAACGCCGTCGGCCAGCTTCCCAAGAGCCCGGGCGCGGTGATCCCGCCGGAAGCTCGGGTGGTAGCCAATCCACGCTACTTGCGGGTCGTCGTTCTACTGGCGCTACTGGTGCTCGCCTATGCCTACACGGTGGCCGTGGAGCACAGGATCGCGCGCCGCGTGCCGGCCGACCCGCGAGCCACCATCTTCATGGCCCACGCCGTCCTTCTGGCCGTCGCCCTCCTCGCGTTGCTCATCGACCCCTACTCCGTGCTTCTCGTGCTGCCCGCCGCCGTGCTCTGGCCGATTGGCGCGGCCGGGCGGGTGGGCTCGATCGATCCTGCCCGCGTACCTCGGCCTTACGATGATCCCGATCGTGCTGCTCTACTACGCCGCGAGGCTGGGTATCGGCATGAAGGTGTGGTGGTACTACTCCTTCTCTTCGAGAACCGCACGATCCCCGCCGGCGTGGTGCTGGTGGCCGTCGTCGTTCCTCTCCACGGCCGGCATCCTCGCGCACACGCTGCACGAACGGGGCATGGCGCCGGGCGCGCTCGCCTGGCCGGCCGTGGATCGGCGCGGTCCCGAGCGTCTGAGCGACGATGAGTGGGCCACGGCGACGGGCGTTGAGCTACGGCGGCCGCGGCTAAAGCGGCGGCCCCCACGAACGCAACGGCCGCGACGGCAACGCCGTGGACCGCTCACACGGTAGCTCCCCGCGGGGCCCATTGCGGGCGACGCCTGGCCGGCTGGCCGAGCGCCGTCAGTAGTCTTCTTGCGAGAGTGACTCGTCGATGGTCGATTCAACCTCGCCGGGCAGCTTCACGTCGTCGGCTTTCGGCACCGGCTTGTCGCCGCTGTCACGCGAAAGCAGCGCGGCCTCGCCGCTCATCATGGCGTCGAAGGCCTTGGCCTTCAGGCGAGCACGCGTCTCCTCTATGCGGCGGCGCATCTCGGCCTGGTCGATAGAGCCCTCACGCGTGGCTCCCTCGTCCGCCACGACTGCCTCGGGGGCCACGGCGGGAGAGGGCGCCGGCTCAGACTCCACGACCGGCTCCGGCGCGGCCTGCGTCACCGACTCTGCCTCGACGACCGGCTCGGGCTCGACGACCGGCTCCGGCTCGATGACCGGGACTGCCTCGACGACTGGGACTGCCTCGACGACCGGCTCCGGCTCGACGACCGGGACTGCTCGGGCCACCGGCTCCGGCTCGACGACCGGCTCCGGCTCGACGACCGGCTCGGCCTCCACGACAGGCGCGGCCTCAGCGCCCGGCGCGGATTCCACAACTGGCTCGGGCTGAAATACGGGTGACGGCGCCTCCTCCACAACCGGTTCACCTTCGACTACGGTCGCGAGTGGCTCCTCGGCGAGCGTGGCGAATGGCGTACGCTCGGCCTCCGCCGGCCCGGGGGTAACGAGTGCCTCCTCGTCGTAGGGAATATTCCAGGCTCGCGACGCCGCGCCCTCAGCGGACGGCGCCGCCTCTTCCGGCACCGCCTTCACTTCGGCCTCGGGCACCACCAACGGCGCGACCACGGGGCCCTCCAGCGAGGGCGGCACGGGGGGGCCTTGCACAGCGGGCTCGGCCATGATTGGTTCGGTGAGCGGTTCAGCGGCGACGCGCGCTTCGGCGACGGGCGCTTCGGCTTCAGGCTCCGCCACGACTGCTTCCCCTTCGCCGGCAAACGACTGGGCGAGGTCGGTCTCAACCCCGGTGCGGGTTTCCACGATGCGCTCCCTGAGGTCTTCGGAAGGGCCAACCTCCGCGGGAGCCTCGACCGTCTTTAGCAAGGGGGCATCGTCTGGTTCAACCAGCGACAAGCCCTCGGCAGCGACCGCCGCCTCCGCGACGGGCTCCGACGGCCCGGGCTGGGCCGCCGGCACGGTCTCCACGACCGCCGGCGACACGGGCGGTTCCTCCACGGCAGTCGTCGCGCCCGAGCCCCACAACGCCTCGTCACCAGGCTGCGGATACACGTCGGGCGCGGCCGGCAGCAGCCTGCTAGTTGCGCCGCTGATCAGTTGTTCGCGAAGCTCACGCCCACTCTTCGGAGCGAACAGCACGGCGACCGTCGCACCCATCGTGAGCCCCAGCAGAAACCTCATGAGCCGCTTCATCACTGCCTCCTTGACCACCGCTGCCCAGCGTGTCGCCAGCCGCACGGCACGCGAAGCCGGCTGTGTGTACTTCGGAAGAAATGGGCCTCGACTTTACTAGTCTACTGTGATGTATACGGTTCCCCGAAGCACACTCCTGCACGCCGGCCTCACGCCAGCCGCAGTATCGACACGCGGCCGTTCTCGCCGGCGCTGACCAGCACCACCCAGCGCATGCCATACCGCTCGGTGATCTCGGCCGCCGCCGCCGACAGCGCGGCACTCACGTCTCTTCCCATGAACGCCATCAGCGGCATCATCGGACGGTGCTCGATCTGTACGCGAACCCCCTCCTCAGACTGTTTCAGCAGAATCGGGGCGCTACTCAGCCCGCGTAGCTGGTCAACACAGGTTGGGGCAAGCTCGATCACGGTGCGCGTACCCGCCTTCACCTGGGCCTCATCGTCGAGGTCTTGCTTCAAGCGACGCGCGTACCACCACACCACGGCCAGCGCGACAAGGGCCGCGGCGGCGAAGAAGACGACGGTGTACGCGGCGTTACTCATCGTCTCTGTCGAGCTCCTCCGACTCCCCCGGCCGTGCTCGCCGCTTCTCTGCCTCGAGGCGGGCGGCCATCTGCTGATCTCCACACCGCGTATCGGCACGTAGTAGCGGCGCCCTGAGAGCTTGTCGGGCAGATACTGCTGCTCCACCCAGCCGCCGCGCGCATGAGGGTACTCGTAGCCGATGCCGTGCCCGAGGTTCTTGGCGCCGCGGTAGTTCGCGTCCCGCAGGTCGAGGGGGTGGCGGCTGGTTCCCCTCGCGTCTCACGTCGTCCAGGGCGGCGTCTACGGCCTTGTAGGCGGCGTTGCTCTTGGGCGCGAGCGCCAGATACGTCGCCGCCTGGCTCAGGTTGATGCGGCACTCGGGCAGGCCCACGAACTCCACGGCGCGCGAGGCCGCCACGGCGACCTGCAGGGCCTGCGGATCGGCGTTCCCCACATCCTCGCTCGCGAAGATGATCATGCGGCGAGCGATGAACTTGGGATCCTCACCGCCGGCCAGCATTGACGCCATGTAGTACACGGCCGCGTCTGGATCGCTGCCTCTCAGGGACTTGATGAAGGCGGAGATCGTGTCGTAATGGGCATCTTCGCGGGTCGTACGAGACGGGGCTCTTCTGGGCCGCGTCGCGAAGGTCGGCAACGGTGATGCTCACGGGCGCCGGCGAAGCGGCCCCGGTGGCGCGCGAGGCGGCGCCGGCGCGCGATGAGCTGGCGCCGGCGGCGCGCGCACGCCAGGCGGCCTCCAGGGCGTTGAGCGCCACCCGCGCGTCGCCGCGGGCAATCTCGGCCAGGAGGGCGAGCCCGCCGGCGGCGAGCGTCACCCTCTTGCCGCCCAAGCCCCGCTCGGTATCGCTCAACGCAACCCGCACGACGCCCTCCACGAGCTCGGCCGCGAGCGGCTCGAACCGATAGAGCTGGCAGCGCGAGATGAGCGCCGAGTTCATCTCGAAGTAGGGATTCTCGGTGGTGGCTCCGATGAGCGTCTCGACGCCGTCCTCGATAGCCGGCAGCAAGGCGTCTTGCTGGGCTTTGTTAAGCGATGAATCTCGTCGATGAAGAGGATGGTGCGCGCCGCGCCCAGGGCGCGCGCCTCGCGCGCGCCCTGGATCGCGGCGCGCACATCGGCGGTGCCTGAGCTGACCGCCGAGAGCTGCACCAGGCGGGCACCCGTCTCGCCGGCGATAATGCGCGCCAGCGTAGTCTTGCCGCTGCCCGGCGGCCCGAAGAAGATCATCGAGAAGAGCTCGCCGCCCTCGATAAAGGCGCGCAGCACGCTGCCCGCGCCGACGATGTGATCCTGACCGACGAACTCGCTCAGGCGGCGCGGCCGCATGCGCGCCGCCAGCGGCGCCTCGGCCGCGACCTGCTCGTCGCTCATGGAGAAGAGGTCCATGACGCCAGTCTAGTGCCTGCGGGCGATGCTCGCCGCCACACGGCGCGTTTCTTTTCTGCTACTATCGTTACGATGCGGAAGGTGCTTGTCTTGAACACCACCTACGAGCCGCTGAACGTGTGTAGCGTCCGGCGAGCTCTGGTGCTCCTTTTCAAGGATAAGGCCGAGGTCATCGAGCAATCCGGCGCGACCTACCATACTGAACGTGCCGTCTACGAGCTGCCGCACGTGATCCGCCTGCGAACCTACGTGGCGCTGCCGCGCCGCAGCACCACCGCGCGCATCTCGCGGCGGGCGGTGTTCGCGCGCGACCGTCATCGCTGCCAGTACTGCGGCAGCGAGCGCCACCTCACCGTAGACCACGTAGTCCCCCGTTCCAAGGGCGGCGCCGATACCTGGGACAACCTCGTCACCTCGTGCGCTCCATGCAACCGCAAGAAGGGTGACCGTCCACCACACGTCGCCGGGCTGAACCTGGCCTGCAAGCCGCGGCCGCCGGAGCCAGCCTCGTTCGTCTTCATGCACGTCGAGCACATTCACGAGAGCTGGCGGCCCTACCTGAGCTTCGCTTCCTGAGGAGCAGGCCCGTCCGCACACGTCTGCCGGGGCGCCACGCGACGCCGCCTTGATCCACCCTCTGCATCGTAGGAATGCTATACTCCCCCGAGTGATAATCGACGCCAGCAGAGAGCCTCGCCTGCAGTTCGACGACGCCGCGCCCTTCGCCATCGATAGTTGCGAAGTGCAGCGCGATATCGAGCGCTCCACGCTCACCAGCATCCTTCTCGACGGAGCCGCACTTGCCCTCCCGGTCGGCGCGCGCGTCACCCTCTGGGCAGGGCCCAATGTGGTGTTCGTGGGCAAAGCTGTGGACGAGACCAACGTGCTCGACCTGCTGTCCACCGAGAGTGACGACGAACTACACGACGACGAAACGATCTAGAGGTCGTCGCAAGGAGGATCGAGGGTGAAGGGACTGGTCCTCAGCGGCGGCGCCGGCACCCGGCTGCGCCCCATTACTCACACTTCGGCGAAGCAGCTGGTGCCCGTCGCCAACAAGCCCGTGCTGTTCTACGGCCTCGAGGCGATGCGCGCCGCCGGCATAGAAGAAGTGGGCATCGTCGTCGGCGAGACACAAGACGAGATCAAGGCCGCCGTCGGCGACGGCGGCCGCTTCGGCCTCAGCGTGACCTACCTACCACAGGAGGCCCCGCTCGGCTTGGCGCACGCCGTGCTGATCGCCGAGGAGTTCCTCGGCGACGCACCGTTCGTCATGTACCTCGGCGACAACCTGCTCAAGGAGGGCATCGCACCCTTCGTGCACGCCTTCGACGAGCACCATCCCGACGCGCTCATCCTGCTGCAGAAGGTCGCCGATCCCCGCGCCTACGGCATCGCCGAGCTCGACGGCGACGGGCACGTGGCGCGGCTCGTAGAGAAGCCCGCCGAGCCGCGCAGCGACCTGGCGTTGGTGGGGGTGTACCTGTTCACGTCGGCGGTCTTCGCGAGCGTGAAGGCCATCAAGCCCTCGGCCCGCGGTGAGCTCGGAGATCACCGACGCCATCCAGAACATGATCGACCGGGGCCTGCGCGTGGAGCCGCACACCGTCACGGGCTGGTGGAAAGACCACCGGCAAGCTCGAAGACATGCTTGAGGCTAATCGCCTCATCCTCAGCGGCATTACCCGCGACGTGCGCGGTGAGGCCGTAGACTGCACGCTGAACGGCGCCGTGCAGATCGGCGAGGGCAGCCTCCTGCGGCACTGCACCATCCGTGGGCCGGTGGTCATCGGCGCGGGTTGCCGCCTGAGCGACACGTTCATCGGGCCCTACACGGCGATCAGCGACGGCGTGGTGGTGGAGCAGGCCGAGATAGAACACTCCATCATCCTCGAGAACAGCCGCATCTGCCGGCTGGGGGCGCGCATGGCCGACAGCCTCATCGGACGCGACTGTGTGATTGCGCACAGCGATGCCCTGCCGGTGGCATACCGATCATGGTGGGCGACTCCAGCCAGATCGGCATCCTGTAGATCAGCACCACGCAGCGCTCGGCGGAAAGGGACAAGAAGAGATATGATCGACGGCGTCATGACCAAGAAGCTCAAGGTGATCCCCGATGAGCGTGGTCGCCTCATGGAATGCCTGCGTAGCGACGACGAGCTGTTCATCAAGTTCGGCCAGTTCTACATGACCACCACGTTCCCGGGCGTCGTCAAGGGCTGGCATCTGCACGACGTGCAGTGGGACAACATCGTGTGCGTGAAAGGCGTCGATCAAGCTCGTCCTCCACGACGGCCGTGACGGGTCGTCACCAAAGGGCAAACCGACGAGCTGTTCCTCGGCGAGCACAACCCCATGCTGGTGCGCGTGCCTAACGGCATCTGGCACGGCTGGAAGTGCGTGAGCCCCGAGGAGGCATACATCGTAAACGCGCCGACCGATGTCTACCGCTACGACGCTCCCGACCAGCGGGAGCTGCCGCACGATTCGCCTGAGATCCCGTACGGACTGGGGCGTGCAGCTGCGCTGAGCGCAGCCGGCGAAGCGATGCTGCGCTGGTTCGTCACAGGCGCCGGCGGTCAACTGGCGACCGCGTTCGCTGAGACGCTCGACGGCGAGGTCTTCCTGAGCCACGAGGAGGTGCTCGACATCCGCGACGCAGAGGCAGTACGCGTGGCCGTCCACGGCTTCGGCCCCGACGTGATCCTGCACACCGCGGCGTTCACCGACGTCGACGGCGCCGAAGCCAACCCTCAGGCGGCCGCCGACGTGAACGTCCAAGGCACGCGCAATGTGCTGGCGTCGGTGCGCCGCACGCACGCCACCGTCGTGTACTTCAGTACCGACTACGTCTTCGACGGCACCAAGGCAGCCCGTATGCTTAGAGTGACACGCCGCACCCGCTCGGGTGCCCGGACGCACCAGCTCGCCGCCGAGGACGAGCGTGCTCGGCTGGGCGCGCTCGGCGTGCGTGCTGCGCACCTCGTGGCTGTTCAGCGCGACCGGCCACGACTTCGTGAGACCATCTGGAACGCCGCCCGCCGTCAGGCAGCAGGCGGCTCGCCGCTGCGCGTACCGTCGACGACCAGGTCGGCTCGCCCACCTACGCCGGTCATGGCGATCGCCGCCGCCGAAGCCCTGATCGCGGCCTCGGCCCCAGTCTGTATCGTACGGCCGGCAGCGGCTACTGCTCCTGGTGTGAGCTCGCCCGCGAGAGGTGAAGCTCGCCGGCCTCGAGGTGGAGGTCGTGCCCATCGCCACCGCCGAGCTGCGCCGGCCGGCACGCCGCGGCCGCGTCTCGGCGCTGCCAGTGAGCGGCCCGTGCCGCGCCTGCCGCACTGGGCCGAGGGCGCAGCCGCGGCCGTCGAGCTTCATGTCCGCCGGCTGAGCGGTGCCGACACGATGGGCGGTCCGCCGGCTCGCCAGGGCCGGTGATCGGCCGAGGAGGGGATATGAGGCTCTGGTCACCGGAGGCGCCGGGTTCATTCGTTCCAACTTCGTCCGCTCCATGTCAGGCGGCACGAAGACCTCGAAGATCGTGACCTCGACAGGCCACCTATGCGGCAACCTCGAGAACTTGAGCGACTGTTGCGACCGACGAGCGCTACTCCTTCGTCAAGGGCGACATCTGCGACGCCGGCCTCGTGCGCGAGGTGCTCGCCGGCGCCGACGCGGCGGTGAACTTCGCCGCGGAGACGCACGTCGACCACGTCGATCAGCGGTCCGCAAGACTTCATCCGCACCGACGTGCTGGGCACCCACACGCTTCTCGAGGCGGTGCGCGAGCTGGACGTGTCGCGCTACCTGCAGATCAGCGACGGACGAGGTATGTGGTGGACCGCGACAGGATCGTTCAACGAGGCGTGCGAGCTGGCCCCTTCCAGCCCCCGTACTCGGCCAGCAAGGCGAGCGCCGACCTGTCCGTGCTCGCCTACCACCACACCTACGGCACCCCGGTGCTCATCACGCGCAGCTCCAACAACTACGGTCCCTGGCAGTACCCCGAGAAGATCATGCCGCTGTTCATCACCAACGCCATCGACGATCAACCGCTGCCGCTCTACGGCGACGGGCTGAACGTGCGCGACTGGCTGTACGTCGAAGACAACTGCGCCGCCATCGACACCGTGCTACGCAGCGGCCGCGAAGGTGAGGTGTACAACGTCGGCGGCGGCAACGAGATCGACAACCTCGCGCTCACCCATGGGATCCTTGAGCACCTGCGCAAGTCGCCCGACCTCATCAGGCACGTCGCCGACCGGCCGGGTCACGACCGCCGCTACTCCATCGACTGCCGCAAGGTGCAGACCCTGGGCTGGCGGCCCGCTACCTCTTCGACGCCGGTCTCGAGCGCACCGTCGCCTGGTACCTGACAACCCCGGATGGTGGCGCAAGATCAAGACAGGGGAGTGGCGCACGTACTACGCGGCGCAGTACGGCGGGCTGTGAGGCGAGCTCTCGAGGCTACGACGCGGGAGTCTGCGGGCCCACCACGAGCTCCGACGGCTTGAGCAGACGCCGGCCCCAGGCGAAGTAGGTCTTGTAGTAGCTCGATGTGTCGAGCGACGAGATGGTGACGCCGTCAGTAGACCCCGTGGACTGGATGAACCATCCGTTGCCCAGATACAGGGCCGCGTGGTAGATGGAGTTGACGGTGGACTTGGGCCCTTTGGGCCCGAAAAAGATGAGGTCGCCGCACTTGAGGTTCTGGCGCGTGATGCGCGGTCTAGCGCCGGCGGCCATATCGTGCGCGCCGCGCTCGTTTACGGTGAGGCCGTAGCCGAAGTGCATCTTCATGATGTAGAAAACCAGCCCCGAGCAGTCGAACCCGCCCGACGCCTGGTATCCGTAGGGTGAATTCTTGGTGGGATACTCGCCGCCCCACACGTACGGGTAGCCGATGAGCTTGAGGGCGAACGACACGATCTGCTTCTGGCGGTTGCTGAGCGGCGGGAAGGTCACGTTCTGGTAGTCGGCGAGGCCCCACAGCCAGTACTCGTTCTTGGCCTGGAAGCCCTTCCAGAACATATACGCCACCTCCGCGCGGTCGATCGCCTGGTTGGGGGTAACCTCGAGACCATCGGCGTTGGCGGGATGGTTGTAGCGCAGCTGCAGCTGGCGAGAGGCCACAATATACGGCAGGTAGCTGGGGGCGCCGGTGGTCCAACCGACGTTGGGCTGCCAGCGCGAGGGGTTAAGAGTCGCTAGCAGCGACCAGTTGGCGGTTGGGTAGAGGTCCTGCAGCCAGCGCACGATGGAGGTCTCGGCGCCGCGCGCGGCGACGGACGCGGTGGGGCTGAAGTTGCCGTTCTTGTCGAGACCCATGTAACGCAGATGCAGGGCCATCTCGATGTCGTTGTAGTACGGATCGCTCGGGTTCACGTCGTTGATGGCCACCGGGGTGACCTGTTGACCGTAGTGTCCCGAGGCCACGACGAGGGCGCGCGCGAGCTGCTCTCGCGAGAGCGCGAGGTTCGGCTGGAAGACGGTGCCGTAGTCGTCCATCAGGTACTGGCCGCCGGCACTGCGGTTGGTGATCGACGTGATCGCGGAGTACGCCCAGTACGTCTTGGGCACGTCGGTGAAGGTCTGCGCCCCGGCGCGCGGCGCGACCACCACCGCCAACCCGACCGCGCAGAGCACGGTCGCGGCAAAGACAAACGCTCTGTGCCGGGATCTCGCCATGACCTCGTCCCTGTCATCGGCGTTGCCGCCGGCACCTTTAGCGCCGACGGGGCCGCCTGGCCCCAGCGACGCATTCGCCGCGGCCGTTCGTTCTCCCGCGTGACGTAAAGAAGAGGAGAAAGCTGCCGATGCCAGAAGCAGACCCGGCATGATCGATGCGGACCCGCCATGATCAATCCACGCTACAGGCCAGAGAGAGCGCGCAGCACCACTGGCCGTCTCCGGCGCCGGGGCAAGCTGGCACTCGCCGGCGCCCTGGCCGCCGTCGCCTTCCTCACTGCCACCGCGCCGGCCGCGGCGTGGACGACGGCGACCACCTTCACCATCAACGGCCACGGGTGGGGTCACGGCATAGGGATGTCGCAGTGGGGCGCCTACGGGTACGCCAGGCACGGCTGGACGTACACCCAGATCTTGAGCCACTACTACACCGACATCTCGTGTGACGACAAGATCGCCACCAGCGACATCCGCGTGCTCCTGCGCAGCGGGCTCAAATCAGTCAAGGTCACGTGCCCCTCGGCCTACAGCGCGCAGGGCGCGGGCCAGCCGGTGCCCATACCCGCCGGCACCACGGCGACCACCACCTACGTGAACGGCACGTACCACGTGGTCGCCGGCACCCTCGTCAAGGACTTCACCACGCCGGTGACCTTCAGCCCCACCAAGGGCGCGCTCGGTGTGCTTACCGCCACCGACCTTAATGTCACCGGGGCCTTTCGCGGCGTGATCCGGGTCCTCTGTTCGGGCGGCGGTCTCCTGATGATCAACCAGCTACCCATCGAGAGCTACCTGCGCGGTGTGGTCCCTCTCGAGATGCCGCCCGGCTGGCCCGCGCAGGCCCTCGAGGCGCAGGCCTGCGCGGCGCGTGCCTACGCCGAGTGTTCACTCAACCCCAGCGCCGCCTGGGACGTCCACACGGACGTGCGCGACCAGAGCTACACGGGCGTAGGTGGCGAAGACCCGCGCAGCGACGCCGCCATAGTCGCCACCGCCGGCGTGGTGCCCACCTACGATGGCAAGGTCATTACCGCCTACTACTTCTCGTGCTCCGGCGGCCGCACCGAGAGCGTCGAGTTCGGCTGGCCCGGCAGCGCGCCGGTGCCGTATCTCAAAGGCGTCAACGATCCCTACGACTACTACGCCCCGCTGCACAATTGGGGGCCGCTGTACCGCTCGTCAGCACAACTCGCCGGTCAACTTGGCAGCGCCGTCGAGGGGTCGCTGCGCGGCATCTACCCGGTGGCCCGCGGCACCTCGCCGCGCATCGTCAAGGCCGCCATCATCGGCAGCAAGGGCGTCACCTTCATGGACGGCAACATCCTCCGCATGAAGGCCAACCTCGACAGCACCTGGGCGGTCTTCAGGAGCATGACCATCACGCCCGCGCCCGGCGACCATCCCGCCATCGTCGCCGGCGGCAGCCTCACCCTCAAAGGCCGCATCTATCCGGCGCTGGCCGCCGGCGCCAAGGTGACGCTCAACTCCTTCTACGCCGGCACGTGTCACGCCAGCAGCGTGACCACCACACGCGTCTCGCAGGACCTCGGCCAGGGCTACCAGGCCGCGTACTCCGCCTACAGCCAGACGCTGAGCCCGGTGCAGACAACCAAGTACTACTTCTCGTCGGGCAAGGCCGTTTCGCCCAGCATCACGGTCACGGTCAGCTGACAGTACCGGCGGTCAACTGACCGCCCCCGCGGGCCCCAGCCTCGCCCCCACGCGAAGCGACCCGGGCCTGGTAGGGGAAGGCCCGGGTCGCCGTGGCGCCTTCCACTAAGATGGCGCGGGGGCAGGAAGACCGCGCCGCTGGAAGGACGGATCAGATGTAGTTCCGCTGCGCCGTCAGGCCTCCGGTCTCTTGAGGCGGAAGAGCTCCGCCGGCGTGTCAGGTACCGCGTGGCGGTGGATCTCGCCCTCGACCATGTAGAGCACGTCCTCGGCGATGTTGGTGGCGTGGTCGGCGAGGCGCTCCAGGTAGCGCGCCACGCTGAAGAGCAGCACGATGGCGTCGAGGTGCTCCGGATCGGCGCGGATTATGTCCTTGAGGTCTTCGATGAGCCCCTCGTAGAGCGCGTCGATCTCGTCGTCGGCAGCCAGCACCACGCGCGCGGTAAGGGCATCCTGGCGCACCAGCGAGTCCAGAGCCTTCTCGAGGATCAGGCCAGTGCGGTCTGCCATGAGTGAGAAGCCGGCCGGTACCGGCAGCGGGTGCTCGCGCGCCAGCTGCAGGGCTCGCTCACCCATGTTGGCGGAGAGGTCGCCGATGCGCTCCAGCTCGCTGTTGATCTTGATCACGGCGACGATGAAGCGCAGGTCGCCGGCCACCGGCTGGTAGAGGGCGAGCAGCTTGAGGCACTCCTCCTCTACGTCAACCTCCTGCGCGTCGATCACGGCGTCGGTGAGAATGACCCTGCGGGCCTTCTCGATGTCGCGCTGTTCGATCGCCTGGCAGGCGATGCGCAGGTTGTCTTCCACCAGGGCGCCCACAGCGAGCATCTTGCGCTTGAGCCTGTCGATCTCGCGTTGAAGATGTGTCATCGCGACCCTCGCGACTCAGCCGAAGCGGCCGGTGATGTACTCTTCCGTCTGCTTCTCCGTGGGGTTGGAGAAGATCTGCGTGGTGGGGCCGAACTCCACGATGCGGCCCTGGAAGAAGAAGGCGGTGTAGTCGCTCACGCGGGCAGCCTGTTGCATGTTGTGGGTGACGAGCACGATCGTGTACTTGCTCTTGAGGGCGAGGATCAGCTCCTCGATCTTGGCGGTGGCCACGGGGTCGATAGCCGAGCAGGGCTCGTCCATGAGCAGCACGTCGGGCTCGGCGGCGATGGCGCGGGCGATGCAGAGCCGCTGCTGCTGGCCACCCGAGAGGGCATTGCCGGGCTCGTTCAGCTTGTTCTTGACCTCGTCCCAGATGGCCGAGCGCTTGAGCGCGTGCTCCACCCGCTCGGCAAGCTCCGCCCGGTTGAGCCGGTAGTGCTGGCGCAGCCCGTAGGCCACGTTGTCGAACACGGTCATGGGGAAGGGGCTGGGCTTCTGGAAGATCATGCCGATGCGCCGCCGCAGATCGAGCAGATCGGTCTGCGACGACAGCAGGTTGCCGCCGTCGAACAGCACCTCGCCGGTGGCGCGCTGCTCACGGTACAGGTTGAAGATGCGGTTGTAGGTGCGAATGTGGGTCGACTTGCCGCAGCCCGACGGGCCGATCACCGCCGTCACCCGGTTCTTCTTGATCTCGATGGTGTTGCCAAACAGAGCCTGGCTCTTGCCGTAGAAGAAGTCGAGGTCGCGCACCGAGATCTCGCTGGGCAGCGCGGCGAAGTCTTCGCTCGGGCCGCGCCGGTCTTCGGCCACCTCCAGGCGCGGCGGCACCACGGTCGCCAGCCCATCCCTTATCTGTGTGCGTTCATCCACTGTCATCCCTACCATTCCTTGATGATCCTTACCATTGCTTGCCGCTCCGGAATACCAGCCGCATGAGAAGGTTCATGCCCAGCACGGCCACGATGATGAGAAGTGCGCCGCCCCACGCGAGGTCGTTGAAGTGCGGGAACGGTGATTGGGAGAAGTCGTAGATGGTCTTGGTGAGGTTGGCGACGGGGCCACCGAAGAACCCGCCGGGGCCGAACAGGCCCGTCATCCAGTACGGGCTGCTGAGGGCGGTGAAGAGCAGCGGGGCGGTCTCACCGGCGACGCGCACCACGGCGAGGCTGGCCCCCGTGACGAGCCCGTCGCGAGCGGCCCTGCAGACCACGCCGAGCGTCACCCGCCAGCGTGGCGCACCCATGGCAAGCCCCGACTCGCGCAGCTCGTTGGGCACCAGGTTGAGCATGTCTTCGGTCGTGCGGGCCATCACCGGCAGCATGATGAAGCCCAGGGCCAGCGACCCGGCAAAGCCTGAGTAGTGGTGGAGCGGCGCTACCAGGATGGCGAAGATGAAGATGCCCACGATGATCGACGGCACGCCCATGACCACGTTGGCGATCATGCGCACCGCGGTCGCGACGCGACCGTTGCGACCGAACTCGGCAAGGTACACGCCGCCGAGAAAGCCCATGGGTATCGCGATGAGGGCTGCCACGGCAGTGATGAGGAGCGTGCCCACGATGGCATTGGCGAAGCCCCCCGACGTGGACGTCGGGTCCTGGGGAGTGGTGTGCGTGAAGAAGGCCACGCTCCACGCGGGGGCACCGCGGGCGATCACCTCCGCCAGCAGAAAGCCCATCACCGCGATGCCGCACCAGGCGCCGATCCAGGCGAGTACCTTCACCACCAGGTCGGCCGCCCGGCGACGGGCGACGGAGCGGTGTCGTAGCGGCGACTGCGTGACGGCGCTCATGCACGGCCTCCCGTGGCCCGCCGTACGCGGCGCAGCCAGGCCTGAGCCAGCACCTGGAAGAAGATGGTGATAACGAAGAGGATGAGCCCCAGCTCTATCAAGGCGCCCACCTCCGGCTTGGCGGTAGCTTCCCCGAACTGCTGAGCGATGAGCGAGGCGATAGACGTGCCCGGGTCGAAGATCGAGTGCGGCAAGCTCGTGTACACGCTGCCGATGAGATAGGCCACGGCCATCGTCTCACCGAGCGCCCGTCCCAGGCCGATGAACACCGCCCCCACGATGCCGCTGTTGGCGTACCGCAGGCTGATCTTGCGCATGACCTCCCAGGTGGTGGAGCCCATGCCGTACCCAGCCTCCTTGGTCACTGGCGGGACCATCCTGAGCACATCGCGCGACACGGCGGTGATGAACGGCAAGATCATGAAGGCGAGCACGACGCCGGCGGTGAAGATCGAAGCTCCGCCACCCTGGAACTGCGGTCCGGGCCTGATGCCTGGTACATGACCGAGTGGCGTCCTCAACACCCAGGGCACGAGCTTGTTCTGCATGAACGGCGCGATCACGAAGAAGCCGACCATGCCGAAGATGATGCTGGGGATGGCGGCCAGCATCTCGATCGCGGTGCCCACCACGCGCGACACCGCGAGCGGCACGAGCTCCACGAGCAGCAGCGCGATGACCAGCGCCAGGGGGACGGCGATGACCATCGCGATGAGGGTCGAAAAGATCGTGCCGCCTAGCGCCGCCAAGGCGCCGTAGTCGCCGGTGGTGGGCGACCATGCCACTGTGGCGATCACCTTTGTGCCCAGCCCGGTGATGGCCGGCCACGATCTGTATACGAGGATCCCACCAAGGCTCACCATGGCCACGGCGACGGCCATGCCGCAGGCCGTGGCCGCGCCTCGGAACAGCGGATCTCCGATGCGCAGGCGGCCACGCGGCGCCGCTTGCGGGGCGCCGCGTGGCAAGCCGGGTTTGAAATCTATCTCGACAGTGCTCACGGTTCCTGCCTCCCGTGACGTCGTAGTGCTTCTGTTCTCGGGCTTGCTACTTCCAGACAGGCGTGCCGTTCGCCGTGATCGTGCTCCACACGTTCTTCTCGATGAGCTTGTAGGACGCCGTCGGAACGGGCACGTAGTCGAGAGCGGTGGCGTCGCTCTGGCCGCTCGTGTAGCACCAGTTCCAGAAGTTGAGCATGGCCTGGGCGCGACTCGCGTCCGTCTGGTCCTTCTGCACAAGAACGAACGTGGCGCCGGTGATGGGCCACGAGTCTTTGCCCGCCTGGTTTACGAGCAGCATGTACATGCTTGGCAGGGCAGCCTTCCAGTCGGCGTGGGCGGCGGCGGCGCTGAAGGTGGCGAGGCTCGGCTTCACCCAGGCGCCGGCCTTGTTCTGCAGCTGCGTCGTGGTCATGGCGGCCTCCAGGGCGTAGGCGTACTCTACGTAGCCGATGGACCCGCTGAGCTGCTTCACGCTGGCGGCCACTCCTTCGCTGCCCTTGCCCCCCACGCCCACCGGCCAGGGCACGTCCTTGTCGGCACCGGCGGTCCAGATGGTGCCGGCGGCGGCCGTAAGATAGTGGGTGAAGATCCAGGTGGTGCCGGAGGCGTCGGAGCGGTGCACGACGTTGATCTTCGTGGCCGGCAGGTTAACGCCCGGGTTGAGGGCCGTAATGGAGGGATCGTTCCACATGGTCGTCTTGCCCATGTAGATGCTGGCCAGCACGTCGGGGGTGAGCTTGAGCTGGCCATCACTCACGCCGCTCAGGTTCACGACGATGACGACGCCACCGCACACCATGGGAAACTGGGCCAGCCCGTTGCTCTGCAGGTCGGCCTCTTGCAGCGGTGCGTCGGAGGCGCCGAAATCGACATTCTTGCCCTCGATGGCCGAGATGCCGCCGCCCGAGCCGATGGACTGGTAGTTGAGCTTCAAGCCGTTGGAGGTGCCGTATTGGGCCCCCCACTTGTCGTAGATGGGAGCGGCGAACGACGAACCCGCGCCGACCATGATGCCGGCGGACATGGGCACGGGGGTGAGCGTAGGGCCGACGGCCGCCGGGCTGCCGCTGGCAGTGCTGGCCGGGGACGAGCTGCCACAGCCTGCGGCAACCAGCGCCGCTGCCGCAGCCGTCAGCACGGCGACCGCGATCAGTGCTCTGCGCCGCGATCGTGCAGACTTCGTCATTCGAGTGACCTCGCCTTCGCGTCCTTTATGGGGCTCCGTCTTTCCCTGACAGATGGCAGCCGTAGTCCGCCTGCCGAGGGGCAAGGTACCCGGCTCGGGTTAGCGAAGTGTGAGCATCGCGTGAGATTGCCGCGAGACGCTCGCCGCGGCAACGCAGGCCCAAGGCGAGCCGCCGTGGCCCGCGGACAGCGACGGGCGGGGCTCCTCCAGGAGCCCCGCCCGTACGGCGGGTGCCGCCGTCTGCGCGATCACCGGCGCGCCCGGCGCCAGGGCGGACCGCCCTCGCGGAGGGCGACCGCAACGCGGAAGCGTATGCCTGCCAGGGAAAGGCCGGGTCGGCCGACCGCCGGCGGCCCCGCATGGTCATGCAGGTGCGATCAAAATGGATCTGTAGTGCTTCTACCCGACGGCCGCCACGCTCACCGTCATCGCAGCAAAATAGCGGGTTTGGATGACCATTTCGTGAGCCCCGGGTGAGCAGCCGGATATGGTTTGGTTTGGCCCCGGTGAGGGCGCTCGCCGGCGCCCGCTGAGCGCGCCCGAGAGCAGGCCAGGCGGCGCCCGGCGAGCCGTCAGCGGCGCGGCAGATGAATGCGGAAGGTGCTGCCCTCGCCGACCACACTCTCTACCGAGACGCTGCCGCCGTGAGCCTGGGCGATGTGCTTCACGATGGAGAGGCCGAGGCCCGTACCGCCAAGATCGCGGCTGCGGGCCTTGTCGACGCGGTAGAAGCGCTCGAAGAGCCTGGACAGATGCTCACGCCCGATGCCCGGTCCCTCGTCGCGGACGCTGATCGTATTCTCCCCGGGCAGTTGCTCCAGAGCCACCTCCACGAGGCCGCCGGAGGGGCTGAACTTGATCGCGTTGTCGATGAGGTTGACCACGGCTTGCTCGAGCAGAGGCGGGTTCAAGGGGGCCAGCACCGAGCGCGGGCTCGACACGTGAATGCCTACCCCCGCCGCCTTGGCCTTGTGCTCGCACACGTCCACCGCCACCTGGACGACGTCGCACACGTCGGCCTCCTCCAGCGAGAGGTGCTGCTCGTCGCCGCGCTGCTCTAGCGCCGACAGCACCAGCAGGTCGCCGATGATGGAGTTCAGGCGGTCGGCCTGACCCGCGATGATGCGCACGAAGCGCCGCGCCGTGGAAGGGTCTTCGAGGGCGCCATCCTCCAGCGTCTCGGCGAAGCCCTTGATGGAGGTCACCGGGGTCTTGAGCTCGTGCGACACGTTGGCCACGAAGTCGCGGCGCACGGCCTCGAGACGCTTGAGACGAGTGATGTCGTTGAGCACCACCACGGCGCCCACGGCGGCAGAGTCTTCGCCGGCGCCGCGCAGCAGGGTGCCGTTGGCCTGCAGGAAGCGCTCTTCGAAACCCACCCGCACGATGATGTCGGCCTCCACCGGGTCCTGCCCGGAGAGCGTTCGCGCCACCACCTGCTGCAGGTCGGGGTTGCGCAGCACTTCCTGGATGGTCTTGCCCTCGGCCGCCGCGGGCTCTACATCGATGAAGGCGGCGGCCGCCTCGTTGACGGCGATGATGCGTTCGTCCGGGTCTACGGCGAGCACGCCCTCGACCATGCTCGAGAGCACGGCCTCGCGCTCGTTGCGCTCCCGGGTGAGCGTGCCTATCTGGTCGCCCAGCACCTCGGCCATCTGATTCAGGCTCTCGGCCACCGCCGCGAACTCCTCGGTGCGGGGAACGTACACCTTGTGCCCGAAATCGCCGCCCGCCAGCCGCTCGGCGCCCCTCTTGATGTCACGCATCTGGCGACTGATGCGCGTCGACACGAGCAGGCCGATGGCCGCCGCCAGAGCGGCGAAGATCAGAGCACTCACGGCGATGCGTGCGTAGAATGAGTCGAGCTCCTGGTTAACGGTAGTCAGTGGTATGGCGACACGCACCACCGAGTCAATGCGGTTGTCCTCGACCGAGGGCACCGCAACGTACATCATCTCCGCGCTGGCCGTGGCGCCGCGGCGGATGGCCACCCCGGTACGGCCCTGCATGGCCTCCATGAACTCGGGCTGGTCGCTGTGGTTCGGCATCGTGGCGGACACGCCCTGCGAGTCGGCCAGCACCCTGCCGAGCGGCTCGCCGGGCAGGCCGGCAGAGATCACGGTGATGCGCGTGTCCGACTGTGCGCCGAGAAGCCGCACGAGCTGCTCGAGCTGCTGCGGTGCATAGCTGCGCACGTCCGTGGCAAGCTGGGCGCGCACCAGCTCCGCTCGCGCCACCAGCTCGTCCTGCGTGTGGGAGAAGTAGAAAGAACGCGCCGAACGCACCGCGTAGAGGCCCACCGCCGCCGCGCAGAGCACGATAACGACGAGGTAGGTGGCGTAGATGCGCCAGAAGAGCCGCCGTCTACGCACAGGCTACTCGTCCTGCAGGCGGTACCCCACGCCGCGCACCGTCTCGATATAGGCGCCACAGGCGCCCAGCTTGCGGCGCAGCGAGACGATGTGCACATCGACCGAGCGATCGGTCACATAGCGATCGTTGACGAATACCTCGTCCCCTTGGGCGGCATCGACTATCTGCTGTCTAGTGAACACCCAGCCGGGCCGCTTTGCCAGAAAGAGGATGATGCGGAACTCGGTGGCCGTGAGCTCCACGGGCTGCCCCTTGACCAGCACCTGGTGGCGGCCGGGACGAATGGTGATCTCCTTGACGTGTATGGTGACCTCGTCGTCGGCGACCTCCAGGCCGCGCCGCAGCACGGCCTTGATGCGCGCCGTAAGCACGCGCGGGCTGAAGGGCTTGGTGAGGTAGTCGGAGGCGCCCAGCTCGAGCCCGGCCACCACGTCGGCCTCGGTGCCCTTGGCGGTGAGCATGATGATGGGGATGTTGCGCGTCTTGGCGTCGCTCTTCAGGCGCCGGCACACCTCAAGACCGTCGACGCCGGGGAGCATGAGGTCGAGCACCACCATGTCGGGCATCTTGGTGCGCGTGGCGGCCAGGGCATCTTCGCCGGTGCCGACCACCGTCACCTGGTAGCCCTCTTTGTCGAGGTTGTACTTCACGAGCTCGAGGATGTCTCGCTCGTCGTCAACGACGAGCACGCTCTCTCTTGCCATGGCCTCCGCCGTCTGCCGACTTGCTGCCAGCGTGGGAGCCTAACGGCTGCATGTTAGGACTCCGTTAGATAGTAGCCGAAGATGTGAGAAGACGTACCGGGTACCGGGAGACGTACCCGGCCGCGCCGACGCAGAGCGCCGCCGACGGCGCCGAGCGAGGAGGGCGAAGTAGTGAACGAGCGGTGTGAGGTGCTGGTGGTGGGCGGCGGCCCCGTAGGTGTCTGCGCCGCCCACGCTCTGGCCACGGCGGGCGCCGCCGTGGTGCTCGTCGAGAAGGAGGCCGACATATGCCCGGCGAGAAGTAGCGCGCACGCCAACTGCGGCCTGCTCGTGCCCAGCAAAGTGGTGCCGCTGGCCTCGCCGGGAGCGCTTGGCCAAGGCCTGCGCTGGCTGCTCGATAGCTCGAGCCCCTTCTACATCGCGCCCCGCCCGAGGCCTGCGTTGCTGCGCTGGCTGTGGCTCTACCGCTCTGCCGCCACGGCGGCCAGGGTGCGGGCCGCGATGCCGGTGTTGCGTGCCCTCCAGGTCGCCAGCGCCGAGCTCCACGACATGCTTGCCGCCGACCACGGTGAGCGCTGGCGCTTTCATCACGACGGCGTGGTGCTCGCCTGCGAATCGCCGCGAGCCTTGGAGGAAGCGGCCGCCGAGGCCGAAGCGGCGCGCCCCCTGGGGGTGCGTGCTGAGCCGCTCACGGCGGCCCAGGTCGCCGAGCGATACCCTGGCCTGCGCGGCGCGCTCGCCGGCGCCATCCTTCGCCCCGACGACGGCCATCTCGACCCGCTGCTCTTCACCCGCACGGTCGCCGAGCTCGCCGCCGGGGCCGGCACCCGGGTGCGCCGTGGCACCGAGGTGATCGGGCTGGAGCCGGCCGCCGGGGCGGTCACCGTGGTCACCACCCGCGGCGACTTCGTCGCCGACCAGGTGGTGCTGGCCGCCGGCGCCTGGACGCCGGCCCTCACGCGAGACCTCGGCTACGCGCTGCCGGTCGAGCCGGCCAAAGGCTATAGCGTAGACGTCGACCGGCCCGCCGACTTTCCCGAGCTGCCGCTCTACCTCGGCGACGCGCGCGTGGTGCTCACGCCGCTCGCCGACGTGCTGCGCCTTGGCAGCACGCTGGAGCTGTCTGGCTGGGACATGCGCATTCGCCGCCCACGCGTCGCCCGCCTGCGGGCCGGCGCGCAGCGTGTGCTCGGCCTGCCGGCGGACGGGCCGGTGCGGCGGATCTGGCGCGCGCCGCGGCCGGTCACGCCCGACGGCCTGCCCGTGATAGGACGCGTGCCGCGCCGCGCCCGAGTGATCCTGGCCACCGGTCATGGCATGATCGGCCTCTCGTTGGCGCCCGTCACAGGGGGGCTTGTCGCCGATCTGGCCGGAGGCAAGCCGCCGGCGCTCGACCTGGAGCCGCTCTCGCCGGCGCGCTTCCGTTGACGGCGCGACCGGCCGCGGCGCGCTACTTCGAGCCACGGCGGTAGCCACGCAGCGACCGGCGGCTACGTGCCAAGCGGGATCGCGTCGCTGATCTCTATCACTCATAGCCTCGCTGGAAGATCAGCCGCGTGACGATGTTCACACCGAGCACGGTCACGATAATGAGCAAGGCGGCGCCCCACGCCATCTCGATCAGGTGCGGGTACGGCTGCTGGGCGTTGTCGTAGATGAACTTGGTGAGGTTCGCGACTGGCCCCCCGAAGTAGCCCGACCCGCCATGCAGGGTGAGCCAGTATGGACTTGACAATGCCGTGAACAGCAGCGGCGCGGTCTCGCCGGCGACGCGCACGACGGCAAGGAGGCCGCCGGTGATGAGGCCGCCGCGCGCCGCGCGCACGATCACCCCGAGGGTCGCTCGCCAGCGGGGCACGCCCATGGCGAGGGCCGACTCACGCAGCTCGTTAGGTACGAGGTTGAGCATGTCTTCGGCCGTACGCGTCATCACCGGCAGCATGATGAAGGCGAGGGCTATGGACCCCGAGAATCCCGAGAAGTGGTGGCTGGGCAGAACGAGCAGCGCGTAAGCGAACATGCCGGCGATGATCGTCGGCACGCCGAGCACGATGTTGGTGACCGAGCGGATCAGCGTGGCCACGCGCCCCGTGCGCCCGAACTCGGCCAGGTAGATCGCCCCGAAGAAGCCCAGCGGCAAGCCGATGATGGTGGCACCGAGCGTAATGACGATGGTACCGACAATGCAGTTGGCGACGCCCCCCCCGCCACCGGTGGGCGGGGGCGGCAGCTTGGTGAAGAACGCCACGTTCCAGGCGCCCATGCCGCGCACAACGACGGTAACCACGATCCAACCCATCACGGCGATGCCGATGACGGCTCCTATCCAGGCGCCGGTCTGCACCAGTGCGTCGGCAATGCGGCGGCGGCCGACCGAGCGCCGTCTCAGGGGAGCGGAGACGAGACCGCCGCTGTTGACGCTCATGCGGAGGCCCCAGTCATGCGCCGAGCGCGCGCCAACCACACCTGGGCTATCGCCTGGAAGACCATGGTGATGACGAAGAGGATGAGCGCCAGCTCGATGAGCGAGCTCGTCTCGAGCTTCGACCCGGACTCAGGGAAGTTCAGTGCCATCGTCGTCGACACGGTGGTGCCCTGCCCGAACAACGAGCGCTGGATGCCGAAGAAGTTGCCGCCGATCACCATCGACACGGCCATGGTCTCGCCCAGGGCGCGGCCGAGCCCGAGAAAGACGGCGCCGGCGATGCCCGAGAGCGCGTAGCGCATGCTTATGTGCCGCATGACCTCGTAGGTCGTCGAGCCCATGCCGTAGCCGGCCTCCTTGGTGACCTTGGGCACCATCTTGAGCACGTCGCGCGTGACGGCGGCGATGAAGGGCAGGATCATGAGGCTGAGCAGGACGCCTGCCGTGAGGATGTCGGCGCCAAATGTTGAACCTCCGAACAGGGGTAGCCTGCCGAGCGGCGTCGACTGCAGCCAGGGCTCTACGTGGTTGCCCATCAGCGGCACGATGATAAGAAGGCCCCAGAGCCCGAAGATGATGCTCGGCACGGCGGCCAGCATCTCGATGGTCGTGCCCACCACCCGCGAGACGAGTGGGTGGACGATCTCGACGAGCAGCAGCGCGATGCCGAGGGCCAGTGGCACGGCGATGACCATGGCGATGATCGTCGTGACGAAGGTGCCGAAGAGGCTGGACAGAGCGCCGTACTGGTTGGTGTTCATGGGGTCGTAGTTGACGTGCGTCAGTGGCTTCATGCCGAGCGTGTGCACGGCCAGCCAGGAGTTCTTCACGAGCACGCCGATGAGCAGGAACATAGCCACGGCGACGGCCGCCGCGCAGGCAGCAGTGAACCACGAGAACAGCGGGTCGCCGAGAGCAAAGTGATGACGGCGCCTGCTGGCTTGCGGGCCTGCGCTGCCCTCCACCCCCATCTCTACTTCTGCCGTGCCCACGTATCTGCCCCCTACGAGAGGATCGACTGCCCAGACAGCCACCTCAGATCCGCGAGGCGGCCCGTCTCAAGCGAGGGACGCTAGCCGACGCCTGCAAAGAAGTGATGAGCGTCGTGTGAGCACTTCGTTGCAGCGGGAGACCGCAAGAGGCCGGGCGGCCGCTTTCGCGGCCGCCCGGCAGGGGCTGTCTACGTCCGGCTCTCGTCCGGGACTTCGTCGGGGACGCGGCCGCCGACGTTAGCCGGAGAGGAGCGCGCCCCGGGCGCATGCGGCTAGCCCCCTCCTTGGCTCGGGTCACCAGCAGGGCGTGCTCCCGGCCTTGATATTGGTGTGCCAGACCGCGGTGATCGCCTTCACCGCGGCGCTCGGCAGCGGCACGAAGGTGAGCTTATTGGCGTCAGCGATACCGGTCTTGCTCGTGAAGGCCCAGTTGAAGAATGAGAGGATGGCATGGCCCGTGGCGACACTGGGCTGGGCACGACGCACCAGGATGTAGGTCTCCCCGGTGATCGGCCACACCGCGGCGCCGCTCAAGTCTCGAGGGGCGTGACGAAGCCGTTGGACCAGGTGTACTTGGCAAGGGGGCGGCGGCGGCGAAGGAGCCATGTGACGGCTGCACCCACTTGCCCGACTTATTCTTCATCTCTGCATACGCGATGTTACCGGTCACTGCCCAGGAGTACTCATCGTAGCCGATGGCACCCGAGCGCGCCTTGACCGCGGCAGCAACGCCCGACGAATGGAGATAACCGGGGCCGGTGGGCCACTGACCCGACATGGCTCCGGCGGCCCAGGGCCAAGCGGAGTCGACCATCTTCAGGTACGTGGTGAAGATGAAGGTCGTCCCCGACGAGTCCGAACGGTGGATGGGCGTGATCGTCAAGTTCGGCAGGCTGAGACCAGGGTTGAGCGACTTGATGCGGCTGTCGTTCCACTTGGTGATCTGGCCCATGTAGATCTGGGCAAGGACCGTCCCGGTCAACTTCAGTTCGCCCGTCTTGACACCTGGGATGTTCACGATCGGCACGATGCCCTCGATGCACGAAGGGAATTGCACCATTTGCGGCGACGCGTCGAGCACCGACCGCAATGTGGGCTTATCGCTGGCGCCAAAGTTCACAGTGCCGTTGGTGATCTGCGTGATGCCGGCACCCGACCCGACGCCGTTGTAGGAGATCTTGGCGGGGCTGTAGTTGTAGCCCCACTGCTCGTAGAGAAGCTGCGGCGCGGTCGCGC
>CAWKEZ010000076.1:0-38322 GCA_963848545.1 uncultured Thermoleophilia bacterium
GTCCCCGTGCCGTGTGGCGGAACTGGTAGACGCGCTCGACTCAAAATCGGGTGCCCCGAAAGGGCGTGTGGGTTCAATCACCTCTCCGGCACCACTCTCTTCCTCTAAGAGAGCGCGCCAGCGAGGCAGCTGGTCGGGTTGGGCTGACGCGCCGCGCTGCCCGTTCACGGGCATGGCGCGAGGGGCGGTGAAGGTCACCATCTGGTAGCATTGGTGTTCGGTGCCCAGCGCGAACCGCGGGTTCACCACCACCTCGAGGCGAGGTTGGATACACGGGAGCGTCGCATGGTCGTGCGGCTCTTGGGGCTCAACTGCAGCCCTCGCGACAACAGCAACAGCGCCATAATGCTGAAGACGGCTTTCGAGAAGCTCGACGCCGCCTACCCCGGAGAAGCGGAGCACGAGACCGTTCCTCTGCGAGAGCTCCACGTGGAGCCGTGCAAGGCGTGCAACGTGTGCGGCAAGACCAAGGACGGCAGGTTCATCCCCTGCGTGCGTGCCGACGAAGACGAAGTACAGGGGGTGCTCGACAAGATGGTGGCCGCCGATGGCATTCTCGTGGCGACGCCCGTCTACTTCGGGCTGCCGTCAGACCTGTTCGCCAAGTTCGTGATGCGTACGCGGCCGCTGCGCCACCAGGATTTCAAGCTCGCCAACCGGCCGGTGGGCGTAATGGCGACCGCGGCCCGGCGTTCGGGAGGGGCCGAGACGGCGATCCTCGCGACCTGGCTGCCCTTCGTGCGCAACGGCTGCCTGGTGGTGGGCAACGGCGACGCCACCTGTCAGTTCGGCGCCTACGGGTGGGCCGGGGGCCGCGGCGACATCTTGGGCGATGAGTGGGGCCTCGAGCAGAGTTTCCAGACGGCCGAGCGTGTCTTTACCCTGGCCAAGGTGTTCAAGGCCGGGGTCGAGGCCCTCGGCTTCGTGAGCGCCATGAAGTTCTCGTATAGCTCCGGGACGCGACCCTAAGGACGATTCATGACCGATTCGCGAGACCATCCTTGAGTTCATTCGCGATGAGGGTGACCTCGAAGAGGACGAGGTCAACGCGGAGACCTCCCTGTTTCGCGATCAGCTGCTCGACTCCATGAACCTCACGGCGCTCATCGCCTTCCTCGAGGAGACGTTCGCCATTAGGCGAAGCCCATGGATATCGTGTTCGAGAACCTCGACACGGTGAACCACATGCTTGCCTACATTGAGCGCAAGAAGGCGGGCGATGGCTGAGGACCCCCCGCGCGAAGCGCTCGGCCCGGCCGAAGCCGCCGAGACTCCGGACGCGCCGCAGCCCGATACCGCCGACGAACAGCCGCGCACGCGGTGGTTCTTCTACGGCCTGGGACTGAGTCTGCAGACCTTTCTCTGGTTCCTGCTCTTCCTGGCGATCATCGTGGCGGTCCTCGTGGGCGGCAAGCTTACCGAGTTCCGCTACGTCGGCTTCTGAGTTAGACAACCCGAACTGGTGCCCGCCGCAGATCTCATGACCGATGCCGTGGCGCGCCTGCGCCGCTGGGCGGCGGAACGGCCCGATGCCGTACTCCTGATCACGCGGGGTCGAACGTACACCTACGCCGCGACCGAACGCCGTGCCGAGGCGGTAGCCGCGGCTCTGCGTGCGGCCGGCGTACGCCGGGGCCGGCGCGTGGCGCTCTACCTTGAGGAGTACGACCAGTTCTTCGTCTGCATGCTTGGCGTCTGGCTGGCGGGCGCGGTCGTGGTGCCGCTCAACACGAGCCTGCCGCAGGCGGACGTGGCCTGGCTGCTGGCCAAGGCGGCGCCCGATCTTCTGGTGGTGACCGATGACGACGCCTGGCCCGGCGAGGGTCTGCGCTGCATGGCGGTCACGAGCGGCGCGGGCGGGCTGGTGAACGGCCTGCGGCCGACGGGCGCCGCCGCGCCGGCCGGCGCGGCGCACGATGCCGCGCCGACCGCGCCCTCCGCGTCGGCGCCGCGGGGTGCGGACGAGCTCGCCATGATCATGTTCACCTCAGGCACCACCGGGCTGCCCAAGGGCGTCTGCCAGAGTCTGCGCGCGATCTCCAGCAACGCGGGGCATGTGGCGCGTGTCCTCGATCTGCAGCCAGACGACCGCATCTTCATCAACACGCCGCCGTACTTCACCAGCGGGATCTGCCATTTCCTCACGCTTATGGCCAACGGCGGCGGGGTGGCCGGCCAGCTCGGCTTCTACTTCGGCGCCGGCCTTCTCGACGAGATGGAGGCGCAGGGCTGCACCGGTTTCGGCGAGTGCCCCCGCGCACCTCGTGCGCGTGGTCGAGCCGCTGGAGGAGCCTCGCCCTCATCACCTGCGGTTCTGGGTGAGCAGCGGCGATCATCTGCCGCTGCCGATTATCGAGAAGCTTCGCCGCGTGCTACCCGGGGTGCGGCTCTTCAACATGTACGGGCTCACCGAGGTGAGCGGCCGGCTCTGCATACCGCCTCCGGCCGAGCTGGACGCCCGCGAGGGCTCCGTGGGCCGCGCCATCGGCGATATGCGCGTGGTGGCGCGGCGTGGCGACGGCGGCGAGGCCGCGCCGGGCGAGACCGGGGAGCTCTTCGCCGGCGGCTCCCTGCTCATGCAGGGGTACCTGGACGAACCCGAGATCACCGCGCAGACGCTCACCGAGCACGGCCTCAAGACTGGCGACTACGGTCACGTCGACGAGAGCGGCGCCGTGTGGATCGCCGGACGTAAGGACGACATCATCAAGCGCGGCGGTGAGAAAGTGAGCATCGTCCACGTGCAGCAAGCGCTGCAGGGGCTGGGCCGCTTTGCCGACGTGGCCGTCCTCGCGGCCTCCGACGACATATTCGGCCACGTGCCGGTGGCCTTCGTGGTGCCGCTCGTCCCCGAGGGCTTCAAGGCGTCGCGTCTTCTGCGCGAGCTGCGCGCCGTGCTCCCGTCTGCGTCGCTGCCCAGTCGCATCATCGCGGTGGACGCCATCCCGCGCACGGGCTCCGGCAAGGCGATGCGCGCCGAGTTGCAGGCGCTGCTTGCCGAGGAGCTTGCGTGAGCAGCTTTGCGCGCGGCTTTCGCAATCGCAACCCATTCGTGCTGTTGGTCGCCGCGGCGCTGCTCGTGCCGGCGCTCCTGGGCTTCCAGTACATCTTCACGAGCGGCGCCTGGACCTTCGTCCCTCTCAAGTACTGTCTGCGTAACCCCACCGACTCCTTCATCTACGTCTCCTGGATGGTGGGCAGGAACAAGGAGCAGCCGCCTAGGCTGCCGGCCGTGTATCTCACCGGTGGCTCGGCGGCTCGCGAGGGGATCGCCAGCGGCGCCTCGCTGGCAGCGCAGATCGCGCATCTCGGCGGGCCGCGGGCAGACGTGTGGGATCTGGGCTCCAACAACCAGAACTTCGCGGAGACGCTCGCCGTGGTCGACAACGTGCCCAGCCGCAACGCGTGGGTGCTCATCGGCATCAATCGCGACCGCTTCACGTTCTACCCCTGGGAGAACGAGAACGAGGTGGTGGGCCGCGACTTCCTCCTGAAGAGCTCGTTCTTGCAGCACTACGTGGCCAGCACCTACGGGCAGTACAGGTACTCGTTCACCATCCTCCCGGGCATTCTCTCGTACCTCACGAGCTACGCGAAGACCAGCGGCCGTGCACTGCTCGAGGGCAGGCCCACGGCGTTCGCCTTCGTGCAGCACCATTACTCGGTGAAGCACGTCTACAGCGATACCCGCAAACGGGCCCTGGTCGACGTCTGGTTGCACAAGCGTCTGCCGCTGTTTCGCCAGAACCTGCGCTTCAACCTCGGCATGCTCGAGCAGATCCTGCAACGCTGCCGAGAGAGAGGTGTGCACGCCGTGCTGCTGGAGCTGCCCAACGACGCCGCCATCATCGGCCACAGCCTCGACGGCGTCGAGAGTCAGTACCGCCAGCCGGTGAAGGCGCTGGCCGCCAAGTACGGCGTGCCGTACCTCGACTTCAACGCCCAGCTCGTCATCCCGAGCGACGACTTCTACGACCTCTCGCACCTGGTCGAGCCCGGCCGCGTGCTATGGCAACGTGAACTCGCCAAGAAACTGGTAGGTCTGTTGGGCGGCGGGCACGGTGCCGGGAGCGCCTCGCAGTGAAAGTCTACTTCACCTACTACCTTATTCCGGTGGCGCTCGCGGCCCTCGCCGTCTTCTGGCTGGTGCTGCGCAGCGACCGCAACCGGCTGATCCTCATGCTGGTGGTCTCGGTGGGGGCGCTGGCCCGGCTTAACCCGATCTTCGCCGCCATCGCCTTGGGCTTGGTGGTGGTGGCGCACCAGCTCGTCGAGCTGCGGCGCGCCGAGAAGCTCAACGGCGGCCGGGTGGTGCTGCTCGTCGTCCTCGTCGCCCTGGTCACCCTGGGCATAGGCAAGTACGGTCAGCGCGGCGCGATCGCCGTCTGGGGTCAAGACGACTGGATCGTCGGTCACCTCATCATGCCGCTGGGCATCAGCTACTTCGTCTTCCGCCTGCTGCAGTACGTGTTCGACTGCTTGCGTGGCGTGATCGAGGAGAACTCGCTGCTGCGGCTCGCCGCGTTCCTCATGTTCATTCCAACCTTCCCCGCCGGGCCCCTGGAGACCTACCAGGGGTTTTACGGCAAGCGCAGCTTCAACTTCGACCGGCGAGTTCTTCTACTTCGGCCTGCGGCGCATCGTCATGGGCTACTTCAAGAAGGTCTTCGTCGTCGACTTCTTCTTCGCCCTGGCGTTCAGCAGCATCACGACCAGCGTGGCTGCGGCGCATCCGCCACTGGCAATCCATGAACCGGCTGTGGCCGCTCGCCTACGTGATCATCTCGTTCGTGCGCGCCTACTTCGACTGTCGGCCTACACCGACCTGGCGATCGGGTTCTCGGCGCTGTTCGGCTTTCGCATCATGGAGAACTTCCACTATCCCTTCCTCAAGAAGAACCTCAGCGATTTCTGGCGTGGCTGGCACATATCGTTGTCGAGCTGGTGCCGTAACAACGTGTACTTCCCCGTGTTTGGCCTCACCCGCAAGGTCTGGCTGGGCCTGTATCTCAGCATGCTCACCATGGGCCTCTGGCACTACGTCGACCTGCAGTGGGCGGCCTGGGGCCTCTATCACGGCACCGGGTTGGTGGTAGTCGCGCGCTGGGAGCGATGGAAGAAGGCACGCAAGAAGGCACGCAAGAAGGCCGGCAAGCCGGCCGCCGCCGTCTACGAAAAGTTCATCGGCTGGCTCGGCTACCCGGCAACGTTTCTCTATGTTGCGCTGGGTTACGCCTTTGTGACATCTGAGAGCACTTCGTTTACGCACGCCCTTGAGCTGTTCTATTACGCGCTCAAGGGACCCATACTACTGCTGACCGGGCACGCCCTGTAGCCACAGGCACGCCGAAGAAGGAGCAGAGGCAGGCCGTGGAGGCTCAACTACCCGTGACGACGACGAGACGCCGCTCGTTCGGCCGCGGCTTTCGCCAGCGCAGCCCGCTGGTGCTGGCCGCCGCCGCCGTGCTGGCCGTGGTGTCGCTGCTCGTGTTCCAAGCGGCGCTCGTGAACGGCGGCCTCACGGCCGTCGCCCAGGGCCGTCTGCTGCGCATCCCCAACGACGACTACGTGCACGTCGCCTACCGCGTGGACGTGCTCAAGAAACATCCGCCCAAGGGGCCGACGGTGTATCTGTTCGGCGGGTCCGGCACCATGGAGATGATCATCAGTGAGCAGTCGCTGGCCGGCGCCATCCAGCGCGCCGGAGGGGGTCAGGTCAACGTGGTCAGCCTGGCCGCCCACCAGGAGAGCCTGGCGATGACGCTCGTCATCATCGACAATCTTCCGCCGGGGCCGGCAGTGCTGGCCGTCGGCTTGGCGCCCAGCCGCCTGACCGCATCTCCGGCCAGCGATTCCGGCCTGCTCTCGGGCCGCCCCTTGTTGCTGCGCAGCCCTCGGCTGGAGCAGCTCGCCCCAACCCTGTACGGCAAGAAGGCGTCCATCGCCGGCGCGCTGCCGGGCTTTTTCGACTACACCAGCGCGTACCTGCGGGCACGGCTGGACGAGGGCGTGCTCTGGGGGGTGAGTATTCCTTACGCACATCACTACTACCCTCCAGGGTCCATAAGCGCCTCTCCAGCCGCCAAGCGCCGCAACATCTCCAGCGTGCTGAGCAGCGACGAGGCCGCCTATGCCCAGTACGCCGACTACAACTTCGTGGTCCTCAACGAGATCCTGAGACTGGCTCGCGACAAGGGGTTCAAGGTGGTGCTGTTCGACCAGCCGCTCAACACGGCCGTAGGGGGCGCCACCTGGGGAGGCATAGTGCCCGACTATCAGAGCAGGGCGCGCGCCCTGGCACGCTCCTGGGGCGTAACGTACCTGCCTGTAGCGCAGCGCGTTCACCTGCGCAACGCCGATTTCGCCGACCTGTACCACCTCATCGACTCGGGGCGCGACAAATGGCAGCCCGAGCTGGCCAGGGAGCTGGCCGGCGTACTGCGCACGCTAAGCGGCTCCTAGGCGAGGGCCACCGTCGCTGGCGGCGCCGCGGCCGTCCCGCTCAGGCGCGCGGCACCAGGTGGCGGCGATCCCAATCGTGCGCGAGGCGGCGCGCCAGGCCCGCCGCCAGCAGGGCGCCTGCCTCGGCGTCGTCGGGCTGCACGACCTCCAGGGCCGAGTGCATGTTGCGCAGCGGAATGCTCAGCGAGAGCGTGGCCGTCTGGCCGCTGGCCATGAGTTCCTCGGCGTCGGTGGATGTACGGCCGGGCAAAGCCTTGATCTGCACGGCGATCCCCTCGGCGGCGGCGACCTCGCGGGCGATCTTGAGCAGCGCGTGGTTGCTCGCGGCACCGCGGTGAAGCACCGGCCCGGCGCCCAGCCTGACCTCGCCGCCGAGCTTCTTCGCGTCCATGCCCGGGTCGTCACTGGCGAAGTCCACGTCGACCACGATCACCACATCGGGTTGCCAGCGCGCGGCGATGGTCTTGGCGCCCATGAAGGTGGTCTCCTCGTGCACGGTCGCGAGCGCCGTGAGCCTGGCCGCCGCCGGCTCGGCGGCGTAGTGCTCGAGGCCTCTGGCACACACGTATACGCCGGCCCGGTTATCGAAGGCCGGCGAGGCGAAACGCCCGTTGGCCAGGGGCACGAAGGCGGCGGGAAAGGTGATCGGGTCGCCGATCTGCACCATCGTGAGGGCGTCGTCGCGGCTGGTGGCACCGATGTTCGAGCCACTGCTCGCTGAGCTCCGGCGCCTTGGCGCGCTCGTCGGCGCTCATCTTGTGCGATGGGCGGCGGCCCACTACGCCGGGCACGGGCCCCCCGGCGGTGTGGATCACGAGGCTGCGTCCGGGCAACAGTTGCGCGTCCAGGCCGCCAATCTTGTCGAACGTGATGAAGCCCTGCTCGTCGACGTAGGTCACGATGAGGCCGATCTGATCGGCGTGAGCGGCGAGCACGATGTGCGGACCGCCGGCGCCCCCGGTGTCGGCCCAGACATTGCCCAAGGGGTCGCCGTCCACCTTTGCGATGCCGGCCAAGCGCCGGCGAAAGACCTCCTGCACCGGTGCTTCAAAGCCGGTCGGCGCCGGCGCGGAGCAGAGCTCACGCAGGAAGTCGAGATCGGTCGGCATAGGTCCCTCCGCGGTGGTGAGTGTGGGGGCGCCGGGGCGCCCTAGCTGCAGATCTCTACGCGGTTCTTGCCGTGATGCTTGGCAACATACAGGGCGCGGTCGGCCGCCGCGACCAGGTCGTCGGCCGTGCGCGCGTGCCTGAGCAGGCTGGCGATGCCCACGCTGATGGTCACGCGCGCGAGCTGGTCGGAAGTGCTGCCCGGGAACGGCGTCTGCTCGACGCTGTGCCGCACGCGCTCGCTGCAGAAGTCCATGCGCTCAGACTCCGGCGTGCCCGCCTGTTCGTTCTCGGCGTGCACGACGATGACCTCGTGGGCGCTGAAGACCCGTTCTATGCCGCGATGCCGGTTGATCTGGTTCTCGGTGCCGATCCAGTCGATGTCGCGCTGCTCGAGGTTCCGTGACCAGATCGCTTGGCCGACGAGACAATCGCGCTCGGGGTTGTACTCGTAGACGCTGGACTCCCAGATGTCGAGCGTCAGCGTGAGGCGCTCGCAGATGTAGAGAAGCGTGTCGGCGACGAGCGCTTCAGCGCTGTCGCCTTTGCCCATGTGCAGCGCATGGCCCACTCCGCCACCCTCGTGCCTCGCGCCCATGGCTCCCCCCAGTGGCCCCAAGGTCGGTCGATGTGTGTACCAGCTACCATAACTGAGCGCCGAAGTCGAGAGCCAGAGACACTGTTGGGCGGCCGCGGCATGGTGCGCTTCGCACCGCCGGCGGCAGGCGAACACTGCCCGCTCAGGGGCAGTAGGGCTCGACGCGGTCCTTGCCGGCTCTCTTGGCCGCGTACAGCGCCTTGTCGGCCCGACTCACCAGCTCGTCGGCGGCGACGGCCTCGGCCGGCAGTGTCGCCATGCCGATGCTGACCGTGACGTGCGCCGGGCCGGCGCTGTCGCGCACCCGCGGCCGTGCCCCGGCGATGGCTTGCCGCATGCGTTCGGCGGTCGCCAGGGCGCCGGCAAGATCCTCGCCCTCGCAGGCGCCGCCGGTGTGCGGCAGTATCACGGCGAACTCCTCGCCGCCGTAACGCGCCGCGAGATCGACGTCTTCGCGCAGCTGGCGGCGCATCACGTCGGCCACAGCGCGGAGCACCTTGTCTCCGGCCGGGTGGCCAAACCTGTCGTTGACCGACTTGAAGTCGTCGAGGTCGAGCATGAGCACGGTGAGCGCCGATCCGTAGCGTCGCGCCCGTGTGGTCTCGGCCTTCAGGCGGTTGAAGAAGTGGCGGTGGTTGGCGAGACCGGTGAGGCCGTCGGTGATCGCCTGACGCTCGATCAGCGCCTTCTGGTCTTGAAGCTGGCGGTAGAGCTGCGCGTTGCGGATGGCCGTGCCCGCCTGTTCGCCCAGCGCCATACATAGGGCGGTCTCTTCCGCGGTGAAGTGCCGCCTGTCTGTGGTCTCGCTCACCTCGAGCGCGCCTACCACGGCGTCGCCCACGATGAGCGGTACCATGAGCGAGGCCGCCTCCTCCCAGTCGATGAGCTGTTCGCGCACCCGCGGGTCGAGATCGGGGTCGTCCAGGCAGACCTGCACGGGCCGGCGCTGGGCAAAGACCTCACGATCCTGCGGGAGGTCCTCGAGCGGGTAGACGGTGCCCAGGGGCTCCTCGAAGCTGTGCCTGGGATCGCGCTGATAGTGCGCTACCCACACCGTGGCATCGGCGGCGGGGTCGCACTCGTAAATGTAGCTGGACGTAGTCGCCAGAGCGTGCGCGGCCTGACGGCAGACGACATCCAGCACTTCGTCGAGATCAAGGGTGGAGGTCATGGCGCGCGACGAGTCGATGAGCGCTGTGAGCTGCCGGTTACGGGCCTCGGCGGCGCGCGAGTCGCGGGCGTTCTTGAGCGCCAGGGCGGCCAGGGCCGCCATACGTCGCACGAGCTCCTTGTCCGCCTCGCTGAAGTTGCGCCGCCGGCGTTTCTCGGTGAGCTCGATGAGGCCGAGCACCTCGTCGTTGTAGACGACGGGCGCCCAGAGGGCCGTCAGCTCGCCCCGGTGGGCCATGCTCTCGGGCCCGGCAGTGATGGCGTCGACGGCGTCGTCGGGGTACGAGACGAGGATCTCCCGTGCGTTGATCACCTGCTGGAAGCCGGGGATGGTAGCCAGGTCGTTGATCGTGCCGATCCAGTCGCGGTCGGCCTGGCTGAGCTGCGTCGACCAGATGGCCTGGGCGCGCAGCGCACGGCGCTCCTCCAGGTACTCGTAGATGCAGCACTCCGTACACCCGAGGGCGGTGGCCATCTGCTCGGTGAGGGCGATGAGCGTGTCGGCGAGGGCGTGCGCATCGCCGCCGCCGTCGTCGATCACGGCGTGGGAGTGTGAGTCCGTTCCGCCTGTCATCATCGCCTCATCCGCAAGCCTCATGCTCTCAAGGTCGGCCGCCGCCGCCGCCGGCTGCATAGAACATCGGTCAGTAGTGCACCATGAACGTTTGGGCCGGAAGCCCGTCCACGGTGAGCTCGAACATGGGAATACCTCACGGACCTTGCGGATAGTCACGCTGCCGTAGGCATGGTCCCCCCAGTCACTCTCGTGAATGGTTTCAGCCAGGCGGAGTGGTCGAAGTGCCGCCGTAGGCGCCGTAGCCACTCGATACCCGGATCGTCGTTACCGTAGCCCCACCAGATGATGTCGTCGCGGGCAGGCGGCGGTTCGCGGGCGGCGCGGCCGGCGGTGGGCAGGTTGCGCGACGCCGTGGCGGGGGAAGAGACGGGTCATGGAAGCCTTGCCAGACGAACGACCAGACGGGATTTACACGCGCCTCGCGCCCCTGCGCCTCTCGGTGGACGGCTACGCCGGCGAACGTGCCGAGCTCAACGTCTCCAGCGGCTTTCGGCGCGTCACCACCACGGTCGTGTTGCGCGGCGAGGGGCACGAGGGGCGCGGCGAGGACGTTTCGTACGCAAGCGAAGACCACGACGCCTTTCCCTTGGACCTGCCGCTCAACGGGCAGTGGACGCTGGACGACTTCTCGCGGCACGTCGCCGAGCTCGATCTCTTCCCGGGAGGGCCGCCCAAACTGGCCTTCACACGACCCTACCGGCGTTGGGCCTTCGAGAGCGCCGCGCTGGACTTGGCCCTGCGGCAGCAGGGCCAGACCTTGGGCGCGGCGCTCGGCCGCACCTACCAGCCGCTACACTTCGTGGTCTCCACGCGCCTCGACATCAAGCCTTGGCTGGCAGTGGCGCCGTCTCTCGAGTTCAAACTCGATCCTTCGTCTGACTGGGACGAGCGCACCATGGCGCAAATCGCTGCCGGTGGGCGGGTACGCGTACTCGACTTCAAGGCGTTCTACGAGGGTACGGCGGTAGACAACCCGCCCGACCCCGACCAGTACCTGGCGGTGGCGCGCCTCTTCCCGGAGGCGATCCTCGAAGACCCCGCCCTAGACGGTCCGGCACGAGAGGTTCTCCGTGGGGAGGAGGATCGTTTCAGCTTCGACGCGCCGATCCATTCGTGGGCAGATGTGGAGGCCGTGGCCGAGTGGGTCGCGGTGAGCCGTAGCTGGCGCCCGCACTTCTTGAACATCAAGCCTTCACGTTTCGGCAGCCTGGGCGCGCTCTGCGACTGCGTCGCGCGCGCTCAGGCGGCCGGCGTTACGCTCTACGGCGGCGGCCAGTTCGAGCTCGGCGTGGGGCGCGAGCACATCGAGGCCCTGGCCAGCCTGCTGTACGCGGACGGCCCCAACGACGTGGCGCCGCGCGAGTATCATGGTGAGGCACGTCCGGGGGTGCCGGTCAGCCCCCTGCGGCCGGCAGAGCAGGCGCCGGGTCTGGGCTTCGCCTTCCGCCGTTAGGTCGTCTGCTCGTCTACCTACGCCAGCCCGTGCGCCTGCAGATAGGCGATGCTCTCCAGGGCGGGCGCCTCACTCAAGTGCTCGAGGATCACCGTGGCGTCGGCGGTGCGTGCCGCGGCCAGCACGGCAGGCGCATCGACGACGCCCTGTCCCAGGGCCCGGTGGGGGTCTTCGGCGTCCTCGGGACCGTGGTTGTCGTGCAGGTGGACGTGAGCCAGCGTGGCCTGCGGGTTACGCAGGAAGGCGTCCAATGAGCCGCTGATCGCGGCGTGACCCGTGTTCGAGCGCGAATCCCAGCTCGCCGAGGCGCAGCTCGCCGGGCGCCACGAAGTGCGAGCAGCCCACGCCCGGCATGTTCTCGACGACCACGCGCACGCCGAGCTCGCGCTGCGCCTGCTCGAGGTCGGCGATCGTGCGCTGCAGGGCCTCGACCACCGCCGGGTCACGGGGCCCCGGCGGCTCCATGTAGTCGGGGTGCACGAGGTAGAGAACGGCGCCCATCTCGGCGGCCGCCTCGAGGTGACGGCGGTGTACCGTCACCGCTTGGCGGCGTTGCGCCTCGTCCAGGCTCCCCGGCACGATCTCGTAGCCGTATGGGCCGTGGACGGTGAGGCGCATCCCGCTGCCTCGCGCATGGCGGCGGTTGAGGGGTGAAAGCACGGTGTGCATACCGAACGAGTCGATCTCGACCAGTGACGTGAGAGGCGCGAGCTTCTCCAGGACCTCGGCGAGCGGCAACTCGGGATAGATCTGGGAGGGCAAGCCGATGTAAGGCGGCAGGGTCATAGTGGTCGTAGTGTACCCTCTGGTACACTGTCGCGGCCACGGAAACGACGGCCCAGGAGACCCCGTGACCCCCATCGCCCAGATCCAGCGCGAGCACGGCATCGTCGGTCGCGAGAGCGAGCTGGCCCTCGCCTTGGCCGTGCTCTCTGCCGGCCGCCACCTGCTGCTCGAGGGCCCCGTGGGCGTCGGCAAGACCAGCGTGGCGCTCGCCGTCTGCGCCCACCTGGGGCGCGAGACCCTGCGCGTCGACGGCGACGACCGCTACTCCGAGGCCAAGCTCAGCGGCTGGTTTGACCCGCCCCTCGTGATGGCCCAGGGCTACCGCGAGGAGTCCTTCTGCGCGGGCCCCTTGGTCGCGGCTTTGCGGCGCGGCGCCGTGCTCTTCATCAACGAGCTCAACCGCATGCCGGAGAGCGTGCAGAACGTGCTCTTGCCGGCCCTCGACGAGGGCTTGCTCGAGGTGCCCCACATCGCTGAGGTGCGCGCCGCCCCCGGCTTTCAGGTGGTGGCCACCCAGAACCCCGTAGAGTACGTCGCCACCGGCCACCTCTCGGAGGCCCTCAGGGATCGTTTCGAGCACCTCGCGCTGGCCTACCAGAGCGCCGCCGAGGAGGAGGCCATCGTGGCCGCCCAGACGGGCTGCCGCGACGCCGCCCTGGTGCGCGCCGCGGTGCGCCTCACGCGCGCCACGCGCCTCCATGAGCGCTTTCGCAAGGGCGCCAGCGTGCGCGCCGCGATCGCCATGGTGGTGATCGCGCGCGAGCTCGCCGCCGCCGGCGAGCGCGCGCGGGGTTCCCACCTCGCCCCCGCGGCGTTCCTGCGCAGCGCCGCCGCCGCCGCGCTGGCCACGCGCGTCGACCTGCGCGACGACATCGACGCCGACCTCTCAAGCGCCCTCGACGAGCTCTTCGCGCTGGTCGTGGAGCGCGGCGAGGACCCCGACGTGGCCCTCGCCCCGAGCGCCGTCTCCCCAAAAGCCTGAGCGCCCGCGGCGGGGCGCGCCTCTCCCACGGAGCGCGCCTCGTGGTGCGCGCGCGCCCGGCCGCGCGCCCCTCGCCGCCCGCCGGCCCGGAGGCGGCCGCGGCCCTGGCGCTGCGCTACCAGCTCGCCCCCGAGAGGCTCGACGGCTGGCAGGTGGCGGTCAACTTGACGCGTGCCACGCACCGCCTCGCGGACCCCGGCCTGCGCTACTACGCCGAGCGCCTCGCGGCGCGCGCCGTGCTCGCCCGGGCGGCGCGCCTGGTGGGCCCGCTGCGCGGCGCCACCGAGATGGTGCGCGAGCCCTTGCGCGCGCCCTACGGCGGCGAGCTCGACCTCGAGGCGACCCTCGAGAACCTGCTCGGCAAGCCCTTCCCCGAGACCACGGACTGGGTGCTGCGCCGTCGCCAGGAGCGCCGTCACCAGGTGGTGCTGATGGTCGACACCTCGCTCTCCATGAGCGGCGAGAACATGGCGATCGCCGCCGTGGCGGCCGCCGTGTTGGCCCTCAAGCTCAAGCCCGAGGATCTCTCGGTGGTGGTGTTTGAGGACGAGGCGCGGACCGTGGCGCAGCTGGAGGTGGCCGATCCGCCCGCGGAGGTGGTGCGCCGCATGCTCGACCAGCCGGTACGCGGCTACACCAACATCGCGGCCGCGCTCGAGCTGGGCGCAGCCGAGCTCGAGCGCGGCCGCAACCCTCGGCGCAGCGGCCTGCTCATCACCGATGGCGTCGTCACGGCCGGCGGCGACCCGGTGCCTCTGGCGCACCGCTTCCCGCGCCTCTTCGTGCTGCTCACCGAGGATTACAAGATGGACCCCGAGCTGTGCCGCAGGCTGGCCGACGCCGGCCGCGGCGACGTGTTCCCGGTGGGCACCTATGGCGAGCTGCCGGCGCGCCTGCTCGATGTGGCCAACCGCGTCCTGAGATAGACTTAGCGCAGGGCGCGGCCGGCGCCCCCGGCGGCAAGGAGAAGGTCTTCTGTGGCGGTCTTCGGCCCACCCAACGTGGAGCGCTTGGCAGCGCGCAGCAAGTTCCGCGAGCTCGTGAAGGCCACGCGCTACAAGAAGGACCCGGCGGTGCGGGAGGCGGCGCGCGCCGCGCTGGGGGAGAATATGGACTTTCTGATCAAGACGCTGCAGTCGCGTAACCTGCAGCACATGACGATGGCCCGTGAGGGCCTGGTGGCGATCGGCGAGCCGGCCCGCGAGCGCCTCATCTTCATCCTCCGCGAGGGCCACGTGCATCGCCGCCAGGACGCGGCCTTCGTGCTGGGCGAGATGGCCCACCCGGCCGCCCTTCCGGCGCTCAAGCTGGCGATGCACAACCCCGACCCTTTGCTGCGGGTGCTCTGCGTGCAGGCCATGGGCAAGATCGGCGACCCGTCGGCGGTGGAGACCCTCGAGCAGGCCCTCGGCGACGTTGAGCCGCGCGTCGCCAGAGAGGCTCAGAAGTCTCTCGACAAGATCGCCGCGCGACGCTCGGCAACCTAGAGCGGCGCAGCGCGCCCAGCGGGCCTATCGCCCCACCCGATCTGCCTCTCGGGCCCTACGCAGGCGAGCCAAGTTTTCGCGCCCGTTCGCCTGGGAAGGCAACCGGTCGAGTTCCCACTACAGGGTCCGCAGGTTCGCGGGAGGTTGCATGGCCATTCGCATTGGCGTCCCCAAGGAGAGCGCCGTCGGTGAGACGCGCGTTGCTCTCGTGCCCGCCGTGGCTGAGAAGTACAAGGCGCTGGGCGTGGAAGTGTTTCTCGAGCGCCGTGCCGGGCAACTCAGCCACTTGCGCGACGAGGAGTTCACGGCGGCCACCATCGTGGCGACCGCCGCGGAGGCCTTCGCCGCCGACGTGGTCCTCAAGGTCGATCCACCGACGCCGGCCGAGACCGAGCTACTGCACCGTGGCGCGGTGGTCATCGGCCTGCTGCAACCCTACAAGGCGTTCGACTCAATAGCGGCGCTGCGCGACGCCGGGGTGACGAGCTTCGCGCTCGAGCTGCTGCCTCGTATCAGCCGTGCGCAGGCCATGGACGCGCTTACCTCGCAGGCGTCGATAGCCGGGTACAAGGCGGTGCTCATGTCGGCATGCATGGCCGGCCGTTACTTCCCGATGCTCACCACTCCGGCCGGCACCCTGAGGCCGGCCATCGTGCTGGTGCTGGGGGTGGGTGTGGCCGGGCTGCAGGCGATCGCCACCGCGCGTCGTCTGGGTGCCGTCGTGGAGGCCTACGACGTGCGTGCCGCGACTCGTGAGCAGGTGCAGTCGCTGGGTGGACGCTTCATCGACACCGGCATCGACGCCGAGGCCGCCGGCGGCTACGCCCGGGAGCTCAGCGATGAGGAGACGGCCAAGGCCCAGGAGATCGTGGACGAGCACATCGTCAAGGCCGACGCGGTGATCTGCACGGCGGCGGTGCCGGGCAGGCCCGCGCCGCGGCTCATCAGCGCCGCCACCGTCGACCGCATGAAGTCGGGCGCGGTCATCATCGACATGGCCGCCGAGAGCGGCGGCAACTGCGAGCTTACGCGACCCGGCGAGCAGTACAACCATCGCAACGGGGTGTTCATCTACGGGCCGCTCAACATCCCCGGCATGCTCCCGGTGCATGCCTCGGACCAATACGCACGTAACCTCATGCACTTTCTCACCCCGTTTCTGGCCGCTGGAGAGCTTGCCTTGAACTGGGAGGACGAGATACTCGCCGGCAGCGTGCTCACCCGGGACGGCGTGATCGTCAATGGCGCCGCCCGTCGCGCCGTGGAGGAAGGTGCGTCGTGATCACGGGCTTCGCTGCGCTCTTCATCTTCATGCTCGCCGCGTTCACGGGCTATGAGGTCATCGGCCGCGTGCCGGTAATCTTGCACACGCCGCTCATGAGCGGCTCCAACTTCGTGCACGGCATCGTCGTGGTGGGCGCCATGGTGGCGCTCGGCGACGCCACCACCACAGCGGAGCGCATCATCGGCTTTCTCGCGGTGCTGCTGGGCACGGCCAACGCGGTCGGCGGCTACGCCGTCACCGAGCGCATGCTCGAGATGTTCAAGAGTAGTCGCGATGCGGGCGCCGCGCGCGGCGCCGCGGCCACCATGAGCGGTGCGCCAGCGGCGTCGGCGGGCCCGCAGGGCCCCGACGCGGGCAGCGCGGCCGGCAGCCCGGTGGCAGGCGCGACCGAGGTGGGGGAGCGATGAGGGCAGACCTCATCCACCTCAGCTATGTGGCCGCCGCGTTGCTCTTCATCCTGGGCCTCAGGGGCATGAGCTCGCCGCGCACGGCGCGGCGCGGCATCATGTGGGCGGGCGTGGGCATGCTGGTCGCCGTGCTGGCCACGTTCTTTGCGCCGGCGATGACCAACTACCTGCTGATGGTGCTCGCCGTGGTCATCGGCGGCAGCATCGCCTACGTGGCCGCGCGGCGCGTGTCCATGACCGACATGCCGCAGATGGTGGCCGTGTACAACGGCATGGGAGGTGGCGCGGCGGCGCTCATCGCCGCCAACGAGCTGCTGCACCCGGCGCACATGGCTGCGAGCTTCGCGATCCTCGGGGTGCTGGGCGCGCTGATCGGGTCGGTGTCGTTCAGCGGCAGCATGATCGCCTTCGCCAAGCTGCAGAGCCTCATCAAGAAGAGCTGGCTGTTCTCCGGCCAGAACGTGGTCAACCTGCTGGTGCTGGCCGCGGCGGTGGTGTTCGGTGCGTTCGTGACGCTGCAGCACGCGGGTAGTCTGGGCGGATCCGTGGGGCTCGCCCTGGCGCTCTTCTTCGGGTTGGCGCTGCTGTACGGCGTGCTCATGACGCTGCCCATCGGCGGCGCCGACATGCCCGTCGTGATCTCTCTGTACAACGCCCTCACCGGCCTCGCCGTGGCCTTCGAAGGCTACGTGCTGGGCAACGCCGCCCTCATCGTCGCCGGGACCGTGGTGGGCTCGGCCGGCACCCTGCTCACCCAGTTGATGGCCAAGGCCATGAACCGCTCGCTCGCCAACGTGCTGTTCGCGGGCTTCGGCGCCCACGCGGGGCAGGAGCTGGCGGCGGTGGAGGGGGCGATGAAGGAGATGACGCCAGACGACGCCGCCATCGGCATGGCCTTCGGTCAAAACGTGATCATCGTGCCCGGCTACGGCATGGCCGTGGCGCAGGCCCAGCACAAGGTCTGGGAGCTCGCCAAGCTGCTGCAGAGCAAGGGCGTGCAGGTGAAGTTCGCGATTCATCCCGTGGCCGGGCGCATGCCCGGCCACATGAACGTCCTGCTGGCCGAGGCGGGCGTGCCCTACGACATGATCTACGACCTGGACGAGATCAACGGAGAGTTTCCCACCGCCGACGCGGCGCTGGTGATCGGCGCCAACGATGTGGTGAATCCGGCGGCCCGCGACGACGCCGGCAGCCCCATCTACGGCATGCCCATCCTCGACGTCGACAAAGCCCGCCAGGCCCTGGTGATCAAACGCGGCCGGGGGGCGGGCTTCGCTGGCATCGAGAACCGGCTCTTCTACGCCGACGCCACGCGCATGGTGTACGGCGACGCGCAGGATGTGGTGAGCAAGCTCATCGGCGGCGTGAAGAAGGTGTGAGCCGGCGAACGGGCCCCGTCACCGCTAATCATGCTTGACGTTACTAACGCGTAGCGTTACTATGCGCACATGATCGTCTCGTTCAAGGACGCGGACACGGAGGCGCTGGCCCGCGGCCGGCGCGTCAAGAGGTTCGTGAACATCGAGGCGGTCGCGCGGCGCAAGCTGCGCCAGTTGCAGATCGCGGGTCGGCTGAATGACCTTCGCGTCCCGCCCGGCAATCGGCTGGAGACGCTCAGAGCCGATCGCGCCGGCCAGTACAGCATCCGCGTCAACGACCAGTATCGTGTCTGCTTCGCCCGGACGGCGGCCGGCGCTGAAGATGTCGAGATCGTGGACTATCACTAGGAGTGTGACCATGCAGAAGCTCAAGCCCGTGACACCCGGCGAGCTGCTGCGCGAGGAGTTCCTGCTGCCGATGGGCCTCTCGCAGTACCGCCTCGCCAAGGAGATCGGCGTGCCCGCGCAGCGAATTGGCGAGATCGTCGCCGGCAGGCGCGCCATCACCGCCGACACCGACCTTCGCCTCTGCCGCTTCTTCGGCCTCTCCAACGGCTACTGGCTGCGCGCCCAGGTGGCCTACGACACCGAGGTCGCCGAGGAGGCGTTGGCCGACCAGCTGGCGCACATCAAGCCGTGGTCCGGTACGGCGGCCTGACCATATGGGGTCTGCGATGAACAGGAGATACTGATGGCCGATCGCAAGGTAGTGGGGAAGAAGGCGGACGTAGCGGGGCTGCCCATGGTCGGCGACGGCATACAGGATGTGGTCAAGCGCGTGCTGGTGTCGCCGGCGGACGGCTGGGACGGCTGGGTCATGCGGCTGTTCGACATCGGCCCGGGCGGGCACACACCGCGGCACACGCACGATTGGCCCCACATCAACGTGGTGCTGAGCGGCCGCGGCGAGCTGCACCTGGACGGCGAAGACCACCCGCTGGAGGCCGGCTCCTATGCGTTTGTTCCAGCCGGGCTGACCCACCAGTTCCGCAACGCGGGCGCGGAGACGTTTTCGTTCGTCTGCATCGTGCCGGAAGAAGGCGACGCCTGACCCGCCCGCGGGCTCGGCCGCTGGCTCACCTTCCTGATCCTTGAAAAGCGCCCTCATTGGGAATTGACTACCGGATGGCCGTGCGCCGGATCAGCGTACGGCCGCTGAGTCTCAGGCAAACAAGGATGGTCTCATGACTGACCCCCCCGGCCCGCTCGCGGCGTCACTCGAAGATCGCTGCATCAACACCATCCGCTTTCTGGCGGTCGACGCCGTAGAGAAAGCGAACTCTGGCCACCCGGGGTTGCCGATGGGTCTGGCTTCGGTGGCCCACGTGCTGTGGACGCGGCACCTGCGCTTCAACCCTGCCAACCCCGGCTGGGTCGACCGCGACCGGTTTGTGCTCTCGGCCGGTCACGGCAGCATGCTGCTCTATGCCATGCTGCACCTCACTGGCTACGATCTCGAGCTCTCCGACCTGCAGGCCTTCAGGCAGTGGGGCAGCAAGACGCCGGGTCACCCCGAACATGGTCAGGCCCCCGGGGTGGAGACCACCACGGGTCCGCTCGGGCAGGGGTTCGGCAACGCCGTAGGCATGGCCATGGCCGAGGCGTTCCTGGCGGCTACCTTCAATACCGCCGACCACGTGGTGGTGGATCACCGCACCTATGTGATCGCCAGCGACGGCGACCTCATGGAGGGCGTGGCTTCGGAGGCCGCCTCTCTCGCCGGGCACCTGGGCCTCGGCAAGCTCATCGTGCTGTACGACGACAATCGCATCTGCCTCGACGGTCCCACGGAGCTCACGTTCACCGAGGACCGCGTCGGCCGCTTCAACGACTACGGCTGGCACACGCAGCAGGTGGCCGACGCCAACGATCTGGCCGCTCTGGACGCGGCGCTGGCTGCCGCCGAGGCCGAGACGGAGCGCCCGTCGCTGATCGCGGTGCGCTCGCACATAGGCTACGGCGCGCCCAACAAGCAGGATTCGTCCAAGGCACACGGCGCGCCGCTGGGCGCCGACGAGGTGCGCCTCGCCAAGGAGAACCTCGGGTGGCCGCTGACGCCCACGTTCTTCGAGCCGGACGACGTGCTGGCTTTCTATCGCCGCGCGGGGGAGCGGGGGGCGACGGCCGAGCAGGCCTGGGAGGCCCGCTGCTCGGCTTGGCGGGCGGCGTCGCCGGAGCTGGCCGAGCAGTGGGATAGGGCCTGGCGGCGAGAGCCGGCCCCCGGCTGGGAGGCCGCCCTGCCCGTGTACGCCCCCGAGGGCGGCGCCATCGCCACGCGCAGCGCGTCGGGCGCCACGATCAACGCGGTCGCCCCGTACGTGCCCACCATGATCGGCGGCTCGGCGGATCTGGCGAGCTCCAACGACACGCTCATGCGCGCCTCGGGCAACTTCGCCCGGGGTGCCTACCACGAACGCAACATCTGGTTCGGCGTACGCGAGCACGCCATGTCGTCGGCGGTCAACGGGATGGCGCTGCACGGCGGCGTGATCCCCTTCGGCGCCACGTTCTTCTGCTTCACGGACTACCATCGGCCGGCGCTGCGCCTGGGCGCCCTCATGGGCTTGCCGGTGAAGTATGTGTACACGCACGACAGCGTGGGTCTGGGTGAAGACGGCCCCACGCACCAGCCTGTGGAGCACCTGGCGATCCTCAGAGCGACGCCAGGGTTCACCGTGATCAGGCCCGCCGATGCCAACGAGACGGTAGAGGCCTGGAAGGTCGCCCTGCGGAAGAACGACGGTCCGGTGGCTCTGGTGCTCTCGCGACAGAAGCTGCCGGTGATCGATCGCGACAAGTACGGCGCGGCACAGGGCGTGGCGCGCGGCGCCTACGTGCTGGCCGAGGCCGCGGGCGGCGCAGCCGGCCCCGCGGCGGCGCTTGGCTCAGGGGTCGTCCCCGATCTGATCCTCTTGGCCAGCGGCAGCGAGGTCTCACTGGCTCTCGCCGTGCACGAGCGCCTGGTCGCCGAGGGTGTGCGCTCGCGTGTAGTGAGTATGGCCTCGTGGCGGCTCTTCGAGCAGCAGAGCGCCGAATACCGAAAGAGTGTGCTGCCGGCCGCCTGCCGGCGCCGTCTGGCCGTCGAGGCGGCCGTGAGCTTCGGCTGGGAGCGCTGGGTAGGCGACGAAGGCGAAGTCATCGGCCTCGACCGCTTTGGCGCCTCGGCCCCCGCCGAGATCGTCTTCGAGCATCTCGGCTTCACCGTCGAGAACGTGTACGCACGGGCGCAGGCCCTGTTGGCGAAAGGAGAGTAATGGCACTACACAGCGCGGCCGACAGCCGCCTTGCCCAGCTTCACACGTTCGGTCAGAGCCCCTGGTTCGACTACATCAGCCGAGACCTGCTGGCGCGTGGCGGCCTGAAACGGATGGTTGAGCGCGACGGCCTCGGCGGCGTGACCAGCAACCCATCTATCTTCGAGAAGGCGATCGGCTCAGGCACGGCCTACAACGGCGAGATTCTCACCCTCGCTCGCCAGGGCTTGCGTGCCGCACAGATCTTCGACCACCTCGCCACGGACGACGTGCGGGCCGCCTGCGACGTGCTCGCGCCCGTGTATCTCGCCAGTGGCGGCGAAGACGGCTTCGTCTCCATCGAGGTTTCGCCGGCCTATGCCCACGACACCGAGAAGACGGTGGCCGAGGCGTGGCGCCTCTTCACGGCCGTCGACAGGCCCAACGTGCTGATCAAGATCCCCGGCACCAAGGAAGGCGTGCCGGCCATCCTCGAGAGCCTGCGGCAGGGGCTCAACATCAATGTCACGCTGCTGTTCTCAATGTCGCAGTACGAGGCCGTCGCGGAGGCCTATATCGACGCGCTCGAGTATCGCCTCAAGCACGATCTGACGATCAGGGCCACCACCTCGGTGGCGAGCTTCTTCGTCTCGCGCGTCGATGTGCTGGTAGACAGGCTGATCGACCAGAGGGTTCAGGTGACCGGCGACGAGACCGAGCGGCGCCGGCTGCAGGGCCTCAAGGGCACGGCGGGGGTGGCCAATGCGAAGCTCATCTACGAGCGTTTTCGCACGCACCTCAACTCGCGCGAGTGGCAGCTCATCGCGGCCTCGGGCGCCAAGATCCAGCGTGTGCTCTGGGCCAGCACCGGCACCAAGAATCCGGCGTACGCCGACACGCTCTACGTGGACGAGCTGATCGGCGGGCACACCATCACCACCGTGCCCGAGTCTACCTGGAAGGCTTTCAACGATCACGGCACTTTGGCGCGCACCGTCGACCGGCATCTCGAAGAGGCCCATCGCGCGCTGCGCGAGCTCAGCCAGATCGGCATCGACATGGAGCGCGTGGGAGCTCAGCTACAAGCGGAAGGCGTCGACATCTTCGCCAGGTCGTTCGCCGCCGTGATCGACATGGTCGATCAGAAGCGCTCCGACCTGCTCGCGCTCGAAGTAGGCTGACATGGGCGGCGGCGAGACATTCGCGACGGCCATCGACGAGCGCCTCGCGGCGCTCGGCCGGGCCGACTTCGCGGCGCGTCTCTGGCAGGCCGACCCCGGCCTCTGGAAACCGGGCGATGCCTCCCACCAGGGCATCATCGCCGGCGCGCTGGGGTGGCTCAACGTCTTCGAGGGCGTGCGTGCCGAGATCGACGGGCTGAAGGCGTTCGTCGACGAGGTCAAGGCCGACGGCTACCGCACGGCGGTTCTGCTCGGCATGGGCGGCTCCAGCCTGGCGCCCGAGGTCATGCACGCCATCCTCGGCACGGCACCGGGCTTTCTCGACCTGCATGTGCTCGACTCTACCGACCCGGCCGCCGTGCGCGCCGTGGAGGCCGCGGTGGACCTCGAGACCACGCTCTTCATCGTGTCGAGCAAGTCAGGCGGTACCACCGAGACGGCGTGCTTCCACAGCTACTTCTTCGAGCTGCTCAGCAGGTTGGACGGCGGGCGTGCCGGTAGGCACTTCGCGGCCATCACAGACGAGGGCACCTTACTGGAGAAGCAGGCCCTCGAACAGGGCTTTCGCGCCGTCTTCGTGAATCCCGGCGACATAGGCGGCCGCTACTCGGCACTGAGCTTCTTCGGCATGGTTCCAGCGGCCCTCATGGGCGTCGATCTGGAGCGTTTGCTGAACGGCGCCCGCGCCGTGGCCGCGGCGTGCGGGCCGGACGTGTCGGCGGGCGAGAACCCGGGCTTGCGCCTGGGCGCGGCGCTCGGCGAGCTCGCCCTGCGCGGTCGCGACAAGCTTACGTTTGTCTGCGACGCGGCACTTGTGCCCCTGGGCGCCTGGGTGGAACAGCTCGTCGCCGAGAGCACCGGCAAGGAGGGCACCGGCATCGTGCCCGTGGACCGCGAGGCATTGGGCGACGCCGAGGTGTACGGCAGCGATCGCGTGTTCGCGGTGCTGCGCCTCGGCGCCGAGCGATCCGGTGCCGCGCCGCCGTCTGCCGGGCGTCCCGACGCGGCAGCCCTCGCGGGCCTGCGTGCCGCCGGCCACCCGGTGCTGGAGCACGAGCTCCGCGATGTCTACGACCTGGGCGGCGAGTTTCTGCGCTGGGAGATCGCCGTGGCCACGGCCGGGCATGTGCTGGCTATCGACCCGTTCGACCAGCCCAACGTGCAGGAGAGCAAAGACAATACCAGGCGCCTGCTGGCGGGCTACGCGGCGAGCGGCGAGCTGCTCGAGGAGATGCCCGGCGGCGCCGCCGGCAAGCTGTCGTTCGCGCTGCGCGACGAGGGCCTGCCGGCCGTCCTGCGCGAGTTCCTCGCGCGGGCGGCGGCCGACGACTACGTTGCCCTGCAGGCCTACATCGCCCCCGGTCAGGCCGTCTGGGACGAGCTGCAGGCCATACGCCTGCGGCTGCGCGACGGCCTGCGCCTGGCCACCACGGTCGGCTACGGTCCACGCTACCTGCACTCCACCGGGCAACTCCACAAGGGGGGCGCCAACAAGGGTTTGTTCCTCCAGCTCCTGGGGCACGACCCCGACGACGTGCAGATACCCGGCCAGCCGTACAGCTTCAGCGTGCTCAAGCGCGCCCAGGCGCGCGGCGACCTGTCTGCCCTGCGGGCGCATGGCTGTCGCGCGCTCCGCGTATGCCTCGGCGACGATGTGCCGGCAGGTCTCGCCCGCTTGGCGGAATTGGTCGCGGCGGCACTATAGTGCTCGGGTGCGGTACTCGCTGGCCGGGCTGAAAGCGAGGGAGGTCTCAATGGATATCGCCATGGTCGGCCTCGGCCGCATGGGTGGCAACATGGCACGGCGGCTGTTGCGCGGGGGCCACCGGGTGGTGGTATGGAACCGCACCTTCGCGAAGGCCGAGGAGCTCGGCGCCCAGGGTGCCGAGCCGGTGCACGAGCTGCGCGAAGTGGTGCCCGCGCTGCCGGAGCCCCGCGTGATTTGGCTCATGCTCCCCTACGGCGACACCACGCAGCAGGCCATCGACGAGCTCGTGCCGCTGCTCAGCGCCGGCGACATCCTCATTGACGGCGGCAACTCGCCGTACCGCGACGACGTGCGGCGCGGCGCGGCCCTCGCCGAGCACGGCATTCGCTACCTCGACGCCGGCACCAGCGGCGGCGTGTGGGGTTTGGAGGTGGGCTACTGCCTCATGGTGGGCGGCGAACGCAGCGCCTACGACCACATCGAGCCTATCCTCGCCACGCTGGCGCCGCCCGGTCACGGCCACGACTACATGGGTGGTCACGGCGCCGGGCACTTCGTGAAGATGGTCCACAACGGCATCGAGTACGGCCTTATGCAGGCTTACGCCGAGGGCTTCGAGCTGCTGAAGGCCACCGAGTGGGACCTCGATCTGGCGGCCATCGCCGATCTCTGGAACCAGGGCAGTGTGGTGCGCAGCTGGCTGCTGGAGCTGGCCGTGGACGCGTTCGCAAAAGACCCGGGGCTGGAGCAGATCACCGGCTATGTGGAAGACACCGGCGAGGGACGCTGGACGGTGCAGCAGGCTATCGAGCACGGCGTGCCCATGCCGGCCATCGCCTCGGCCCTGTTCATGCGCTTTCGCTCGCGCCAGCCGGACACGTTCAGCGGCAAGGTGCTGGCCGCGCTGCGCAACGAGTTCGGCGGCCACGCCGTCAAGGAGAGGGAGTGAGTAGCAGAGATCCCGACCCGGGCATCGGCTACGAAGAGGGCGGCGGCGACAGCTTCGAAGAAGGCCTGCGCGTAGGCGGGCTGCGGCGCGACGCCGCGCCGTCGCCGTTTGGGGGCCCCCGGCACCCCGACCCCTGTAGTCTCGTCATCTTCGGCGTCACCGGCGACCTCACGTACCGCAAGCTGGTGCCGGCCCTTTACGACCTCGGCTGTCACGGCGTGCTGCCGTTCGGCACCACGATCGTCGGCTACGGCCGTCAGCCCATGGACGACGCCGGCTTCCGCACCCTGCTGCGCCGCGCGATCGACGGATACTACGGCCGGGAAGTGGTCGACAGCACCCTCTGCGACCGCGTGCTGGAGACACCGCGCTACGTGCAGGGGCAGTTCGACGATCCCCAGGGGTATGAGCGCCTCTCGGCGCTGCTCGACGAGCTCGACGCCGGCGGCGACCCGCGCGGCAACCGCATGTTCTACCTGGCCACGCCGCCCAGCCAGTTCGAGGTCATCATCGAGCAGCTGGGGCGCTCGGGGCTGGCGCGCCCCGGGGCCGCGGGCCTGGAGGCGCCGCGTCCCGGGGCGCCGCCAGGCTGGACGCGCATCGTCATCGAGAAGCCGTTCGGCCGGGACCTGGAGAGCGCGCAGCGCCTCAACCGGGGCATCGCCGAGGTGTTCGACGAGCGTCAGGTCTACCGTATCGACCACTACCTGGCCAAGGAGACGGTGCAGAACCTGCTGATCCTGCGCTTCGCCAACGGCATCTTCGAGCCGGTGTGGAACCGTCGCTACGTCGACCATGTGCAGATCACCGCCGCCGAGACGCTGGGCGTGGAGCACCGCGGACCGTACTACGAGGAGGCGGGCGCGCTGCGCGACATGGTAACCCCTCACCTGATTCAGCTCTTCAGCCTGGTGGCCATGGAGCCGCCGGTGGCCTTCGACGCCGATGCGGTACGCGACGAGAAGATCAAGGTACTGCGTGCCGTGCGTCCCATCTCGCGCCATCGTGTGGAGCTGTGGGCGGTGCGCGCCCAGTATGTGCAGGGCATGATCGACGGTGACGCGGTGACCGGCTACCGGCAAGAAGATCGCGTGGCGCCGGACTCGCACACCGAGACGTTCGCCGCGGTGAAGCTGCTGGTCGACAACTGGCGCTGGCAGGGAGTGCCGTTCTACCTGCGCACGGGCAAGCGCATGGCGCGCCGCGTTACCGAGATCGCCATCCAGTTCAAGCGTCCTCCCGTGACCATGTTCCGCAACGCCGAGTCGAGCAGCGGCCCGCAGCCCAACGCGCTCATCCTGCGTGTGCAGCCAGACGAAGGGTTCTCGCTGCACATCCAGTCAAAGCTGCCCGGTCACGGCATGGAGCTCGAAGACGTCTCCATGGATTACCTCTACGGCAGCACGCTGGACGAGCTGCCGTTCAGCGCCTATGAGACGGTCCTCGTCGATGCCATGGAGGGCGACATGACACTCTTCACGCGCGCCGACCAGGCCGAGGAGAGCTGGCGCGTGATGGGGCCCATCCTTGAGGAGTGGGAGACGGGGCCGCCGCGCGGGCTCTCGATCTACGAGGCGGGCAGTTGGGGACCCGAGGCGGCCGATGCCCTGATCGCACGCGACGGCCAGACGTGGCGCAGACCGCTGAAGGGGGGCGCGCCGTGAGGCCGGCGCACACTCACGCAACACCTAGGGAGGCGAGATGAGCATCGAGATCCTGCCAGACGCGGACGCACTGGCGCTACGCGCCGCCGAGCTGTTCGCGCTTTGCGCCCAGGAAGGGGCGGCAGCGCGCGGCAGATTCGCCGCCGCGTTGAGCGGCGGCGAGACACCGCGCGCCCTCTACGGGCTGCTGGCGCGCCAGCAGTTCAGCCAGAAGGTTCCGTGGCGTCACGTGCGGCTCTACTGGGGCGACGAGCGCTGCGTGCCCTCCGGCGACGCAGCCAGCAACTACGGGATAGCCCAGCAGGCGTTCATCCGTCACGTGCCCCTGGCGGAGGCCAACATCTACCGCATGGCCGGCGAAGAAGAGCCCAGCGTGGCCGCGCTCGCCTACGAGAAGGAGCTGCGTGCCCTGGCGACCCTGGAGAGGCCCAAGAGCGATCTGCCGGTTTTCGATCTGGTCTTGCTCGGCCTGGGTGGCGATGGTCACACCGCCAGCCTGTTCCCCCACAGCCCGGCGCTCGCCCAAGAAGAGCGTCTCTGCGTGGCCACGCAGGCTCCGGACGGCTCCGCGCGCCTCACGGTCACGTACCCGGTGATCAACGCGGCGCGCCGCGTGTGGTTCCTGGCCAGCGGCACGGCCAAGGCGGGGATGGTAGCCGAGGTGCTCGAAGGCATGAAGATCCCCGAGGCCCTGCCGGCGCAGGGTGTTGCTCCCGTGCACGGCAAGCTCACGTGGCTGCTCGACGAAGCGGCGGCAGCCGAGCTCAGCCCCGCCCTGCGGGGCGTGAAGTCGTCGTAAGACGGGGCCGCTCCCTGGCGTCCGGCGAGCGTACACTGGTGGTACACTCGGGGGGCAAGCCAGGTGGCCGCGGCGGACCCGCGTCGCGTGTCTTCAAGAAGCTCGCGAGGCGCCCGTCGAGGAAAGTCCGGACACCATAGAGCAGGGCGCTGGCTAACGGCCAGCCGGGGAAACCCGAGGGAAAGCGCAACAGAGAGCAGACCGCCAGCGGCCTCTTCGGAGGTGCGGGCAAGGGTGAAACGGTGAGGTAAGAGCTCACCAGCGGTCTGGTGACAGGCCGGCTCGGCAAGCCCCGCCCGGTGCAAGGCCAAATAGGGGAGCGTTTGAGGGTTGCTCGCCCGAGGCTCCCGGGTTTCGGCCGCGCGAGCCGCCCGGCAACGGGCGGCCTAGATGGATGGCCACTCAACGACAGGATCCGGCTTACGGCTTGCTACCGAGGAGCCCCTCGTTCCAGCTGGACGAGGGGCTTCTCCATTCTCCGGCGTGGCGCCGGGCGGTGCTCAGGCCGATGATGCCTGGCGTCGCCGGCCCGGGTATGCTGCGCCCATGAGACCCACCGCCGCAGACCTGGCGGCCACCTTGGAGCTGGCGCCACATCCCGAGGGCGGCTTCTTTCGCGAGACGTACCGCGCCGCTGAGACCGTGAGCACGCCGCGGGGCACGCGGGCCGCGTCTACCGCCATCCTCTTCCTGGTCACCGCCGCGGCCCCCAGTCACCTGCACAAGCTCGCTGGCGACGAGCTCTGGGTGTTCCAAGGCGGCCTGCCGCTCGAGGTCGTGCGCATCTCGGCCAGCGGCGAGCTGGCGACAGATGTGCTGGGCGATCCGGCGCCGGCGGCCGGCGGCTCGCCGGGGACGGCGCCCGCCCTGCAGCCTCAGGTACTGGTACCGGCCGGCAGCTGGCAGGGCGCCCGCTTGGCGGGCGGCCCGCACCTGCCGGCCTCCCGCGCCTGGGCCCTGGTGAGCTGCATCGTTACCCCCGGGTTCGAGTACGACGACTTCGAGCTGGGCGAACGGGCGTCGCTGCTGACGCGCTACCCCGAGCACGCCGAGACGGTGAGGGCCTTCACTCCCTGAGGGCATCCCTTTCTCCGTCGTGGCCGCATGATACGCTGCCCGCCAGTATGACGGGCTCGGACCATGAAGAGCGCGGGCTGCTGGTGAGCGGCCGCTTTGCCGAGCTCGGGGAGGCGCTATGCGAGCGCGTCCGCGAGCTGCGCGAGGGCGCCCCGCTGCGGCCACTGACGATCGTCGTGGGATCGTCGGCGCTGCGCACGCACGTCGGCGACCTGTTGGTGCGACGGTTGGGGGCGCTAGCGGGCGGCCGCCTCGTGACGCTCGATGAGCTCGCCCGCGACCTCGCCACCGCCGGCGCCGAGGCGCCGCCGACCGGGCTCCGGGTCTCCCTCTCGAGCGCCTCCTTCAGCGGTGCGTGGGTGCGTGCCGCCGCGACCTGCGGTACTTCGGCCCTGTCGTCGACCGCCCGCGCTTCGCCCGGAGCTCTGGCCGCGACCTTCGCCGATCTGCGGCAGGCGGCCGTCTCGCCCGGCGCGGCGTGGGCGGCGACGATGGCCTCTGGCGGTCCCCCCGGCGAAGGTGCTCGCGCCAAAGCGGCCGATCTCGAGCGCCTGTACCGAGCGTACTGCGCCGAGCTGCAGACCCGCGGCCTGCTCGACAACGCGGAGCTCTACACGGCCGCCGCGGCTGCCGTCCGTCGCGGTTGCACTGCACACAGCGGCGAGCGCCTGCCCCGCGCCTCGCGTGACTGCCGCGGCGCCTTGGTGCTGTACGGCCTGTACGATCTCAACCAGGTTCAGGAGCGCCTCGTCGAGGCGCTCATCGCAGATGGCGCCGACGTGTTCGTGCCGGCGCCGCGCGGCGCCGCGAGAGACGGGCTCACGATCCTCTCGACGGCCGTCGCCGCCGGCCTGGACGAGAGCACGCTGGCGGCGCGCTCCCGCCAGGGCGATCGCGAGGCGCTTGCGGCGGTGTGGTGGGCGGCCGATGGGTCGCCGCCGCCTGTGGCGCTGTCCGGCGACGGCACGCTGGCGGTAGTGTCGGTGACGGATGAGCGCGCCGAGACACGTGAGGCCGTGCGCGAGGTCATCGCGGCCGCCGCCGCGGGAGCGTCGTTCTGGGAGTGCGCAATCGTGGTCCCCCATGCCGACGACGCCGAACGTGTCACGGCAGCACTGGAGGCGACCGGCGTGCCGGTGGCCGGCCGGGTGCCCGCGCGGGCCGTGGGAGCGCGCGCCCTGGTGCGGCTGGTCGATTGCCTGGCGCCCGCTGCCGGCAAGCCGTTCGCCCGCCGCGCGGTCGTCGATCTGCTGAGCGTCGCGCCGCCTCAGGCGGACGCGGCGTGGCGCCGGGTCGTGGCCTGGTGGCTGGACGAGGCGCGGCAGGCCGGGGTGGTCAGCGGTCTGGGGGAGTGGGTCGAGCGTCTCGGCCGGCGCTGCGCCGGACTAGACCGTCGTGTGCAAGAGCTGGAGGCGCACGGGCCGCAGGCCGACGCCGACGATGACGAGGAGATCGAGAGACTGGTCACTGCGAAGATGCGCCGCACGGCGGCACGTAGTCTGCAGTCCGCCGTCGCCGCTCTGGCGCGCGCCTGCGACAGCTTCCCCGCGCGCGCCACCTGGGGCCAGTGGGCCGAGCTGCTGGCGAAGGCCGCCGAGGCGCTTTTCGCGCCGGAGGTCGCCGTGGCCACGGCCGACGCGGCGCGTCGCCTGCGCGGCTACTCGCTGCTCGCCGAAGAGGTCGACGTAGGCGAGGTGGCGGTCGCGCTGCGCGAGCTGCTGGCGAGCGAGCGCCGGCAACTCGGCCGCGTCGGCCGCGACGGCGTCGCGGTGCTCGCTCCGCTCGAGCTGCGCGGCCTCAGCTTTGCCACCGTCGTGTTCACGGGGCTCGCCGAGGGCGGCTTTCCCTCGCGTGGGCGTCCCGACCCCATCCTCGGCGATCGTCCGCGGCGCGAGATCGCCGCGCATCTGGGCGTGCGCTTGCCGCTGGCCGAGCAGCGCACCACCGAGTCGCTCCTGCTGTTCGGCTTCGCCTGCGAGGCGGCTTGCAAGCGGCTTGTGCTCATGGCGGCGCGCAGCGACGGCGCCACCGGGCGGCCGCGCTTGCCGTCGCGTCTCCTGTTGCGCTTCGCCTCGCTGGCCACCGGTCGGCCCGTCGGGATCGAGGAGTTCCTCGAGGGGTCGGCCCTCGCGCCGGTATGGCGTCGTGTGGGCGGCTCGGCAGTGTACGGGGACAACGCCGTGTGGGTTGATGCGCGTGAGCGCGACACGGCGACCTTGCTCTCGCTCTCTGCGAGCGGCTCGCCAGCGGCGGCTCGCGCGTACTTGGCGCGGGTGCTCGGCGATGAGGCCGCGGCCGCCCGCCGGCTCGGCGCCTGGCGCGCGTCGCGCAGTCCCGTGCCGGGCCCGTGGGACGGGCTGCTCGGCGGCGAAAGCCGTGCCGCGCTGCAAGCTCGGCACCCCTTCGCCGCCGAGATGCGCCCCACGGGCCTGGAGCGCTACATCACCTGCCCGTTCGCCTTTCTGCTGCGCGACGTCTTCAACCTCGAGGCGCCCGATGAGCCAGACGACGCGCTCGACATCGACGCCAGGGAGCTCGGCACGCTGGTGCACGAGATCCTGCAGGATGCCTACCAGAGGGTGATCGCCGAGAATCTCGGGCTGGCGGGCGCTCTCGCCGCGTGCGAGGAGGCGTGGCAGACCTGTTGCCGGCGCGCCGAGCGTCGTGGCGCTACCGGTGCGGCGCTCTCGTGGCAAGTACGCCGCGAGATCCTCCTCGACGATCTCCGTGAAGCGCTGCGTCGCGACCCCGTCTTCGCACACACCGACGGCCGCCCGGTGGCTGTGGAGTGGGCTTTCGGGACGGCGCTGGGGCGGCCGGTTACCGTCGACCTTCCGGGCGGGCGCCGGCTTGGCTTCGCCGGCCGGCTCGACCGTGTGGATGGTACCGCCGCCGGGGCCCGCGTCATCGATTACAAGACGGGCGTGGGCAGCACCGAGAAGGCCCGCAGCAAAGAGGGACTCAGCGTGCAGCTGCCCATCTACCAGCTCGCCGTGCGCCAGGCCGGCGCCGAGCTCTTTGCGGGGCAGGGCGGCGTCGCGCCCGCTACCGTGACGTCTCTCTATCGGCTCGTGACGCGGCGCGGCGGCTTCGAAGACGTGACGCTGCCGGGCGACGAGGCCGCCGCCGGCGCGAGCCTTAGCGCGCTGGTGGCAGACGCGGTAGAGCTCATCGAGGCCGGAATGTTCCCGCGCAGCACACGCGGTCGCTGTGACTTCTGCGACTTGCGCTACGCCTGCGGCGTCTCCGCTTGGGCACGCGAGCGCAAGCGCCACCACGAGGCGCTGGCGGGCGTGGTACGGCTGCAGGAGCCGGTGCGCGAGGAGGCCGCCGGTGACGCCTGACAGGCCCATTCGCTGCGGGCCCGGGCTCGTCCCCCGACGGCCGGTCTGCGACCAGGACGTGCGCGAGCGCGTCTGCGGCGAACTCGGTACCACGTTTCTGCTCGAGGCCGGCGCCGGCACGGGCAAGACGCGTGTTCTCGTCGATCGTTTCGTGCGCTGCGTGCTCGACGGGGAGCTGGGCACCGGCGACGTGCACTCCGTGGCGGCGATCACCTTCACCGAGAAGGCCTCCGGAGAGCTGCGCCAGCGCATCCGCGAGGAGTTCGAGGAGCGCGCGGCACACGCGACCGCCGGCTCAAACGAAGCCCAGATCATTGAGGCCGCGCTCGACACGCTCGACGATGCCGCGATCAGCACCATCCACGGCTTCGCGGGCCGCTTGCTGCGCGAGTACCCCGTAGAGGCCGGCGTCGATCCGGCTTTCGAGCAACTCGACCAGCTCGCCGCCGATCTCGAGCGCGGCCGTTTGTGGGAGGAGTGGCTGACCGAGCTGGCCGTCGCCGGCGCGCATCCGCCGGGCCCGCGAGATTGGCTGGCGCGCCTGCTGCGCGCCGGGGTGCGCCTGAGCGCACTGCGCGAGCTCGCCGTGGGCCCAAGGGGGGTCTTCGGCGAGCGCTACGACATCGACGCGGTGGGTGAGCCGCCCGGCGAGCCAGACCTGGCCGCGGGCCTGGCCGGGCTCGTCGGAGAGCTCTCTCACTTGCGTGATTACTGCGGCGACGCTTGCATCAACCAGGAAGACAAAGGCTGCTGTGCCGCCCTCGATCTGGTCGCGGCCTGCGAGCGCCTCGCCGACGACCCGCCGGGCGATCTGGACACGCTGGCCGCGGAGCTCCTCAAGCTGCCCGCGAAGACCACGCCTACAGCCCCGGGGGGCGCCAAGGGCAACTGGGACGTCGCTCTCGGGGGCAAGGACGAAATGCAGGAGCGCTACCGGGCGGTGGCGGCCGGCGTCGTCGAGCTGCGCGATGCGTACGCTGGGTTTCTCACCGGACTCGCGCTCGCGGTGACCGACGCCTTCTCGCGCTGGGCCGCAGCCACGCAGCTCGCCCTGGGGCACCTCGATTTCACCGATCTGCTGGGCTGCCTGCGTAATCTTTTGGCGAACGACCGCGGCGCCCGGCGGGCCCTGCAGCAGCGCTTCGACTACGTGCTCGTCGACGAGTTCCAAGACACCGACCCTCTGCAGGCCGAGATCGTCTTCTGGCTGTGCGAGCGCGAGCCGCTGGCGTCCGACTGGCGCCAAGTGGTGCTCAGACCTGGCAAGCTCTTCGTAGTGGGCGACCCCAAGCAGTCGATCTATCGCTTTCGCCGCGCCGACATCGGCATGTTCGACGAGGTGAGGGCGCTGATCGCCGGGCAACCCCAAGGTCGGGGAGCCGTGGTGTCCATCAGCCAGAACTTCCGCACCACGCCGGCGCTGGTGAGCTTGGTCAACGCCCTTTTCGCCGACGTCTTCAACAGCGACGCGGCCGAGGGCCGTCAGCCCTCGTACCATCCCGTGGAGCCATACAGGCCGCACATGCCCGGAGCGAGGGCTGCGGTGCTCCTTGGCCGGCCCTACGGCACTGCCGCCGGCGCGACCAACGCCGCGCGCCGCGACGAAGCCGCCGCGCTGGCCGCTCTGCTGATCGCGATGTGCGGCGCCGCTGCGCCGCGCTGGTGGGTGCACGATCAAGACGCCGACCGGGCCGCGGGCGAGAGCGCCTCCGGCGAGCGCTGGCGCCCCGCACGTTGGGGCGACATCGCCCTGCTGTATCGCTCCACCACGGGCCTCGAGACCCTCGAGGACGCCCTGCGCGAGGCCGCTGTGCCGTACCGCGTCAACGGCGGCAAGACCTACTTCTCGCGCCGCGAGGTGGACGACGCTCTTCTCTGCCTGCGGGCCATCGACGACCCCAGCGACGGTCCGGCGCTGTACGGCGCGCTGCACTCCACCCTGTTCGGGTTCAGCGACGATCGGCTCTTCCGGTTCTGGGCCGCCGGGGGCAGGTTCGACCTCTTCGCCGTGGAGCAGCCGGCTAGCCACGAGCCGATCGTGGCGGCGCTCCAGGTGCTGCGCGAGCTGCACGAGCTGCGCGCGGGCCGCGAGGTGCACGAGCTCGCGGCCGAGCTGCTGCGGCGCGTGCACGCGGCCGAGCTACTGGCGTCTACCGGAGCGGGGCAGAACAAGCGATCGCCAACCTCGAGAAGCTGGTCGACCGGGCGCGTGCTTTCGCGGGCGCCGGCGGCGGAGGCCTCGGCGCCTTTCTCGCTTGGGCCGGCGAGGCTGGCGACGCCAGCGCGGAGCAGGAGTCCCAGGTCGAGGACGCCGGGGAGGTCGTCAACCTGCTGACGATCCACAAGGCCAAGGGGCTCGAATACCCGATCGTCGTGCTCGTGGGAGGGGCGCTGGACGGCGGTGCAGGGGGTGGCGAGCCCATCGTCGATCGCGTCGCGCGCCGCCTGGCGATCAAGCTCAAGCCCGAGCTGCCCGGCGGCGCGGCGCGCGACCTGGAGCCCCGTGCCTACACCGACCTCAGGGAGCGCGAGAAGCTCATGGAGGCCAGCGAGATGCGGCGTCTCCTGTACGTGGCGGCTACGCGGGCCCGTGACTGGCTGGTGCTCACCTGCTTCGGCGCTCTCAAGACGCAGAAGGGCGAGGAGCGCAGCGGCGTGATGCTCGCGCCGCTCAGCGCTGCGCTCCCGGCGCCCGCCGAGATCACCGGGGAGTACGAAGACGGTGGGCTACTGGTACTGCCGCCGGCGGAGCCGCCGGCCGTGAGCCGGCCCGCCGCGGCGCGGGACGTCGCGACCGTGGTCGCGGCCCGGGACGCCTGGCAGGCCGGGCGCGCAGAGCTGCTCGTGCGCGCCGCTCGCCCGGCCCTGGCGACCAGCCCGAGCAACCTCGAGCACATTGACGAGCAGGTCCGTAGCGGCGGCCCCGGCGCGCCGCCCGGCCGCGCCAGGGCGCTGGCGCTGGGCTCGGCCGTTCATCGCCTCATGGAGTTGTGCGACCTGAGCGACGAGGCCTCGCTGGCGCGGCTGGCCGGGCCGGTGGCCCTCGAGCTCGGCGATCCCGACCTCGCTGCCGAGGCAGCCGCGCTGGCCGGCGCCTGTTGGCGCGCGGCGCCGGTGCGCGCCGCCGCCGCGGCCGCCGCGACTGATCCCGGCACAGTGCATCGCGAGCTGCCTGTCGGGGCGCTCGTCGACGGCGTCATCGTCAACGGCTCCATAGACCTCCTGTATCGCGACGGCGACGAGTGGGTGATCGTCGACTACAAGACAGACCGCGACCCGGAAGGCGACAGCATGGCTGAGCGCTACGCACCGCAGGGCGCGGCCTACGCGGTGGCGCTCGAGGCGGCGGTCGGTGGGCGCGTGCGCGAGATCAAGTTCGTCGCCGCCCGGGCTGACGGCCTGGTTGTTACCGTCCCTGTTGACGACGAGTTGCGCGGGCTCGCGCGTCGTGAAGTAGAGGTGGCGGCGCGCGAGGCACGGGCGATACAGGCAGACGAGAGCGCCCCGGGGGCGGGGCCATCCTGGCCGGTCGACCAGGGCGAGCCGGAGCCTCAGAGGAGGGTTGACCCCCGTGGCCGCCCCGCGTAGCATGCGTGGCGTCGCCCGGTGACCGCCGGGGGCTCCACCCCCGAGCAAGGAGGCGCAGATGGGCACAGCGCTCACCGTCCTTGCGCGTACCACGGTCGACCAGCCTCCTCCTGCGCGCTCCTCCTGAGCGCCGGTAGGGCGCGCCTCGCGGCACCGGCCCGTAGCCAGCTTACGGCCAGCCCGTAACCAGCCCGCGATCGCCCCCGCCGCCACCCGCGCTCACCAACCGTAGCCGCGGCTGCCTCCACCATGTCCGGCGCGCGCGCCGCGCCCCCAAGCCGCCTTTCGCGTTCCGTTGGGAGCATGGTAGAGTCACGCCGGTGACTGCATATTACGTATGCATCAATGAAAAACCGCGCGGCCCGTCCGCGACCATCTGTGAACAGGAGCAAGACATGATCAAGGTAGCTGAGTGGGGCACCGGCATGATGGGCCAGGGCCTGCTGGGGTACATCCTCGATCGGCCCCACGACATCGACCTGTGCGGCGTGATCGTCACCAATCCGGCCAAGGAAGGCAAAGAGGTCGGCGAGCTGCTGGGCCGCCCGTGCGCCGTGAAGATGACCACCGACTTCGAGGCTGTGCTGGCTCAGAAGCCGGACGTGGTGTGCATCAATACGCAGAGCAACATGGACGAGATCGAGCCCCAGGTGGTGCCCGCCGTGAAGGCCGGCTGCAACGTGGTGTGCATCGCCGAGAAGCTCGCCTACCCATGGGCCAGCGACCCCGCTCGCGCCGGCATGTTCGACCGCCTCGCCAAGGAGAACAACGTCAGCATCCTGGGTACCGGCATCAACCCCGGCTTCGTGCTCGACGCCCTCATCGTGATGTGGAGCTCCATCTGCCTGCGGGTCGACGCCATCGAGGCCTCCCGTGTGAACGACCTCTCGCCGTTTGGCCCCACCGTGATGGTCGGCCAGGGCGTCGGGACTACCGTGGAGCAATTCGAGAAGGGTGTTGCCGACGGCACCATCGTGGGCCACATCGGCTTTCCCGAGAGCATCCACATCATCGCCAAGGCCATGGGCTGGAAGATCGACGAGGTGGTTGAGACGCGCGAGCCCATCGTGACCAAGGTGGAGCGCTCCACGCCGCACGTGCACGTGGCCCCCGGCGACGTGGCCGGCTGCAAACAGGTAGGCAAGGGCTACATGAACGGCGAGCTCAAGATCCACCTCATCCACCCGCAGCAGATCCATCCGGAGATGGCCGACCAGGGCACGGGCGACTACATCAAGATCTTCGGCGATCCCAACGTGAACATGGCCAACACCCCCGAGATCCCGGGCGGCAAGGGCACTTACGCGAGCGCCGGCAACTACATCCAGCTCATGCCCGCGGCGCCCGCCGGCATGCTCACCGTCGTCGACCTGCCGATACCGCGCTACTGGGCTCCCACGCTCTGAGAGGGGGTGCATCGTGACTAACGCACCCCGCTGCCAGGCCGGCGACTGGGTCGAGGTGGAGAGCGTGCTCCTCGAGCCGGCCGACCGCTCCCAGAACCTGCCGCCCGACACGGCCGAGAAGCCGCTGCGCATGTGGATCAAGGGCTTCGCCCAAGGCCCCGCCGCGGCAGGCGATGAGGCCACCGTGGAGACCATGACCGGCCGACTCGTGAGTGGCCGGTTGTCGGCCATCAACCCTGGCTACTTCCATACGTTTGGCAACCCTATCTCCGAGCTCTCGCACGTGGGCAAAGACCTGCGTGCCCGGCTCGCGGAGTACCGCAAGGCGGGTGCCTGATGGCCACTCGATTCGACGAGATCATGGCGCGCCGCGGCGAGATCATGCGCCGCGCCCTGGGCATGGATTACAGCGTCTTCGAGCGTAGCCCGGTGGCCTTCGACTACGAAGGCATGATGAGCGATCACGGCTACAGCCTGCAGGACATCGTGAGCATCCAGACCAGGGCCGGAGTGGGCCACACGCCGCTGCTCGAGCTCAGGAACCTCACGGACCTTGCGAGGTCGATCAGCCCGGCGGGCAAGGGTGCCCGCATCTTCGTCAAAGACGAGGCCGCCAACATGGCGGGCGCCTTCAAGGATCGGCGCGCCACCGTGAGCATCCACGTGGCCAGGGAGAAGGGGTACGAGGTCGTCATCGCGGCCACGTCGGGCAACTACGGCGCCGCCGTCAGCAGCCAGGCGGCGCGTTACGGCCTCCGGTGCGGATCATCTGCCAGGAGATCTTCGACAGCCGCCACGTCGGCCAGCCAGAGATCGTCGAGAAGAGCCGCATCTGCGAGGCGTTCGGCGCCGAGGTCATCCAGATGACGGTCGGCCCCGAGCTGTTCTTCCACATGGTGGAGCTGCTCGAGCAGAACCGGAACTACTTCGCCGCCTCGCTCTACAGCTCGTTCGGCGTAAGCGGCATAGAGACGCTGGGCCTGGAGATCGCCGAGGAGATGACGGCGCTCACCGGGGCGTCGCCCACGCATTGTGTGATCACGCACGCCGGCGGCGGCAACACCACCGGCACGGCGCGCGGCCTTAAACGGTCCGGCGCCACCGACACGCAGATCGTGAGCGCTTCCGTAGACCTGAGCGGCCTGCACATGGCGAGCGACACCGACTTCAACCGCAAGAGCTTCACCACCGGCCACACCGGCTTCGGCGTGCCGTTCGCCACCTGGCCAGACCGCGCCGACGTGCCGCGCAACGCGGCCCTGTCCGCTGCGCTACATCGACCGCTACCTCACCGTCGCGCAAGGCGAAGTGTTCTACATCACCGAGGCGATGAGCAAGCTCGAAGGGCTCGAGCGCGGCCCGGCCGGCAACACGGCCATGACCGCCGCCTTCAGCCTGGCGCGCGAGCTGCCCCGCGACGCCACCGTGGTAGTGCAGGAGACGGAGTACACGGGCGCCGGCAAGCACCATTGGGCGCAGCTCAACTTCGCCAAGGAGATGGGCGTGGAGGTGCGCAGCGGCGACCCGGCCGAGAACAAGCCGGGCACCGTGATCGTGATCCCCGAACGCCCCGAGCAGATCAAGGCCTACGACTTCGACCTCGCGCGCCTGCGCAAGAGCTACGTGCGCAACGCGCTCAAGCAGGTGCCGAGGGTGATGCGCTTCAACCGCGGACGA